>NZ_JBIAHP010000046.1:0-27097 GCF_042870715.1 Streptomyces sp. NPDC006463 | reverse complement strand
TTCGACATCGACGCGAACGGCATCATGCACGTCACGGCCAAGGACCTCGGCACGGGCAAGGAGCAGAAGATGACCGTCACCGGCGGCTCCTCGCTGCCCCGCCAGGACATCGACCGCATGGTCCGCGAGGCCGAGCAGCACGCCGAGGAAGACCGCCGCCGCAAGGAGGAGGCCGAGACCCGCAACAGTGCCGAACAGCTCGTCTACCAGACCGAGAAGCTGCTGCGCGACAACGAGTCCAAGATCGCGGCCGACCTCAAGACCGAGACCGAAACCGCCGTCGCGGACCTGAAGGAGAAGCTCAAGGGTCAGGACACGGCGGCCATCCGCACGGCGACGGAGCGCGCCAGCACCGTCGCCCAGAAGATCGGCACCGCCCTCTACGACGGCCAAGGCGCTGCCGCGGGCGGTGGCGGTCCGGCATCGGACGCCGGGTCGTCCGGCACGGATGAAGAAGTCGTCGACGCGGAGATCGTCGACGACGAGAGCCCGAAGGGAGACGCGAGATGAGCCCACCGAAGTCTTCCAACGGACCGCGAAAGCAGCCGCCCCCCATCGTGATCAGGGACAAACGGCGCATCGACCCCGTGACTCTCGAGCTCAGAGCAGCAGACAGCGGCATCCCCGAGCACACCGAGAGCGGCGGCGGACACGAAACGCCTGGCGGCGCCCCTGCCGGCGGCAGCACCACTGGGCAGAGCCAGCTCGCCGAACGCACTGCCGACTTGCAGCGCCTGAAGGCGGAATACGACAACTACCGCAAGCGGGTGCAGCGTGACCGTCTCGCGATACGGGAAATCGCGGTCGCCAACGTCCTGGGCGGGCTCCTGCCCGTCCTGGACGCCATCGACCAGGCCCGCGAGCACGGCGACATCGAACCCGGCCTGCGAGCAGTCGCCGACGTGCTGGAAACCCAGCTCGCCACGCTCGGCCTTCAGGAAGTCGGGGCCCCGGGAGAACCCTTCGACCCTACCCGCCACGAAGCGATCTCCTACCAACGGTCCGACAAGGTCGACCAGCCCACCTGCACCACCGTCCTGCGACCCGGCTACCGCGTCGGACAACACCTCCTGCGCCCGGCCCAGGTCACGGTGAGCGAACCGCCCGACCAGGAAGAGCCCGGATGAGCATGGCAGGCCACCGTCAGCCGGCCAGCGGAGACACCCACACCAGCGGCGGGGAGGACGGGTAAACCGACCAGCTCCGGCACCCGTCCCACGCCCCCACCGGCCAACGACTGATGCGAAGGGACGCGTCCCCGCGCGCGCAATGTTCAGCTGACCGCAGCTGCAGAGGCTCGCCGCTCACGGAGCTGGGCCAGCGTTCCTGGGCGCTTCCAGGTCCTCGACGTCGATACCGGGACCTGCCAGGCGGACCAAGTGCTCGGCAAGCCAGTTGGCCACGGCTGCGCGCCCTCACCAACTGGCGTGGGAGCTAAGTTGATTGCGCGATCTTGCCGGTGGTTGCGTTCCGGAGGACGGTAAGCGGACCACTTCAGGTGATGGGGGATCAGCACGCGTCTCAGCTCCTCTCGCCCGATGCACCGGCGGCTCGCGGAATCACCGCGTGCGTGTCGCGACAGCTCGCGATGGTCGCGGTCGCTGTCGAGAGGAGGTGGCCGATGTGCCGAACTTCAGAGCCGGACGATCCGGGCACCCGGCCGCTCGGAGGTCGCGGCGCCGGGAGCGTGCCCGCATCATCAGTGGGCCTGCCTCACGGCAGCAGGGTTTCTGCCGAGGACCTTGGCGGTCTCCTCGTGGTTGAAGCCGTCCAGGTTCCAGGCCATGGCCTCCCTCTCCGCCGGCGGCAGCGTCGCGAGCAGTGCGAGCGTCTGCTGCTGCTCAGCAGGGAGGACGACCAGGAGTGCGGTGACTGCGTCGGTCACGTCGTCTCCGCTCAGGAGGGGGCCGCCGACGTCGAGGGAATTGCCGGGCTGACCCCACTGGGCGGACAGGTTCGAGCCGCAGCCGCCGCAGTCGACGGCGGATCCGTCGCTCGGCAGCTGGACGTCTTCGGGTGGTCGGGTGCGGGCCGCCGGACCTGGCGGCTTGGAACGGTGCTGGACGGCTGGGGTGCCGACGGCCCGCGGCGGATCGATTCGCCGCTCGCGGCCCTCCTAGGCTCGGCCCCGCAGCGACCTCTTGATCATCTTCTGAAGGGACGCATCCCCGCATGAAGCTCCGCAACGCAGTCGCGGCCACACCCCACCCACACAGTCCCGGCCGGACAGCTCTGGCGCGTCGCCCCGGTCGGCACCGCCGTCAAGCTCGGGTCGGCCTCACCGACGGACACCTGCCGGATCAGCCACTTCTCCTTCTGCCCGGGACGCGGCGCCTGAGCCGGGCCCAAATCCCTTGACGATCAGCCACCCGGCCAGCCCCAGCTCCCAAGCGAACACCGGGAGCGCGGCGGCCGACCCCGCCACGGAGAGCTGCGCGTAGGCCCCGAACATCACGGCGACAGCCGAGGCGCAGATCAGCGGCCCGCCGACCAGCCCGAGCACGGCGATGAAGCGCGGCACGAGCCGTGCGCGGTACGCCAGGTACGCAAGTAGGACGGTGTTCAGGCCGAGGGCGATGTTGGGCCCGAGCAGGAACGTCCAGTCGTGCAGGGCCGCCAGCGCGACGTCGGCGCCGCCCGCCGCCGCCGCGTCCCGCCGCAGGGTGACGAGCGCCAGGACGGCGACGATCCCGAGGGCGATAACGGCCGCCTCCAGCAGCCGCCCGAAGGCGTACCCGAGCGCGAGCCCCTCGCCGTGGCGCCGCAGGACGGGGAACAGTGCTGCCCCGGTACCGGCCACCGCCACCACCAGCACCACCTCGCAGAGCACCCCGAGCAACGCCCGCGTGTCGGCGCCCTGTGCGAGCCGGCCGTCCGCCGCGCCCAGCAGGGGACGGTACAGAACCGCCCCGGCTATCGCGGCGGCCTCGGTCAGCAGGAACAGCGACCCGGCGGCCACCGCGGTTCTCCGGTCCGGACTCATCTTCTCGGTACCCCTCACTCGGTGATGGTGTACGCCGTACACCTGGCGGCCACCATAGGTGTACGACGTACACTCGTCAAGGAGAGGGCGCTGTCGAAGAGGGAAGGGGCCGAACCGCGATGACCCGGCAGGAAGCCACGCACACGCAACGGATCCCCCTGAGCAGGGACCGCGTCCTGCGCGCCGCGGTCGCGCTTGCCGACGCCACCGGCATCGAAGCGCTCAGCATGCGCAGGCTCGCGCAGGAGCTGGACGTCGTACCGATGGCCCTCTACAAGCACGTGGCCAACAAGGAGGAGCTGCTCGACGGCATGGCCGACGCCGTCGTCGGTGAGATCGACCCGCCGGCCGCGGGCCCCGACTGGCAGCGCGTGGTCCGCGGGCGCATCCTCTCGGCCCGGCGGGTCCTGCTGCGCCACCCCTGGGCGGCCCGGGTCATCGAGTCGCGGACCGGCCCCACCCCAGCCGTGCTGGCGTACCTGGACTCGATGGCCGGGAGCTTCCGGGAGGGCGGCCTCTCCGCCGACCTCACGCACCACGTCATGCACGCGATGGGCAGCCGCCTGCTCGGCTTCAGTCAGGAACTGTTCGACACTTCTGGCCCCTCCGGCCCGCCGGACCCCGGACTGGCGGCGCGCTACCCGCACATCGCGGAACTGGCCGCGACGGCCGCACACGACGGGGGCTCCACGGTCGGTGGCGGCTGCGACGACCAGTTCGAGTTCGAATTCGCCTTGGACCTCCTCCTGGACGGCTTCGAAAGCCTCCGCCGCCAGGGCTGGACGTCCGCGCGGAAGGCGTAGCGGGTGCGGGGGACGGGGGCTGAGCGCCAGTCTCCATTTCGATGTCCCGGAGGCCGGATCCGTCGGCGCAGCGCGTCCCGCAGCCCACGGGCACGCACAGCTCGTACGGGATGCGCTCGACGCGGCCCTTGTCATCGACGGCCGCCGCCCGCCGCTGCTCCGGGACCACCCCGTGCAGCGTCACCGTCTCCGCCGGATCGAAGAACGTGCGGCGCGACATATTCGCCGGTCTCGGTCAATGCGTACTTTTCCGGCCAAACGGCGTGTTGTCGGCGGCCGTTGTCGCGCATGGGCTCAGGGGCGTCCGCCCTCGGTCCGGCCGCACGCTGGCGGGGTGGACCCGGGCGTCAGGAATGGCCGAAAGGAGGCTGGAACGTTCTGATCAACCGTTCTTGCGATCGAAATGTACCCGCAAGTTCTGGTCACTCGGCCGGGCGCCGACCGAGCCGTCGACGGCTGCGGCTACACCCAACACCGGCAGCACAGTGTGCCCTTCACCAGCCCGAGGCCGAGCGAGGGAGAGACGTGCAGGTGCCGAGCGGCGGTGTGCGGGGCCCACTCGTGGACGACACAACCCTTGCCTGCTTCACGGCTGGGCTGCTGATTCCCCTGCCATGGAGCGTCACACCGCAGGCAACGTCCGGTGCCGCGAGCCGGCAGACCGGACGGCGAGGGACTGAACCCCATCTGGGCAATGCAGTACGGGGCCGACGCTGCCGAGCGCGGGTATCGCGGGTAACCAAGCGGCTTATTGACGGCTACTCAAAGGGCCTGGTGAGAGGGGGGTTTCCCGGGAGTTTCCCGTTTCCCGTTGCGATGGGCGACCCGCGCTTCCTCGACACGGAGGGGTGACGGGGCACAGTCTCGGAGTGCCCGGCGGACGGCCGGTCCGTGCTCCGTACGACGAGCACGCCGCGAATACCACGACGAGCACGACGATCCGCGGGACACCGCGACGGGGACGGGGGAGCGGATATGGCGATGCGGACAACGGTGGGGGCGGCGGTGGCGGCGGGGATCCTCCTGGCCACGTGGGGAGGTGTTTGCGGTACCCCGGCGGCCGCGGTACCGAAGGCGGAGTCGTGCGACGTGCTCGCCCCCGGGGCCTCCGCGGTGGCGGAGGGGGCCGTACGGGCCGCATGCGAACAGATCGGCGTCTGGTACACCTGGGGCGGCGGCCACGGGCCGCAGCCGGGGCCGACGTACGGTCAAGTCGACCCGACCGATGCGGACAGTGCGCACGACCCGGAGCGGCTGGGCTTCGACTGCTCGGGACTGGTCCGGTACGCCTACGGCCGCGCGGCCGACGGCGACCCGCTGCCCGGCAACTCGTACCACCAGTTCCACTCCCCGCAGGTGAAGCAGCGTTTCGCGGCCGCCCAGGGGACCGCGCCGCTGCTGCCGGGGGACCTGCTGGCTTGGGGGTCGGGGGGCTCCGTCCACCACATCGCGATCTACCTGGGCGGGGGGAAGATGGTCGAGGCCAGGGAATCGGGCACCC
This sequence comes from Streptomyces sp. NPDC006463, assembly GCF_042870715.1. Taxonomy (NCBI): domain Bacteria; kingdom Bacillati; phylum Actinomycetota; class Actinomycetes; order Kitasatosporales; family Streptomycetaceae; genus Streptomyces; species Streptomyces sp. NPDC006463. Next base: position 21,810 of record NZ_JBIAHP010000046.1, on the reverse strand, counting down.
GGATCACCGTCAGCGACGTACGGCTGGGCGGGGACTACGCGGGAGCGGTCCGCATTGCCGCGGCGCCGGCTCCCGGCACGTTCAGTACCTGGGGCATCGATGTGTGGACCCACAAGGAGCCGTCCACCACGAGCCCGCGGGTACACCGGTTTCCCGGCCCGACCACGGTGCGCGTCGAGTGCCAGAAGCACGCCGAACCGGTGACGGCGGAGGGCTACTCCAACGACGCCTGGTCCTACTTGCCCGAGTACGGAGCGTGGATCACCAACATCTACATCAAGGGCGCCGCCTGGCTGGACGGCGTACGCACCTGCCCCTGAGCACCACTAGCACCACTGATCACGCACACCCATCACCCGGCTCCCGAGGGAGCCCTTTCGAGGAGGAAGCATGTCCGCACGCAAGAACATCGTCCTGGGTCTCGCCGCCGCCGCACTGGCTGGCAGCATGGCCACCGTGACCGGGCCCGCCGAGGCGACGGCCGCCACCACGAAGGGCGCGGCTGCCGAATGCGGCGTCCGCGCCGACGGCAAGCTGTGGTGTGGCAACCGGGTCGGCGCCAAGGGCTACGAGCACCGCCGGTACAACTCCGCGGTGCGGGGGCCGCTGAACACGAGCCCCAGCTGGTTCCAGTGCTGGGGTCGCGGTGACCAGCACGCCGGCGGCAACAACGTCTGGTACTGGACCAAGCTGGACAACGGCCAGTGGGGCAACGTCGCGGCCGTGGACGTCCACACGTCGGTCGACCCCGCTCCGGGCCTGCGCGAGTGCTGACGCTCCGAAGGCAGCCACCTATCCGCTGGGAGGTGGCTGCCTTCGCACGGCGCCCGCTGTCGGCGGCGACACGGAGGTCCGGGATGAGAAACGGCGCGATCCCGGGGCAGTGACCAACGGGATCAGGCCATCGCCGTGGCCGGTTCCCCGCACTATGTTGACGCGACGCGACGCGACGCGTCAGCGGTGCAGGGGAGACGACGATGTGCAGGTTCTCACTCTTCGTGTCATAGCACATCATGCTGACCAGTAGGCTTCTGGGCTTGCCCATGTCCGGGTGCCCGCGTCTCAGTTCCGTGGCATTTCTTCAGGACCACCGTCATCAACAGCCATCCGCTCTGCCCACTCACGCTGGGTCACAGCTCGCTCTGCGACTGACGAGGTCCGCCTTGGACGCCGCATCCAAGGACTCCGGAAGCTTGTCGAAGGTGTGGGAAGAACGTCGAGCAGACCCCAGACCTCTTCGCCGGTCCTGACGGTCAGCAGCAGCTGGCACCTCCACTGTGGTGACATTCGGGACGGTGGCTGAGCCGGTGCACGAGCGTGGGAAACAAGTAGTGCGTCGCATCCGCGGCAAGGTGCTCCTGGAGCCAGTCGACCGGGAGCCGCTGACTGAAGCCGCATCTCCATCTCGCTTCCAGCGGAGTGTTGTTCCCAGGTGACATCGTCGCCACCACGGAGGGCCGGGCGATCCTCGGCCGGACTTTATGTCCAAGCCTGCGGCCGCCAGCCCCGTGGCACGTCAGCGCAGCTGGATCACCGCGCATGTGGGTCCGCGCTCCGCGCGCGCTTCGCAAACGTCCGACCCGTTGGCTGCCACGGCGTTGATAGCGATGCCCCACGCCCTGGCCGGAATGGTGACCGGTGTGTCGACCCGGTGCTCGATCACGCCCCGGTCATTGGCCCGGAGATTGCTGCGGAAGAAGTCCACCGACGGCTTCCGAGGTTCCCCGTCCGCATCCACGGCATACGCGTACACCTCGATGGTGGCCCATGTATCGACGCCGTCGGCATGCACGCCGAACCTCAGCCTCGGATCGGATCGGGGCCCCGTGAGGCTGACATCCATGATGGACGGCATGACGACACCACAGCTACAAGCTCAGTAATGGGCCGGCATTGGACGGTTCAGTCGCCAGACCACGTCGATCCCGCTGTCTGAGGGTGCTGCGGGCGGCGTTGGCTGTTCACGCCGGACTTCGGTGAAACCCAGCCGTCGCGGGACGGCGCCGCTGGAGAGGTTGGCCAGGTCGTGCGCAATTTCCAGGTACTCCACGCCCGGCAGGGCGAATGCCTCCGTCACCATGGCCGCCGTCGCTCTCGTGGCGATTCCCTGGCCGGTGGCGGCAGGGTGCAGCCAGTACCCGATGCGCCAGCTCTGGGGGTCGGCCCCGCGGTAGGTCTGGCACATGCCGACGAGCGTGCCGTCCTTGGTGATGGCGTAGTTGTACGCGTCACCGCTGTCCCACTTCGCGTCGGACTTCGCCAGGAAGTCTCGGGTGTTCTCCGCGCTGTGACGGGCGACCCACGGCATCCAAGGGCGCAAGTGGTCCAACGACTCGTCGATCAACCTGAACGCTAGCTCGAAGTCGCTCTGTCCCCGCCAGCGCCGCAGGACGAAGTCTCCGCACTCGATGATCTGCCTCGGCCACATAATGATGCTCATCATTGTCCTGCAGAACGCTCACTGCAACAGGATGCAGAAGAACTGGTGGGCCGTCTACCTGGCGAGACGGGGTTGCGATCACGGCCGAGGCGATAGCGGCGAAGGCCAGGAGGTGTGGCGGCCGTGCGCTCGAAGCGGCGGTGCATGCGGCATCATGCAGCCCCTATGACAGGCCACCTTCAAACTCAGTAGCGAGCGGTGCTCTGCACGCTTGTTGAGCTGATGCGCGGGGGAGACTCTTTCAATGGACTGGGCATAGAAGGGCGGTGTAGTTCTCTCCGCCGTACAGGGACTCGTAGCGGATCTTGAGGGTGAGCCGCCGGTTGATCAGGCCCTCGACTTCGGCGTGGTTCTGCGGGTCGTAGCTTGCGACACTCAACAGATACTGTTCGTAGTCGGTGGCGAGGACTTCGCCCGGGCTGAATGTGACAGCGGACGGGCTCACCGACAGGCACTCGCGGACGCGGTCGACACTGGATTCGTGCCAGGCGCCGATCACTTCGCCATCGACCGTCAACACACTGTCGACGACGACCGCCGGGCCAACCCCGGAGTTGATGAGCCGGATCCCCGCTCTACCCCCGGCCGGCCAGCCCCGATGCAGTTGCAGTACCGGGCGCACCCGAGTGACGGTTGTGCTGGCGCATCGCACGTGTCTGGTAGATCGACACACCCAGCGACGCGACAGCAATCACGACGGCACATATTGCTGTGACGGTCTCTGCCCTCATCCCATCCCCCGGTGAAGTCTCGTTGCCCGGACGATATCCGAACCGAGCACCGTGTCACAGCTCCATGGGTGGCGTTCGAAAAGGGGCTTTGTTCTCCTCGGCGATGGCGGCCGGACGGCACACCGCCGCCAGCACCGGTCACACGACCAACACCAAGTCGACTCAGACCGGCCCGGCAGGTGGGCGGGGGAGGCGGTGGCGGGGGCACCGGCTGGGAGCTGAACGCCCCCTCCTCGCCCGGGTCCTCGACGAGAACGCCTACCCCACTGCCGTCCGCTTCGGGGCAGCCGCAGGCGCCGCACACAACAGTGCCTACGACCGCGCCCACGCCTACTCCTTTGGCCTGCAGCGCGTCCTCGACGCCGTCGCCGCCCTGATCGACCGAAGCGGAGACGCGAAGACATCGACTTCATCGCACCGGCACGACGCCGTTGCCCCTGAGCCGGCCCCGTGAGCCGCAGCACCTGTCGCCAATGCTCCAGCTGGGGAACTTGGTGCAGACGTCTGGCTCTTTTCCGAGCACAGGAGGGTGCAAACAGCCTCATCCGTCCAGCTAGCTGAGTACGAACCCGCAGGCTCATCGCCCAGAATCAGGGGCACGTCCGCTCCTTCACGTCCATGCTCACCGAGCGTCAGGGCGAGCGTCTCCCGGGGTGGCTCAACGCCGTCCGGCAGGACGACCTGCCCAGCTTCCACACCCTCGCCGCCGGCATCGACCGCGACCTCGACGCCGTCACCGCCGGACTCGCCCTGCCTTGGAGCTCGGGGGCGGTCGAAGGCCATGTCAACCGAATCAAGATGCTCAAGCGCCAAATGTTTGGCCGCGCCGGATTTCAACTGCTCCGCAAGCGGGTTCTCCTCGCTCCGTAATCCGGTCAGTACCAGGCTCGGGCGGACATACGATCGGGGTATGACGATCAAGTACGAATGGCGGGGCGACTTCGACAACGCCTGCCTCAACGCTCTACACGCCGACGGCTTCGGTCACCCGGTCGCTCAGACCGACTGGCGAGAACGACTTGAACGCCACAGCCTCGGCTGGGTCTGTGCACGGGAAGACGGCTCTCTGATCGGCTTCCTCAACGTGGTTTGGGACGGCGGAGCTCATGCCTTCGTCCTGGACACGGTGGTCGCGCAGCATCGCCGGTCGAGCGGAGTCGGAGCCGCGCTCGTCGCAACTGCGGCTAAAGAAGCCCGAGCCGCGAAGTGCGAGTGGCTTCACGTCGACTTCGAGGAACACCTGCGTCCCTTCTATTTCAATACCTGTGGCTTCAAGGAGACGGCAGCCGGACTGATCGCCCTATAGCGCGGTGGGCCAAGTCCCTGGCCCGCTACACGGAATGTCAGTCGTCACGCACAGTGGTGCCACCACATAAGTTGCGCCAGAGCCGCCACTCGCGTGCAAAGGCACTCGGTCGTCAGCGCGGCGCCGGTCTGGATCTCGTCTGCCGTCCAGCGGTGATGTCGAGCAGCAGCCCGTCTAGCGGGGCCGCAGCGCGGGTGCACGGCCTGCGAGAGATCGTAAACCTGATCACCGACACCCTCGGGCTGCTCCTGGCCGTCCTTGTCACTGCCGCCTCGGTCCACGACTCAGCAGGAGGCAAGCAGGTTCTGACGGAGTTGGCCGCGGGCCATCCGAGTGTGACCAAGGTGTGGGCCGACGGCGGCTACCAGACCAGTGTCATCCAGCATGGCGCCGGTTTGGGGATCGATGTGGAAGTGGTGCAACGACCACGAACGAAGGGCTTCCAGCCGCTTGCCAAGCGATGGGTGATCGAGAGGACCTTCGGCTGGCTGATGCAGCACCGCCGCCTGGCGCGTGCCTACGAAGCCCTGCCGCAGAGATCCCGGACGATGATCCACTGGGCGATGGCTGACAAAATGAGCCGTGAGCTCACCGGAGAATCGGCACCAGCCTGGCGAATGGAAACGGACATTCTACCCACAAGCGTATGAAGCTTGATCAGATGCGCTCTTGGGTGCGGCCGGGCCGTGGGCACGGGTTCGGGTCGTCGTGGTCCGTACCGTAGACCCGGCCGCGCAGCAGCTCCTCATCCCTGTCCATGCGTCCCAGCTGACACCGGCAGCGGAGGCTTGCCTAGGGTTGATGGCGCTTTCTGAAAATGGCCGCCCCCTGCTTGGGGACTGCAAAGAAGACGGCTCTGGATCACATACGGTGGTAGCTGAGAGTGAGGGCTGGCGTCGATGATGAAATCGCAGATCCGCACGATGGGACGAGTGCTCTGTGTCGTCGACAAGCCTGCGAGTCCGTCATTGGCGCGAGCACGATCTTCTTGGTCTGCTTGCGCACTGTCGCGCCGACTGCTCATCAAACACCCAGGTCGGAAGGTTGATCGCGCTGTCGGCAGCCAGCGCTCACCCTCTGCCACTCTCAGCTACCACCGAATGTGAGCCAGAGCAGTCTACTTGACAGACCCTCCGCCTCACCCGAAGGGTGCGAATTTGAAGCAGCGCCCTGAGTTCGTCGCGCTGTGTCTTGGGCGGCGATCACGGACAGGGGCAGCGGTACGGCGGCCGGCAGCTCCTGAGCTCCTGGGCGGCGCGGATGATGAAGCAGCGCGTGTGCTCCGGGTTCAGGGCCTGCGCCTGGAGGTCGTCGAACATGGCGCTGTAGTGCCGTACGTCGGATCGTTTCTCCAGGTAAAGGTCGCTGGTGAACCGCTCCAGATACACCGTTCCCGTGGCGGCGTCCGGGAAGTCGAGGATGGAGAACTGTCCAGAGATTCCCGGATGGGCTCCCGCATGGTGCGGGAGGACCTGGACAGTGATGTGCGGCTGTTCACCGAGGCGGTACAGATACTCGAGCTGTTCGCGCATCGTCTCGGGGCTGCCGACCACGCGGCGCAGTGCTGATTCGTCCAGTACGACCCACAAGCGGAAAGGCCGGGCCGGGTGGTGGACGCGGGACTGACGGCGCAGCCGTACCTCGAGGCGCACGGCGATTTGTTCCTCCGTGGCGAGAGGGATCGTTTCCTCGATGACCGCTGCCGCGTAAGCGGGCGTCTGCAGCAGGCCGGGGATCACCAGGGGTTCGTAGGAGCGGACAGAAGAGGCTGCCGTCTCAAGGCCGATGTAGACGGCGTACGGGACTTTCCCGCAGGCCACCCACCAGCCCTGCTGGTTCGATTCCCTGGCCATCTCCATCAACGAGTCGATGACCCGCTGGTCTGTCACCCGGTAGAGGTCGCACAGGTCCCGCACATCACGTGGGCTGATGGCGCGGCGACCGTTCTCCAGGTGGCTCACTTTAGGCTGGGAGATCAGCAAGTGCTTGGCCACCTGCGAACTGGTCATGCCACGGGCCAGACGGAGCTGACGCAGCTCTGCGCCCAGCCGGCGTCGCCTGACGGTTGGGTTTGCGTTTACCGCCACGGGCGGTCTACCTCCGGCTCGGGAGTGGTCTACCAGCCGCAGAAGGTGCCGCGGCCGGGCCCAAGGCGAACGCATGCGCCGCGCAAATGATGATCAACGGGCCCCGCCGTCGAGTGTCACGTCGCGCGAGCGCAGCCGCGTGCACAGCCCGAGCAGGGTTCACCCAAACGCCATGACCTTTCACCCAGCTGGGGGAAAGCTGCTAAGAGGTCATCTCAATTGGTGACGGCGCCCCCGTGAGAGTGCAGGCGCAGGCGCAGGCGCGACGGCTTGACCGTGATGTGAGACCTGCTGCATGGACATGGGGACGGTGGAGATCGTTTTCGCCCTGGTGACGGCCGCCCGTGCTGGCTGCGGTGATCTTCGCCGTCGCTTTGACTCTCGTCCTGGCCCTTGGCATCTCTGGTTCAGCGAAGAAGGGCGTGTTGGTGGGAGGCGCTCTGCTCGGAGCGATTGCCGGAGTGTGGCGTCGGCTGGTGCCGGATGACTTGTGGCAGTCCGCTGCCGTGGAGGCAATGCGCTCGCCCTGGCGAAACGAGATCAGGGAATATCGCTCACTAATTCGACCAGGTCGGTGTTCGAGGTGGCGGCGGAAAGCGCAAATGATTCCGATTTCGGTCCAGGGTTATTCGATTGCTGAAATAGGCGGCGCGCCCAGCCTGCGGCAATTTCGAGAGATCACCCGCCTGGCGGAACTTGTCATGTACGGCGGGTTTGAATTTATTGCCAGATGAACGGCTCTGCCTCGTGTGAGTTAATCCGGCCTCACCTGGCGGGGGTTGTGTCTGATGATAGGTGCGGCGAATTTTGGTATTTTCATCGCGCTTCGTGGTGCTGAATATGTTTGTAATCATCCCTGCTTCTCCTTGTCTGTTTTTGGCGCGTGAATGTTGCTGCGTAATATGCGGCGACAACGACAAGGCTTCCCGGGCGATCCGTAGGAGCCCGGTATGCCACGGTCCCAACTAGGAAGTGGCCCCTCGATGAAGCTGAAAATCCAAGCGGCTCGGCGCCGCACCATGTCTGGCTGGCTGGCCTCGGCCGTCGCCGGAACGGTTGCCGCTGTGATGGTCGCCGCATTGCCCACGCAGGCACTGGCCATCGCGACACCCGTGCCTCTGGCCACGGCCGCCAGTTTCTCCGTTCTGGCAGGTCAGGGCGTTACCAACACCGGCCCCTCAGTGATCAGTCACGACCTCGGGACGCACCCGAACCCTGCCATCTCCGGATTCCCGCCCGGCCTGGTGCTCGGCGCCGTGCACGCTGCGGACGCTGTGGCGCTTCAGGCTAAGTCCGACCTGGTCCAGGCCTACAACAACGCTGCGGGCCAGGCCACGGACTTCGCGCTCGCGGCGGGAATCGGCGCCGGCCAGACACTGCTTCCGGGCGTTCACACGGCTGTCAGCGGTGTCGGACTCACCGGCGACCTGATCCTGGACGCGGGGGGAAACCCCAACGCCGTCTGGGTGTTCCAGATCCCAGAAGCCCTGACGACGGCATCCAATAGCCGGGTGCTCCTCACGAACGGTGCTTCGGCGTGCAACGTGTACTGGCAGATCGGGAGTTCGGCCACCCTCGGCACCACCTCCACCTTCGTGGGCACCATCATGGCTCTGACCTCGATCAGCGTTACCACGGGGACGAACATCGAAGGTCGAGCGTTGGCCCGTAACGGTGCCGTGACGCTCGACACCAACAGGATCTTCCTCGGCGGGTGCGCTACCGGGGGGACGACAACCGGCACGACCAACGGCACGACGACCGGTACGTCCGCCGGAACGCCGACCCCCGGATCGACGACCGGTACGACCGTGGGTCTGATCGGTGGCGGCCTCCTGGGCGGACCGATCGTCGACCTCGTGTCGGGCGGCACTTCGGGGAACATCGCCGGCAACACCTCCGGAAACACTTCGGGCAACACGGCCGGGAACAGCACCGGTGGCAACACGACCGGCGGCAACACGACCGGCGGGACCATCACCGGGGGCAATGTCACCGGCGGGCACGGCGGTCAGCCCGGCGGCCCGGGCCACGGCGGACCGGGCGGCCCGGACCACCACGGTCCGGAGCACGGCGGACCGGGCGGCGCGGACCACCACGGCCCGGACCACCACGGCCCGGACCACTACGGTCCGGACCACTACGGTCCGGACCACTACGGTCCGGACCACTACGGTCCGGACCACTACGGTCCGGAGCACGGCGGGCCGGGCAACGGAGACGACGAAGGACCCGGCAACCCGGACCACCACCACGGCCACGACGGGAAGCCCGGCGACCACTACGGCTACGGCAACAAGCCCGCGGGTCACGAGGGTCACGAAGGCCATGAGGGCTAGGCAGCAGGCTGCACGAAGCCCGTTCATCGGATGACGGCGCGCGGCGGGATCCTCATCGAATCCGCCGCGCGCCGTCGGTGAGTCGCATAGAACTCAGGCGAAACAGAAGACATGAGGAAGACCGGGTGGGCGATGTCGAGCGGAATTGGACCTGCGGGCGTGAAGGAAATTCATCAGTCCGATTCCGGTCCGGTCCCCCAACAGCATCATGACGAAGCGGCTATGCCGGGCGAGCGGCCCATCAGAGCTCGCGCGGTGAAAGCAGGGCTGCGCATCGCCGTGGCCCTCTGCCTGGTGACGACTCTGGTCCACGTCGTCCTGGTGTTCCTTCATGTGGCTCCCTCCAACCCTGTGTCGATGCGGTACAGCGCGCAGGTAAACGGATGGGTGTTTCCGCTCTTCGAACAGAACTGGCGGCTCTTCGCCCCGGACCCTGACTCCTTCAACCGAAAAATCCTGGTGAGGACCGCCCACACGGACTCCAAAGGATCGGTGCAGGTGACCCCCTGGTTCGACCTTGCTGCCGTGGATCATTCCGCGGTCGACCACAACGTATTTCCGAGCCATACGTCCCAGAACCTTCTGCGCCGCGCCTGGACCTCGTATGTCGAGACACATGGAGGAAGCGACACGGCACGCTCGGAACGGGCCGTGATGCTGCAGACGTACCTGCGCAACATCGCCGCGGACCGCGTCGCCGCCCACAACGACGGCGGCACCTTCGACTTCGTCCAGCTCCGGGTCGTCACACTGCCCGTCGCTGCGCCCGGCACCACGGCCGGGAACCGCCCGCCGGCACCCACCGAGGACCGGCTCCTGCCCTGGTGGAAGGTGACCTCCAATGGGAAGTGAACAGAATCCCCAGCCCCCCTCCACGGCCACGCCACACCGGCCCGCGACCCAAGAGACTTCGATCGCCGGCACGGCCCACCGATGGCTCCTCGACCAGCTCGGCGCTCTGTGGGCGCTTCTCACCGACCGTCCGATCTCCCCGTACGCCGCGTCGGTTCTGCGCATCGGCTACGGGCTGCTCTACCTGGTCTTCCTGCTGCGCGAGTTCCCGCACCGTGACGAGATCTGGGGCCCCGGCTCCCCCTGGACACCGGCGCTGGCACAGCAGCTCTTCGACCAGACGGGCTGGAACAGCATCCTGATCCTGTCCGACAGCCGTGCCTACTTCGAACTCTGCTACGTGATGGCCATCGTCACGTCCGCGCTGTTCATGCTGGGCTGGCGCACCCGCGCCATGTCCGTCCTCTTCGCCGTCGTGGTGACCTCGTTTCATGCCAGATCGATCTTCATGACGGACGGGGGCGACAATCTGATCTTGCTGATGGCCCTCTACCTCGTCCTCACCGCGTGCGGTCGGCGCTGGTCCCTGGACGCACGCAGGACCCGGCTCAAGACAGCCCCTGCGGGCGACGCGCCAGAGCCGGTGAGGAGCCTCTCCGCACAACAACTCCAGGATGCCCGTGCCACCTTGACCACGGTGGTGCACAACTGCGGCATCCTCGTCATCGCGGCACAGGTCTGCTTCCTCTACGGATCAGCCGGCCTGTACAAGATCCAGGGCCCGACCTGGGGCGGCGGCACCGCTCTCCACTACGCGCTGAACCTCGAACTCTTCCAGCCCTGGCCCGCGCTCTCCCACCTCGTGGACGAGTACCCGATGGTGATCGCGATCGCCAGCTACGTGACGGTGCTCTTGCAGGTCGCCTTCCCGTTCGTACTCTTCGGAAGGCTCAAATATGCCGTTCTGGCCGTGCTGCTGGGTATGCATGTCGGTATCGCTGTGCTCCTGGGACTGCCTCTCTTCTCCGGCGCGATGATCGTTGCGGACGCCGTGTTCCTTCCCGACCGCTTCTACGCCTCCCTGCCTCGCCTGTGGCGCCGCGTAGCGCAGCGCACAGTGGTGTCGCCGTCGGTACCCGCCCGACCGGCAGGATCCGGATGCGTGCCTCCCCAGGGCAGGCCCGTCGCACCCGGCTCCATGCACGGAGCCGTTCCTGCACGTAAGGACGCCACACCGGCCACCAGGCTCGTGTCGGAACAGAGCTGAACAGCCCCGCGGACCGCTTCGACGCCGTGGTCGTGTCCGCGACCGTACCCCTGGACACATCGGCGGCGATCATCAGCCCGACTCTCTCTCCGTGCGCGCCAGCATCGCCGACGAGACTGGCGAGGTGGAGTTCGAGGTGTTCAAGCCCGCTCAGATGCCGTCGCCGACTTCATCGGGCCCGCCGCGACGACCGTGCCGATTCGGTGCTAGGGCCTGTGTGATGTCGTGATCAGTCGGCGGTCTTCAGGAGGTCGTCGATCCAGATCATTGCGGCGCGGAGGCGGACGCCGGCGAGGTGGCTCTCGGGCGACTTGTCGTACCGGGTGGCGATGCCTCGCCAGGCCTTCAGCTTGTTGATCAGGCGTTCGACGGTGTTCTGATCCTTGTACAGATCTGCGTCATAGGTGACGGGTCGGCCGCCTCGGGCGCCCTTCTTCTTCCGGTGGGCGGCCTGGTCCTTCTTCTCGGGGATGACTGCCTTGATACCGCGTCTGCGCAGGTAGGAGCGGTTGCCGCGAGACGAGTAGGCCTTGTCCGCGGCGACCGCGCCGGGCCTGCTGCGAGGACGGCGACCATGGGGGCGACACCGCCCAGGTAATCCGGCAGCCCGGGACCGCCATGGAGCATGACCACGGCCAACTGCCGAGTCGTGTCCCCCCCCCAGCGCCACCCAACGTAACTGCGCCTGGTCGCGCATCGACGCGAGGCCCTGCGTCTCCATCAAGGTCACCGCGGAGAACCTACCGGTGTCACTGAGGCTCCGCCAAAGGCTAAAGAACAAGGTTGAGTGCCTGTTCCATATCCCTGGTCGCGGCCGGCGGCGCCACCTGCGGAGCAGCCCTTCGGGCTGCGTTCGCCCCCGTCAAGGCCCTGTTCTCCCGAAGCTACGGGGAGGTGATGCTTTCTGTAATCAGAGTGACGCTCGGTCAGGGAGAGCTGAGCGGGGTCCGGGGGCCTCACCGGACTGGAGGGCGGGCGTCAGCCTGTGACGCGTGCGTGTGACGCGATCGGGGACTCGCGCGACTGGAGGATACGGAAGCGAAGCCGTAATGGCGGACCGGAAAGAGGAGCTCGCCGCTCTCGCACGCCAGACCGCCGCCATCGCGGGCGGCTGCTGATCGAGCGGATGGGCGATGCCGACTGGCGCATGCAGGACTACAACGAGGAAGACCTGCTCAACGTCGCCTCCAGCCTGCGGGGCATCGCGACGCTAAGCGGCCTTGATCCCGCGTATGCGCAGGCGCGCGGCCATGATCACCAGCAACTCAGGCTTCTGCCCCAAGGCGGGCGGAACCTCGTTCAGATGAACGCACCCCAAGATCATTCCGGCCTACGCAACGGTGACAGTAAGGTACGGGCTTCTGCTAGCCAAGTCGTCGTCGAATCCGACGATCATCTCCAGCTCGGTGATCGTCTCGTCCTCGCCGTCGATCGCCCGCAGCGTGTGAGGCATCGCGCGGGCCGCGTCCGCGATGATGAACGCGTCCTTCGCATCCGTCTTGGCCTCGTCGGGATAGAGGTCGGCGATCCGCCGCATCGTCAGCCCCCGCAGGTAGGCGACCGGGCAGCCCGTGTCTCTCGCGACCGCCAGCGGCAGGGCGCCGATCGAGGCCTGCTGATCGATGACGACCAGTACCGTTCCGTGCTTGGCCTGCAACTTCACGAACAGCTCGCGGAGGTCCGGCTCGGTGTTGGGCAGGCCTCCTTCCCAGCCGGTGTGACCGCGATGGCGTGGTGTTCGCCCTTGCCGACGTCCAGGCCGAGGAAGACGTCGATGGTGCCGATATCGATCACGTGCAGGCCCCTCCATCACGCTTCCGTCCGGCCGTGCCTCGGCATCGAGCTGCCACACCCACGTTACAGAGCTCAACCGGCCTTGGGCGAAGCCGGTGCTCAAGCCCCTCATCAGCGGTCCGTCGATGCCTCCGGTGCCGGTGCCACCCTCCCCGGATCATCAACTTCAACAAGGGGGAAGCCATGCCAAGGCGGAGGCCCCATTGCGGAGCCACAAAGAAGGTAACGGGGGGTCGGATCTGCTCGCCTCCGGTTTGAGCAGCAGCTTCTCATCCAGGGTTCTTGATGGCCCCGGCGCGGCGGCGGCGCAGCCAGTAGTGAGCGGTCACCACGGCCAGCAGCGGCCCCCAGACGAGCAGTGGGGCGTAGAGGGCCGTCATCACCAGGTAGGCCACACCCTTCGGGGCCTCAGGGTCGCCCATCGTGTCGGGCTGATTCCAGCCGAAGGCGCCGAGGACGGTGATCACGGTGAGCGCGAGCGCCCCGGCGCCCGCCAAGGGCACGGTGAACCAGGTCGGCACTCTACGTCCGCCGACCAGGGGCAGCCAGGACCAGAACACCTCACCCCATCGCTGGACCAGGCCGAGCGCGAGCAGGCCGAGCGCCTCGGAGAAGAGGGACAGCCCGATCATGTAGAGGGAGAAGGAGCTGCCTGGGGTCACGTCGGCGAGCGCATTCGCCCCGGTGAATCCGACCGGCACGCCGAACGCGGCGGCGAGCCGCCACAGCCCGCTGGGCAGCGGCGCGAGGGCTGCCAGACGGGCCGTGCCGACGACCCAGCGGGGCGGCGCGCCGTGAGCGGCAGTGGCGTTCGGGGGGATGTGCCGAGTGGTGTCGAGCATGAGGGAACTCCCGTCGAAACATGACTGCTTGGCGAGCCCAGTCTCGCCGCGGGACCGTGCGCGCCTCCATCCGTCGACCGGCGGATCCTGACGGCGTGACGCGGCCGCCCTCTGCCGATCGGCAGAGGTCGGGCAGGGCGGTGATCCGTAGGGTGGGGCCGGGCGGGCGACGCTGTTCCGGAAGTGAAAGCAGAGCCGCAAGGACCGTCTCCTCAGCGACGTCGTCACTCGTCGTGCTCACCCGAGGTGAGGGTCCGGTCGAGTCGCAGCCATCCCCGATGGTGGGCCATCTCGGCGTAGACCGAGGCCACGGCACCCTCGTGCGCATCACCCCAGAGATCTTGGAAGGCCCCGCGCACGCCGGTGGAGGAGGTTCCTCGGCGGGTTTGCAGGTCCTTGAGTTCCTGCTGCCATGCCTGCTCGGCGGCGTCCGCGGTCGAAGTAGAGCCTGAAAAGTTCTACGAGGTCCGTTTGACCGCGGGGCCTTTCCAAACAGGCGCGCTGTCCTGCGTCGAGCTCGCGGGGCCGGCTCGCGGGTATGGGCGTGCGCGGCGGTCCGACCTCGTCGGCATCAGCGGGGGAGGAGGGCACGGACGGTCTTGCCCCGTTCGGGCGTGGGGGTGACGGTGGTGGCGAGGGAGAGGTCGTTGGCCGGACCGCGACCGCCGAGCAGGACAGGGCAACCTCGGGCGCGGCGGACGGCTGCACCGGCGCGCTGCTGACCGGCGGGATCTTCCGCAGCAGCGGCATCAGGCGGGTGATGCCGTTGTTCATCCGGCGCGATTCAGGGCCGCGACTGACGCTTCCCCCACGACAGCCGCTGGTGACCCAGGCGGACCGTGGCCGGATCGGGCTGCCTGCGTGACAGGTCACAGCCCCGCGGGGTGCGCGCGCCATAGGGTAGTCCCTGCGTGGCACGACCGGCTCCGCCCCCGCTCCGAGCGCGTCCTGCTAGCCCTGTACTGGGCCGTCTCGGGCTACGGCCTGCGGGCCTCCCGGGCACTGGCCTGGCTCGTCGCGGCGATGACCGTGACGCTCCTGCTCCTCATGGGCCTCGGATTGCCCGACGAAGCACCGAAAGAAGAACGCCCGCCACCCTGACGTCCTGGCCGCCCAACGCCGCGAACGCGCCCGCATCCGCAGCGAGAAAGGCATCCGCTGGGGTGGACGACCCGTCAGTGCTGCCGCCTGACGGTCCACCCCGGTTGAAGCATCAGGCCGAGTGCAGAGGTGGGACATTCCTCGCGATGGCAGCGGCGTGCAGCAGGATGCTCGGCTCGTCGCCGGGGTCCTCGAGCACGACGACGCCGGCCGCCTGGATGTCGAAGCCTGTCGGCCAGACGGTGACGTCGCTCGCCAGTGCCCCCACCAGCTTCGCTCCTGTCAGGTCGGCACTGGTGAGGTCGGTTCCTCGGAGGTCAGCCAGTCTCAGATCCGCGCCGGTGAACTTGGTTCCATGGCCCCGCGCCTTGCGCAGATTCGCCTCCCGCAGGTCGGCCCTGGAGAAGTCAGCCTCGCGGAGGTCGGCCCTGACCATGCGAGCACCACGCAGGTCGGCTTCGATGCAGCGGCTCTGGTGGAGAACTGATGTCCCGAGTTCCACGTGCCGCAGGTTGGCCGCGATCAGGGACGCCTTGGTCAGGTTGACCTGGTAGATGCTCGCCGCTTCCAGGCAGGCGCCGTCGAAGTTGATGTGATGCAGCCACAGTCCGTCGCAGTCGGCCCGACGCAGGTCGGTGTAGCTGACGTTGAGCCAGCCGGGCTGGCGTTCCTGGCACAAGACTCCGAGGCCGGTGAGCGCCACCTGGGCATCCGGGGCACGCGTCTCCAGCGGAGGCACGGCGTTGATGGCCATTTCCGCCGCCGGAGAGTCCTGCCCTTGCGCAGGCCATGGCAGGTGAGTTCGGAGGAACGCGGCCTGGATCGAGATGACCGACTCCCGGTCGTGAGCCGAATGGTCCGCAATCCGCCACAGCGCGTAGAGGCCGCCGATCCGCACATCCGTCTTCTCGCTGCCGAGCTGGTCGACCGCCCGGCTGAAGCGGTCGGTGATGTGCCCCTCCCGGGTGGCGTTCAATCCCTCCTGGTTGACCCTCAACTGCCGCCAGGTGGCGTACGCGCCGAAGAGGACTACAGCACCACCGACCGCTTGTATGAGCGTCGCGCGTACGTTGTTCACAGCTCCGAGCCGTTCAGCGGCCGAGATCCGGTCCCCACCGAGATCTCGCTCGACCACAAGGCCCGGCAGCACCACGACCACTACCGCCAGCGCAGCAAGCACAGCCAGCGCCGCCGCCACCCCGGAAAGAGCAGAACTGAATCGACGCCACCGAGAGACGACCGGCATGCGGCGGCCATGAGTAGATTCCCCCGTATCCATGCGTACATGATCGCAGGGGCGGCGTGGAAGCCGGTGTACCTATCCGGTCAGAGCACTAAGCGGCCGGGTCCTTCCCCGTCGCCGGTCCAGGTGAGGTCGGCGTCTTGGGTGTGGACCAGGCGGGAGCGGCTGGAGTCCTGGACCTACGCGTCATGTGCCGCAGGCAGCGGTGGATTCGGCTCAGGGCGGCGGTGGCGCAGCCGGGCCGTGAAGGGGGTCGCCACCAGGGCTGCGATGCCCACCCCGGAGGCCGTGACGACGGTCGGGTTCACCCAGCCCGGTACCTGCTCGTCTCCGTTTCTGCCGTCCGGACCGTCGGAGCAGACGATGGACACCGGGAACACTGACTTCGTCACCAGGTGCCGCTGCGGGGCTTCCCGGTCGAGCCCCATCCCGTTGCATTGCGCATAGGGGTCAGGGACGGTGAAGCCCGTCATGTGCCCCCACCCGAAGGCCAGAGCCGCGATTCCGAATCCGGCCAGCGCCAGCTGGAAGCAGACGATCGCCTTCTGCAGCGGGCGCAGCGAGCGGTGACGCACCGCGACGCCGACGCGCACGACCACCGCGCCGATCATGGCCACCGTGAGGACGGGCACGCCGATCACCAAAAAAACGATCATGAAATCTACGACGCGGGCGCACGGCTGCCGGTTGCACAGGGCGGACCCACGGGGCAGTGCGGGACGACAGCACTGCCCAGGCCGCGCCGTACCGGGCAGACCCGGGCGCTCGCCACGGACGCGCGGGGCTTCCACGATGAAGCAGCCTTCCTTCCCCGCGAACCTGTCTCGGAGAAGGGCGGCCAGGGCATCACTCGTCCCGCCGACGCTGAGAAGCTGCCCCGCGGCCGGGCCGCCGCGCAATGCCCCAGATGATGCTCAGCTCCTCCAGCCGCCGAGGGCGCCACGGTGATGGTCAACGACCTCGACCCCGCCAGGGCTGCGGGCGTGGCGGGCGAGACGGCGCCCGCGGGAAGCGCGCCACGCGGGGAAGCCGTCATCCATGCGGATCTGAGTCGGCTCTGGCAGGCCGTGCCGTCGTGCATGCGCACGTAGGGCATGGGTGTTGAGCACGTTGGGCGCTGTCGGGATGCCGGCGGACAGCGCCTCCACGCTGTTGAGGGCCGCGGCGGGGGCGTCGGTCGCGCGCTGGAGCATCCCGCCGATCCGGGCGGGGGCAGCAGTGACCGACGGTGGGTCCGCCGGTCACGCCTCGCCTGCATCGGCGGCTGAACCCTCGGCGACGCCGCCATCGAACTCGTGGATCCGCTCGGCTGCCCATTGGGCCCAGTCGCGGCGCATGGTGTTGAAGCGCAGACCGTACTCCAGGGCGATCCGGCCGTGGACCGACAGGGTGTCGCCGCCCCACTCGATGGACTGTTCCAGGCGGCGCAGGTCCTCGTACTCCTGCTCGGACATGTTCGCCAGCTCATCGAGGTAGCCCCGCGCTCGCTCCGGGGGGAGTACGCCGAGGAAGAATACCCGCAGCAGCAGGTCGCTGCGGGTATTGCGCTGCGGCTTGGTCTCGGTGAGCCAGCTGCGCAGCTCGGCCAGCCCCTCGGCGGTGAGGGTGTACTCCTTGCGCCCGCGCGGGCCCTCCGCCGAGACGCTGATCAGTCCGCTCGCGGCGAGCTTGGACAGCTCTGTATACAACTGGCTCTGGGTCGCGGGCCAGACGTTGGCGAGCGAGGTCTCGAAGCGCTTCAGCAGGTCGTACCCACTGGCCGGGCGCTCTGACAGGAGTCCGAGGAGGGCGTATCGAAGGCTCATACCTCTCATCCTACCTTCCATTCTTGACATGTCATTCGTGGACCTTCTACTTTTGACCTGTCAAAACAGGAATGTAAACTGGGGGTCATCCGATGCCGTACGTACGCACCTTCCTTCCGTGGATCGTCTTCGCCGCCTTCCCGACCGCTCAGTGGCAATGGGGTGCGCTCGCCGGTCTCGTGGCAGCGCTGGCGGTGGCTCTCCAGCAGCGCCGGACCGGGGCCGGGTACGACGCGCTGATCATCGAGATCGGCTCGGCGGTCTTCTTCGCCGCCTTGACGGGCATCGCCTTCAGCGACCCTGCCTCGGGCGTGCACGCCTACTCGGCAGCCCTCTCCTCGGCCACCCTGGCCCTCATCGCCGGAGGCTCGCTGCTCGTGGGTCGGCCGTTCACCCTGGGCATTGCCAAGCGCACCACCCCACGTGAGGTCTGGGGCCTGAAGCCGTTCATCCGGATCAACGCCGTCATCACCGCTGTGTGGACCGCGGCCTTCGCGGTCACGGCCGCCGCGCTCGCGGCCCTCGCACATGCCGGCCAGGGCCACTCGACGTCCGCGACGCTGGTCCAGGCCGCCGGGTTCGTCGTTCCGATGCTCTTCACGGTCCGCTACGTCGCCGCCGCGCAGGCCAAGGCCCAGGCCGGTGCCCGATGAGCACCCCCGGCTCCCGGCGGCCCGCCGGACTCCGGTAACCGCGCGCCGTCATCGGCCGGCCGGTACCTGCGCAACGGCGCCCAAACCTGCCGAACCGGCCTCCGGCCAGACCCTTCGGCGATGGAAATGGTCCCCGTCGTGGTCAACGGCCGCGGTCGGCGGGACCGGCCCGACGGGCCGGAGCCGCCGGAGGTGCGCCTTAGAAGTCATCTCATTTGGGGATTCTGCGGTAGCAGATGAGGGTGCAGGCGATGCTGGTCAAGGCGAGGAAATGCTCGGCCTTGCGTTCGTAGCGGCGGTGGAGTCGGCGACCGCCGGCGAGCCAGGCCATGGTCCGTTCTATGGTCCAGCGGTGGCGCCCGAGCCGCTGCGAGGACTCGATGCCCTTGCGGGCGATGCGGTGCTTGATGCCGCGCTGACGTAACCATTTCCCCAGGTGGGCGTAGTCGTAGCCCTTGCCTGCATGGAGCTTGGCGGGCTTGCGCCGACGGCGTCCGCGGCGAGAACGGATAAGCGGGATGCCGCGCACGAGGGGCTTCGAGTGCCTGGCTGTCGTGCAGATTCGCCCCTGAGATACCGGCGGACAGGGGCAGACCCGTTCGCTCGGTGATCAAATGGATCTTCGATCCGAACTTGCCCCGATCGACAGGATTGGGACCTGTCAGGTCCCCCTTTTCAGGGCCCGCACGTTGACGGAGTCGATCGCACAGCGGGACCAGTCCAGCTCGCCGCGAGCGCCGAGCTCGTCGAGGACCAGGCGGTGGAGCTTGGCCCACACCCTGGCCTTCGTCCACTCGGAGAAGCGCCGGTGGGCTGTCGCCCCCGACGGCCCGAATGATGCCGCGGGCAGCTGCTGCCAGGTACAGCCCGAGGTGGCGACGAACACAATCGCCGCCAGCACCTCCCGGTCGCCATGCCGACGCCGGCCACCGCCCTGCGGCCTCGACGGCGCCTCCGGCACCACCCGCTGGAACAGCTCCCACAACTCATCCGGCACCAGCCGCTCAACAATCCCCGCCACAACGGACAGCCTACCCAGGCATCCAAATGAGATGACGTCTCAGTTGGCCCCGCTGAGTGGCATAGGTGGTCGGCAGGGTAGCGGGCGTCGAGGCGGTTTGCGGTACTGCGAACGGATGGGTGTCCGGCTCGGTGCGTCCGCAGGAGCTCACGGATCGCGGTGCTGCGGTCCACGGGTCCATCGAACGGCGGGCTCGCGGAAGGTCGGGCAGTGGAAGGGGTACTGCTGGACCCCCGGACGAACACGCCCGGGTACGGCCGCCCCGCGGCGGGTGGGCGGGTGGTTGGCTGGACAGGGGCCTGCCCCACCCCACCGGGGGTGCCGGCATGCGGCGCTGAAAGGACTTCCTCATGAGCAAGGTCATCTTCGTCACCGGTGCCGGACGCGGACTCGGCACGGACATCGTCCGCGAGGCCCTCGCCGCCGGCCACAACGTCGTCGCCACCGGCCGCAGCCCCGAAGAGATCGAGAAGACTCTGGGCGGTCCGCAGGACAACCTGCTGGTCACCAAGCTGGACGTCACCCGCCTGGACGACGCCGAAGCCGCCGCCCAGGCTGCCGTCGACCGCTTCGGACGCATCGACGTCCTGGTCAACAACGCCGGAAACTTCTTCGCCGGCTACTTCGAGGAGATCACGCCCGCGCAAATGCGCCAGCAGATCGAAACGAACCTCTTCGGCCCCATGAACGTCACCCGAGCCATCCTGCCGATCATGCGCAGGCAGCGCGCCGGCCACATCATCACCCTGTCCTCCTCCGCCGGCATCATCGGACAGGAGTTCTGCGTCGCCTACGCCGCCTCCAAGTTCGGCGTCGAGGGCTGGATGGAATCCCTGCGCTACGACGTCGAGCCGTACAACATCCACACCACGGTCGTGGAACCCGGCTTCTTCCGCACCGAGCTGCTCGTGGACGCCTCCACCAACTGGCCCGAGCCGACCATCGACGACTACGCCGAGCGCACCACCGCTACCGTCGCAGCCTGGAAGAGCATGAACGGCCAGCAGTCCGGCGACCCCGCCAAGCTCGCCCGCGCCCTTATGGCCATCGCCGACCAGGAGAAGCCGCTGTTGCGTTTCGTCGCCGGCGCCGACGCGATCGAGGGAGTGAAGGCCAAGGCCCAGGAGCTGCTGGACCAGGCGGAGGCCTCCCGGGAGCTGGGCGGCGACCTCATGACGACGCCAACGCCTGATCAGGACTCCACGTCGCGTCCGGAGCGCGCTGCGTGAACGGCCACCATTAACCAGGCCACATGCCCGACAGGCGGCGCCTCAGCTATTCCGAGGTTCCGGCGACGGCTGCGTCGAATTCTGAGCGTCGTAGTTGGCCAGACGGGCCAAGTACAGCGCTCAGTCACACGTGTGAGTGGGCCCCCAACTTGGCCCGCTCGGCCAACTACAACGCTCAACCCCATACGGACGCGGACATGGCGTCGAGGTGCCAGCACCTGCCACACACTCGGCGGCACTCTGGCCATGGGGCCGCCGGCCCTCCTCGCCAGGTCAAAGCTCACTGGTCGCCGGAGAGCCGGGGTGCTGTCATGGGAGGAAAGACGCATTGACGAGCCAGCAGGGCCGCGGAGGCCGGCGCGCCGCACGTCGTCCGCCCGGGCGGTCCTACCGCAGCCGCCCCGTCGCAAAACTGAGGAGGCCGACGCCATGCTGCACCGCCGCACGGTCGGTGACGTGATGACCGAGGATGTCGTCACCCTCCACCCCGACACACCGGTCCAGGACGTCGTCGGCCTGTTGGACGCGAACGACATCGTCGCGGCCCCGGTCGTCGATGACGACGGCTCCCTCGTCGGCGTCGTGTCCGCGTCCGACGTGCTCCGGCACGAGACCGGCATGCCCGATCCGCAGGGGCAGGACGGGAACGACGGGGGCGTCTGGGGCAAGGCCCGGGCCCGAACCGCGGGCGCGCTCATGAGCAGCCCCGTCTTCACCGCCCACGCCGACTGGACGATCCCCCGGGCCGCTCGGGAACTCCGCAGTCGGCACGTCAAGCAGCTGCCGGTGGTCGGCGACGACGGACTCCTCACCGGCATCGTCAGCCGCAGCGACCTGCTCGACGCCTTCATCCGCTCCGACGCCGAGATCCGCGGCGAAGTCGAGCAGGACGTCCTGGGGCGCATCCTCGGCCTGGACGAAGGCACCGTCGCGATCGAGGTCCGGGACGGGGTCGTCACCCTGTGGGGTCACGTCCCGGAACCGCGTCTCGTCCTGGTGGTCGTGGGCCTCTGCCAGGGCGTCGACGGTGTCGTTGCCGTGGACACCCACCTTGTCTGATGCGGCACTAGGGCCTGTGTGCTGTTGTGATCATTCGGCGGCTTTCAGGAGGTCGTCGATCCAGATCATTGCGGCGCGGAGGTGGAGGCCGGCGAGGTAGC
>NZ_JBIAHP010000045.1:0-28360 GCF_042870715.1 Streptomyces sp. NPDC006463 | reverse complement strand
TTGTGGAAGTGCGGGCCGAACGGGATGAACTCGCCGTCGCCGAACGCGTCCTTGAACGGATGACCGGGCAGCTCGCCGAAGAGCGTTCCTCAGCCAGGCCGATGCCGGGGCAGGTGGGCGGACGGGCGGTGATGCTCATCCCACACCGCAAGCCGAACGTGGAAGAAGAAGCTCTGCCGTGGGACTACCAGCGCATCATCGCCGCCGTGCGGCAGGCCGCCGGACCGGTCATGGCCCGTGAAGTCGGTGAGGTGGTGGGGGTCGACGTCAGCGTGAAGGCCAAGCTCGAACCGCTACGCAGCAAGCTGATCAAACTCGTCGATCGCGGCTGGCTGCGGAAACTGCCCGACGGCCGGTTCACCACCCGCCTGTGACCAGCAAAACCGCCACTCGAAGCGGCTTGGAACAGACGTAACCGGCTCACCTCCGGCGGCCGTTGAAATTGTGTGACGAATTGCCGGGGACACCTACCCGCTTGTCTACCAATGCCGTCTGCCGCTGTCCACGCGCACCGTCAACCACCTCGCCGACCTACTGCGGCGCCACCTGAAGGCGATCCGGTCCAGGTGGCGGACTCTGCCGCCAGGGAAGATCGCGGTGATCGTCCTGGCCGTACTGCGCCACGACCAGCACCTGGCCGACATGGCCGGCGGCAACAACGTGTCTGAGTCCACCGTTCGCCGCTGGCGCGACGAGCTGATCGGACTGCTCGCCGCCCAGGCGCCGCGGCTGGACCGCGCTCTGAAGAAGGTCGCCAAGCAAGGCGGGGAAAGTGGTCCTGATCGACGGCACCCTCATCCGCACCCAGCGCCGCTCCGGCCAGGCTGACCGGCGGAACTACTCCGGCAAGCACCGCACTCATGGCCTGCACTTCCTCGCCCTGACCGACGAGAGCGGCCGCCTGATCTGGATATCCGCCGCCCGACCCGGCCGCACCCACGACAACACCGCTGCCCGCCACGACCACATATTGGCCCACCTGCGCGCCGCCGGCCTCGGAGCTCTCGCGGACCTCGGCTTCCGCGGCCTGGACAACGACGTCCTCGACCCCGTGGTCGTCACCGGCTACATCGCCACCCGCACCCACAAGCTCACCCCAGGCCAGAAGACCGCCAACCGCGTCCTCGCCACCGGACGGGCACCGGTCGAGCACGGCTTCGCCCACCTCAAGAACTGGCGGACCCTCGCCAAACTACGCACCGACCCCGCCCGCGCCACCCGCCTCTTACGCGCCCTGCTCGTGCTGACGAACCTCGAAGTCAACCGGTGACGGACGATCTTCTCCACAGACTCCCGCCCACGACCAGCACGAGTACCCCGAAAGCCGGTCACACTAGCTCTTTGACCTGCTACTTCAAGTTGGCGGAGGCTCACTGAAGAACAGCCGCCGAGTACCACTCAGGTCGATCGGGTATGCCGTTGCGGCAACGCCGTCCACAGCAGAGAGGTCTTCCAGACCTCCCGATCGGCTGCCCAGCCACGCAGGACTTCGCGGACCTCCGCCTGAGAGGTCGCCTGCGCCGCGAAGCACTCCGCGGCGCCGATGCCGTGCTCCACCTCGTAGGTCTCATCCTCACGGAGCAAGACGTGGATGTACTCGTCGTCCTCGAAGCGGTCGGTCAGCCGCTCGAGGAGCAGGTACTTCCTGATGGTCAGGCCGTCAAGCATCGCCTCGATGGCCCCGAGCTCGGGGTCATGTGCGATCCGGCCGCCCACGAGCGCGACTGTTCCGATCGGTCCAAGGCCCTGCCTGCGCCGCTTGTCCCGGAGCCACGTCCTCTCCTGAACGGTCAGGAGAGGAAGCGGTACGGGCGGCCCGTCTGGGTTGTAGACCGCGATGGGGTCGTTCGGGTCGGACCACGAACCTGCATTCCACAGCCGGTAGACATGTACGCCGCCGTCGGACTGCGGCACGGCGAGGGTCTCCGGTGCGGGAGGACCAGGAATACAGCGCCCCACATCCTCGCCGTACGGACCTCCATGGAAGATGGCGTGCATCCAGCCACTCGGCGGCCTGCCCATCATGTCGAAGACATCTTCCACCACATACCCCTCGCCCACATCCTAGAGTTCACGGTCATGATCGGCCCGACAGCGCCCAACGAGCTCGCCAGGCTGTTTATCGAAAGTGGATGAAGGAGTGTCCTTCAGAGGCCGCGGATGGCCGCCGCCAGGTCGGATCCGTAGGAGGCCCAACAGATCACCGAGCCGTCACCGTCGAGCTGACCCATGAACCACTCACCGTCCTCCCGCACGAGACACAAATCGTGGAACGCAAGGATCACATCGGGCCGGAGCAGTTCGTAGTCGCCCTGACCGGCCACCTCCAGGACCACGAGCCGATCGATGGAGAGCGAGATGGCGCTCGGGTCTCCTGAGTGCGCGCGCACGCGTCCGATCGTCCAGCCGGCGGGCAGTTCTGGGGCCACCAGGGCATGGTCCCAGGAGGCCGCCCGTCGCAGCCACTCGTTAAGGACAACCTGTGCAGTCAGGTGGGCCCCGGGCCGCTCCGGGCGCGCATGGGACCAGTCCGACCGCTCCCCCCTTCGCATGTGCTGCGGGAACGGACTTGCCGGCCGTCAGTCCTCAATCGCCTGGTACAGAGTGGTCCAGAAGTCGTGCATCAGGTGGACCGAGTCGGGGACTGAGGTGCCGACCTGGGTGAGGAGGATGCCGACGATGTTGTTGACGGGGTCGGCATAAGTGGAGGTGCCGGCGCCGCCGTCCCAGCCGAACTGGCCGACGGGAGCGTAGTCGCCGCGGTAGGTCCGCACTCCCATTCCGAAGCCCCAACCGCCGTGCTGGCCCTGGCCGAAGGAGATGTGGACGTTGTTGGTGGCCAGCTCGGTGCGGGCGGCGTTCTGCGCGGGGGTGAGACGGTTGGTGGTCATCAGCTCCACCGCCCGCCTGGACAGAACGCGCTCGCCGCCGTGCTTGCCGCCGTTCAGCAGCATCTTGAAGTAGGCGTGGTAGTCGTCCGCTGTGGAGACCAGACCACCGCCACCGCCATGGAACGCCGGAGGGATGTTCCACCGGCCGCCCTTGGACTCGTCCCATACGTGGAACTCGCCGGACTCAGGGTCCGGCGCGTAGAGGACCGGCAGCCGGTCGATCTTGTCGTCCGGGACGTGGAAGCCGGTGTCCTCCATCCCCAGCGGGCCGAAGATACTGTCGCGCAGAGCCTCCTCGAAGGTCTTGCCGGTCACCCGGGAGACCAGTACGCCGGCCAGGTCGCTGGCGAGCTGGTACTGCCAGTGTTCGCCGGGCTGGTGCATCAGCGGCAGCGCGCCCAGGCGGCGCAGCCACTCGTCCTGCTCGGGCATCGGCGTGGGCAGATTGGGCGTCAGGCCCTGTGCGAAAACCTCGTTCATGATCGGCGTACCGATGGAGGTCATGTCCATACCGAGGCCGAAGGTGGAGGTCAGCACGTCCCGGACGGTTATTGGACGGCGTGCCGGGACGGTCTCGTCGATCGGGCCGTCGAACGCCTTCAGCACCTGACGGTCTGCCAGCTCCGGCAGCCACCGGTCCACCGGGTCGTCCAGCCGCAGCCGGCACTCGTCGAGCAGCACCATCGCCGCCGCTATCGAGACCGGCTTGGAGGTGGACGCCATCCGGAAGATGGTGTCCCGGCGCATCGGCGCGCCGCCGTCGTGCTCCATCGCGCCGAGCGTCTCGACGTACGTCTCGTCGTCCTTGCTGTACAGGGCGACGACGCCGGGAATCTTGCCGGAGTCGACGTGGCGGGCCAGCACGTCGCGGATCTTGCGCTGTCCGGAAGCGGTGAACTGGGACATGGTGGGGTGCTCCCTGGTCGGGTGGAAGTGTCGGCGAAGTGGGACAGCGGGGGGTGACGCGGCCGTTGCGGAGCGGCTGCTCGGCGAGGAAGTCGCCGGCGCCCAGCAGGTCAACGCACGTGCGGGAAGGCGATCAGGCCGAGCAGCTGCGAGGGCGGCCCGAGCACCGTCTCTCGCGTGCCCGACATGGCCGTCCACATGTGATCGCGACGGGTGGAGCGCTCGGGGCGGGTTGCGACCTCGTCCCTCGTGACGGTCCGGGTGCTGAGCTCGGTGCTTCCGCGGCCGGGGGCCGCCAGGCGGCTCGCGGTGGTGTTCGGGGAGCCGGTGGCGTGGCCGGCCGGGGGTGTGATCACGGGTGTGCGAGGGGTGTCACGGGTGGTATCCAGCTTGTGCAAGGGCTGCTCGCTTCTTCTAGAGGGACTTCGGTACGGAGGTCAGGGCGCGAGCACGTCGAGCTGGAACTCGCGCGTGCGCCGGTACGTGCGGAAACCCATTGCGCGGTTGACCGCCAGCATGTGGACGTTGTCCTCGGCGTTGTCCGTCTCGATCTCGACCACTCCCGGGTACTCGGCGCGCAGCCTGCGCACCATGGCGGCCTTGACCCACAGCCCCAGCCCGTGGCCGCGGTGCGCGGGCACGACCGCCGTGTCGTACTGCTGGGCGCGCGGCCCGGAGCCCCCGGGGAGCACGACCTCGGTGTAGCCGGCCATGGTGCCGTCGTCGTGGACGGCGGCGATGGTCAGTAGTACGTCCCCTCGGTCGGAGATCACCTTGCCCATGGCGCGGACGCGGTCGGCGTCCCACGCGACGCTGCCGTAGTCCAGCTCTCCCATGGGCATGTCGTTCATCGCGTTCTTGGCCGCGGCGAAGGCGTCGGCCAGGCCGTCGGGAACCGTTCCGGTCCAGCCGGCCAGCCGGTACCCGGGGCGCTCGGTACCGATGGTCGTGATCACGGCTGCCTCGTCCCACCGGTCCAGGTGCAGCAGCAGGTGATCCAGGCTCAGCGCCCGTCGGAAGCCCCACCGTTCGCAGAAGGCTTCGCCCGGGCTGTCGGCCGGAGCTTCGACGATCAGGCTCCGCCGGCCCTCGGTGCGGCAGGCCGCCACGACGGTCGACAGCAGGCGGGAGCCGGCTCCCAGTCGCCGGTGCGCGGGGTCGACGTGGAGTTCCAGTTCGGCCAGGTGATCCCTCCCCTGGGAGGCGAACAGCCGCAGGCCCGCGACCGCGAACGGGACACCGTCCGCTCCGGTGGCCAGCCAGGTCAGCCGGGAGCTGTCCAGGGTGGGCTTGGTGAGCTGGGCGTCGACCTGTGCCAAGCCGGGAGGCGGCACTCCCGGCAGGTCGTGGGTCATCGAGGCGGCGACGACCTGGTGCCACGCGGCGGCATCGGTGACCGAGACTCGATGGAGGGGTACGACGTGGACGTGCTCGGACAAGGTGACGACTCCTGCAATCGATGTGACCTGATGCACGGAAAGCTATGGCGGTCTGACGGTCCGGCACATCGGTCGGCATGACTTAACGTGTTGATCAAGAAGGCGGGATCCTTAGGTAGATTGACCCCATGCTGTACGGGCGGGGGATCGAGCAGGACCAGATACGCCGGATGCTCATGCGTGCCGGTGACGGTGCGAGCTGCGCGCTGGTGATTCACGGTGAGGCCGGAATAGGCAAGACGGCACTGATGGAGTACGCCGCCGGGCTCGCGGGCCCTGGGCGCGTGCTGCGGACCGTGGGCATCGAGTCGGAGACGGAGCTGGCCTTCGGCGGCCTGCACCAGCTCCTGTGGCCCGTCAGCGGTCATCTGGACCGGCTGCCCCCGCCGCAGGCAGCTGCCCTGAACGCAGCGTTCGGGCTGTCCGGCGAATCGGTGCGAGACCGGTTCAGCCTGGGGACAGCGGTGCTGACGGCCCTGTCGCAGGCCGCGGGCGGCGGTCCTCTCCTGTGCCTGATCGACGACTCCCAGTGGCTGGACCGGGCGTCCCTGGACGCACTGACGTTCGCGGCACGGCGGCTCCACACCGAGGGTGTGGTGATGCTGTTCGCCGTCCGGGACGGTGTGCCCGGCGGGCAGATCACCGGCTTGCCGCAACTGCTGCTGGAGGGACTCGACTCCGCGGCCGTCGACGCCTTTCTCGGCGACCGCGTCGCCACCCTGTCGCCCTACGCACGGGAACAGATCATCGAGCAAGCTCAGGGCAACCCGCTTGCCCTGCTGGAACTGCCCGCGGCTCTCACCGCGGAACAGCGTGCCGGCCAGCTGAACCCCGTCTCTCTTCCCGCCGGGCTGTCCTCGCCCTCCAGCCGGATCCAGGAGACATTCCAGGAACAGATCCGCCGACTGCCCGACCCCACCCGGGCCATGCTGCTGGTGGCCGCCGCCGACGACTCCGGCGACCTCGACCTCGTACTGCGGGCATCGACCCGCTTCGGCGCCACGCTGGAGGACCTCGAACCCGCTGAACGGGCCACTCTCGTCCTGCTCACCGAGCGCACCCTGTCCTTCCGCCATCCCCTCGTCAGGTCCGCCACCTACCAGGACGCCGCGCTGGCCCGGCGCCTCGCAGCCCATCGGGCACTGGCCGACGCGCTGGAAGGGGAGCCGGGCCATGCCCAGCACGCCGACCGCCGGGCCTGGCATCTGGCGGCCGCCACGACCGGAACCGACGAAGCCGTCGCCGCCGAGATGGTGGGCGTCGCACAGAGGGCGGGAGGCCGTCAGGGGACCGCCTCGGCCTCGGCATCCTACGAACGGGCAGCGCAGCTGACCGCGGACTCCGCCGGACGCGCCCGGCTCCTGGCCGCCGCGGCCTTCACTTCTGCCGAGGCCGGGCAGTTCCACCGCACCGCGGCCCTCACCGACCGCATCAACGCGCTCGCCCTGGACCAGGGAATGCTCGCCGACTTCGCCCGCGTGCGGGCCATCGTCGAACTCGACCGGGGATCACCAGGCCAGGCCGCGCGCATCCTGCTCGAATGCGCGGACCGGCTCGGTCGTTCCGCCGATCTGGCTGCGGTACTGACCGAGGCGGTCCAGACGGCGCAGTCGTCGGGCGACCGCCGGCTGATGGCCGACGTAGCAGCCCGGCTCCCCGACTCGCCGGAGTACGCGATGGCGAGAGCGATGACAGGCCCCCTCGACGCGGTCAGGGACACGGTGGGTCACTCGCAGGCCGTGGACGGGGAGGCAGGTTTCGCCGAAAGGGTGCTGTCCGGGACGTACAGCCAGCTCTTCGCCGATCACCGCACCGCCCTCGATGTCGCCGACGCCTGCGTACGCGACTGCCGGGCCCAGGACATGGTCGGCTGGCTCCACACCGCACTGCACCTCCTCGCCGAGGTCCAACTGTCGCTGGGGCTCTACGAGGAGGCCCGCACCGCCGCTACAGAAGGGTTGGCCGTCGCCGAGCAGTTCGGCCGCCGCCACCGCGAAACGTACCTGCGGGCAACCCTCGCTACGCTCGCAGCTCTCCAGGGCGAACAGGAACGGTGCGCCGGCCTGAGCACAGCGGCACTGGACTACGCGGATGCCCACGGCATCGAACTGGCCGCCACCCACGCGCACCGGGCCCTCGGCCTGCTCGCCCTCGGCCTCGGCCACGCCGCGAACGCGCTCACCCACCTGGAAACGGCAAGGTCCCGCGTGGGGCACCCCGCTCTCGCGGCCTTCCTCCTCCCCGACCTGGTGGAGGCCGCGATCCGGGCCGGGCAGCGCGAGCGCGCGACGGAGCCCGCGGCGCTGCTGGCGCAATGGGCGCAGGCCGCACGCCAACCCGCGGCACTCGCCCTTTCACACCGCTGCCAGGCGCTGACCGGTCCGGACAACCAGGCGGAGCAGCACTTCACGGACGCCCTGCACCTGCATGACGAGGGCACCACCCAGCCGTTCGAACGAGCCCGCACCGAGCTGCTGTACGGAGAATGGCTCCGCCGCGAACGACGCCGGACCGACGCCCGCAGCCGCCTCCGCACCGCCCTGGAGACATTCGAGACGCTCGACGCCCAGCCATGGGCGACCCGGGCCCGCACCGAACTCCAGGCCAGCGGTGAGACCCTGGACCCCGACAGCCGTCCGAACGCACTGCTCAGCCGACTCAGCCCACAGGAACGCGAAGTCGTACGGCTCGCCGCCACGGGCGCCACCAACCGCCAGATCGCCACCCAGCTCTTCCTGAGCCCCCGCACCGTCGGCCACCACCTCTACCGGGCCTTCCCCAAGCTCGGCATCACCACCCGCACCGAACTCCCGCCCCTCCTGGGTCAGGACCGATGACCCCACTGAGCGCTCTTGGCCCTGGATGACATGAGCAGCCGGGCCGAGCTCAAGGTATCTGACCACTCGCACACCGGGCAGGGCATGGGGTGGCTGCGTGCGGTCCGGCGGCAGGGGGTGCAGACCGGGCCGCGCAGGCGTTCCTGCTCGGTCGCGATCGAGAATCCCTTCGCAACCTGGACAGACCCGACCGCCCGGGACGGCCCGGCGCAGCGGCCGGACGCGTCCGCAGCGCAGGCAGGCCAGGGCCCGCACTCCGTTGACCCCATGGTCGGCCAGGGTGGTGATGGACGAGTACGACTTCTCCTTCCAGCCCGACCTCGACCCTCGCAAGATCTTCGTCCAGAACACGGCCAACGCCGCCCTGCTCGGGCCGCCCGGGGTCGGCAAGACACACATCGCCGTCAGCCTGGCGGTCGCTGCCTGCCGGGCCGGCTACGCGATCTACTTCACGACCCTCGACGACATGGTCCGCCAGCTCAAAGCCGCGGACGATATCGGCCGCCTGACCCGCAAGATGCACACCTACCTGCGACCCAACGTCCCCGTCCTCGATGAAGTCGGCTAGCAGCCCCTTGAACGGGCGGAGGCCAACCTCGTCTTCCAATTGATCTCGAAGCGATACGAAAAGGGCTCGATCATCCTGACCTCGAACAAGTCCTTCACAAAATCGCACATGTTCCGGCGAACCCGTGCGAGGTGCTGCCTGAACAGCACGGGTTCAAAACGAATAGGCAGACCGCCAGGCTGGACGTACTCTGCGGGCTGTGACAGTGAGATACGTGTTGGACGGCAGTCAGGTCAGGACGCTGGAGGACTTTTGGCGGGTCGCCGGCGCGAGCATCGGCTGCGGCGGTTACTTCGGCCGGAACCTCGATGCCTTCGCTGACTGCCTCCGCGGAGGCTTCGGGACACCGGACGACGGCGACTATCTGATCGAGTGGCGTGACCACGAAGCCTCCCGTCAGAATCTCGGACACCCCGAGACCGCGCGGCAGCTTGAGCTGATGCTCGGGCGATGCCATCCGACGCACAAGGCCAGCATGGGAGCCAGGCTCGCAGATGCCCGTGCCGGACGTGGCCCGACCGTCTTCGATTGGCTGGTCGAGATCATCGAAGAAGAGCTGCCGGGCGGGCTGAGTCTTCGCTAGCCGGCCATTCGTCACAGGGCTGGCAATCGGCCCTCGTCGACGTGGTCGGCGAGATAGATCAGGGCGGCCTGCGGGTCCATGCCGAACGAGGCGGCGACGAGTTTGGGATCCAGGGTGTTCACCAGGTCGACCAGACGGGTGCTGCGGATCACCCGGGGTGGGAAGCCGCAGTCGTCAAGAATGTGGGAGAGATAGGCAGTTGAGGCCGGGCTCCGTCCGGCCTTTGTCCCTTTGGTGACCAGGACGTGCGGGTTCTCGGTCGGCCAGGCGTCACGGTGGGCCAGGCATCGCTGCAGCGCCGTCCAGGAGGCAGGGTCCAGAGGGACGGGTTGGGGGCGCTTGCCGAGTCGGATTCTCTGGGCGGAATGGTCAACTTCGGTGATCTGGAGTAACCGGACCTCCGAACTGGAGGCGCCGTGCAACAGGGCGAGCATGCCCACCAGCGCCTCGTGGGGGTGAACGTGCTCTTCGGTCGTCCAGCGGCGGAACAGCTCGCGCTGCTGGTCGAGGGTGAGGGTCTGGCCTCGGAAGCCTTTCGCCTCCTTCACGACCAGGCCGCGGGTCGGGTCGACCGGTACCAGCTTCTGGGCCCGCGCGAAGCGGAAGAACTGCCGCAGCACGGTTAGTCGCCGCTTGCGGGCCTGGGGCAGGACGGCCAGGAAGGCTTCAACGTCGTGCACGTCGACGATGGACCAGCCGTCCTTGTCGCGCTCGTTGATCAGGAAGATGGCAAGGTCCCGCAGAGTGGCCAGGGCGGCTTCCAAGGTGTGGTTGCTGCGGGGCCCTTGCAGCCGGCCGCGACCTGCGGAGCCGCGACGGCCTCGGCCAGGATGACTTCCTTGCGGGTGTCGCAGCCGTCGGAGGCGATCAGGCCCTTGTTCCAGTGCTTGTAGAGGTCGCGCTTGTAGCCGTCCCGGTGCTCGTCCGCGACGGAAAGCTGGTCGATCGCCTCGAACAGCGGCAGCGGCGCGCGTACTGCCCGCGCACCCGGTTTGGCGGGAGGGGAGGCGACCGTGGCGGCCGCGGCCGGTCGCGGGCCTGCAGCGTGGGAGGCGGGGGCGGTGGTGAGCAGCGGCAGGGCGGCGAGGGTGAGTGCGGGCAGGCTGCGCAGCATCAGGTTCTTGATCACGTGGGTGGGTGTAGCGCGGCTCGCGTGGTCTGCGACAGGGGGTGGGCAGCCAACTCACCCGTGCGGGCGGTCTGATTCACCGGGGAAACGATCACTCCGGCCACGCGGTTCCCCCGGTCTGTGCCGCCTCGGTGATGGTCTGGTGGAGGTGGTCCAGGTCGAAGGTGCGGTCGTCACGGACAAGGGCGCCCACGGTTTCGCGGCCGCTGGCGCGTTCGCGGCGGCCTCCTGGGCGGTGAAGGCGCTCCAGAATCGGCCACGCTATACCGGCTGTTCCGCCACCTTGCGCGCCGCCTCAGCGTTGCTGCCATCGCCGGTCCGCGTCAGGTGTTGGTGCCTGGAGGCACGGCGGACGCCAACGATCACATTTTGTCTGATGGTCGGTCATTACGATGCAGTTCCGATCATGTGTTAGTTCCTGGGCCGGAGCCTCGTAGGACAGGGTTGCAGGCGCGGAGTGCGCCGGTGAACCTACGAACATCTGGAGCCTGCAATGACGCTCCTGGAAGTGATCGCGTACGCCCCGGTGGTGGTGAGCACCGCCGGTGGGCTGCGCGCGCTGTGGCGCCTGGTGAGGCGCAAGTTGCCCGCCGGGCCGCCGGTGCCGCCGTCCGTGTCCGTGTCTGTGTCTGTGTGCGGTTGTCCCGGGGGCCGCGTTGTGCGGTACGAAGCCGCGGACGGAGGTGTGCTGACCGTCTGGGCGGTCGGGCCCGTCACCGCGGCGGCGGGACGGCTGCGTGAGGAGCACAGCCCGTGGTAGCCGGCAGCCGGGCCGAGCCCGGGCCAGGCGAGGAAACCGCGGAGCTTGTGCTCGCCGCGTACCCGAAGTGCATGCGCCAAGGTCTGCGCTGGCTGCGCCGCCGGTGTCCGGCGATGCCGCCGACCTGGCAGGAGGGAATCGCGGAGGAGGCCTTCTACCGCACAGCGACACGATGGCTGGCCGATCCCTCCCTGGCCGGCCGGGAGGTGGTGCCCTACTACCTGACAGTGGTCCGCAACCTGGTCGCCGACCAGGCCCGTGCTGGCAGGCCGGTTCCCATACCGCGTGCCCCGGACAGCCTGCAGTCCGGTGTGCAGCCCTGGAAGGGGCAGCTCCACGACGACACCGCGCTGTTGGAGACGGTGGTCATCCCGGCGATCCGGACCATGCGCCCGGGGCAGCGGCGGACGGTGGTGGAGATGCAGAGCGGCGGGGCCGACGACACGGCGATCGCGACCGCGATGGGCATTCCCCGCAAACAGGTGCAGATCCAGCGTGTGCGGGCGATCAAGGAGTTGCGACAGAAATTGAGGAAGTTGATCCGCCCTGCGGGGCGGATGCGGCAACGTGGGGAAAGGGACTCGGGTGAGTGACGTAACAGCGGACCGGCGCACCGCAGGGAACACCGCCGCACGGCTTGCCGCCCTGATGTCCCGCCTGGCGGGCCCGGCCGACTTCTGGGACCGCCCCGACGGCAGCTGGGCCGCACCCAGCCCACCCGACGGCCCCGGTGGCAGGAAGCGGCCGGATGCGGCCGATGTGAACTCCGCCTACCGTCTGGGTTCCAAAGCCCTGCGCCGCGGGGACGCGCAGGCCGCCGAGCAGTGGCTGGGCCAGGCCGCCGAGCACGGCCACCCCGGCGCCGTCTTCCGCCTCGCGGTCTTGACCGCCCGCCTGGGCGGACCCGAGCTCCACACCGAGGTGACCCAGCTGGTCGCGGCCGCTGCCCACCTCGGGCACGGCGACGCGCTCGCGTTGCGTGAGGACATGGCGGCGTTCCCGGCCGACGGACAGGCCGTGGAGGACTCCGAGTTCGCCGACGAGCTGTGCGCGGCGCTCCTGTCCGGCGCGGGCGGCATGCCGGGGCGCAGCGTCGAGTTCTCGGCCTCGCCGTTGCGTGCTCCGCGGTTGACGGTGGCGGCGCGGCAGGTGCCCGGGCAGGGGTCGGCACCGGCGCAGTGGAAGGCGGTGGAGCGGGCTTTGCGGATCCTGCATGTGCTGCACGGCTCTTCCGTGGCGCTCAGCCCGGCGCAGTTGTCGAAGCGGGCCCGGCTTTCGAAGGGGGTGGTGGAGCGGCTGCTGCCGTGGCTGTGCCAGCGCGGTATGGCCGACGGGCTGCCCGATGGGGGGTATGCGCCGGGCCCGGATCTGCTGGCGCTGGCGCAGCCGTCGGGGGGTGCGGCCGAGAGTGCGCTGCAGCGGACGCTGGCCACGCTGCGGGACGCGGTGGGGGCCGCGGTCTACGTCAGCAGCTACACCGACGGCGAGGTGCATATCTCCCGGCTCTCCGACGGCCCCCAGGCCCCCCGCGTCTACGAGTGGGTCGATTTCCGGTTCGCCGGGCACGCCAGCGCGGTCGGCAAGAGCCTGTTGCACCAGCTGCCGTTCGAAGCCCGCATGGACCACCTCGCCCGCCGCCACCCCGTTCGCCTGACCCCGCGTACCATCACCGACCCCGCACGCCTGTTTCGCATCATCGACCACAACGGTCCCCGCTCGGTGCAGTTCGACTGGCAGGAGTACTCCCCGCGTGAGGTGTGCGTGGCGGTGCCCCTCAGCTTCGGTCAGGCCGAAGCCCTCGCCTTGTCCCTGCCCGCCTCACAGCGCCACCGCCTCAAGGAAGCCGCCCAGACCCTCACCGACCAGTCCGCCACCGTCCTGCTCAGCCTCCTCCTCAGCGGCAACCCGCCCGTCGAACCCGCCTCACCCCGGCAAGGGGAGATCGCGGTCGTCCCGCCTACCGACGGGCTGCTCCTCGCTCGGCCGGCCGCCATCACGGTGCGGACCGGCCCGGCACCCAGCCGGCCCGAACACGACGTCGGAAATCCCACCCGCCCGCCCCGGCCAGCCGCCAGCGGCAAGCCGGCTCTGGACTGGTCCGATGTGGTCGACGACCTCAACGACCACGGCGTCCCTCTCACCCCCATCGCCGACACCTACGCCGCCGCCATGTGACCCGCCCAACCCGACGCTGGCCACAAAGCCGGGCGCGGGGGCCGCATGGTGGGGTTTGCGGGCGGCGATGGGGAGCAGGAGAGCGGTCACGACCAATCCGGTACAACAACGAGGAGGTCCCCAATGTCGGGCACGGAGAAGCGCAAGGCACACGCCGAGCAGGCCAAGGGCAAGGCCGAGGAGACCGTCGGCCGCGCCATCGGCAACGAACGCATGACCGCCCAAGGCCGCGCCGACCAGGCCAAGGGCAAGACCCGCCACGCCAAGGAAGACGTCAAGGACGCCTTCCGCCACTGACGCGCGCGGCCCACAGCCGCTGACGGTCTGGGCCCCGACCTCCCCAGGTCGGGGCCCAGCCGCGTTCACCCGCATCCACACATCCGGCCGGCCCCGTCGGGCACAGCGCAGCTGCGCCTCGTCGTACGCAACCACGACCGGGCAGGTGAGCGGGCCACGGCTGCTCGGCCCGTCGCTGCAGGCGCGGCCGCCGGTGAGAGGGCGTTGGGGCCGGGAGGGTTTCACCGAGGGCCGGGTCGCAGCAGGTCCGTCAGGCCGGTCACTGCCCGGCGTGGAGCACCTCGCCGTGGTCTTGCGTCCAGGTGCGTAGGCGGCGCCGGTTGCCGTCCGTCTCGGCCGACAAGGTGATGGTCACGTCGTCCGAGCCGTGTGTTCCGATGAAGCCGCGGAACCGGTTCACCGCGGATGCCTCGGCTTCCCAGGCCCCCTCGACCTTCGGTCCGCCGGGGGTGAAGGTCATCGACACGTGGAAGCGGACCGTCGGCAGCGGGGGTGTGGGCAGCATGGTGTCGTCTACCGGCCGTGGGTGGTCTCGAAGATCTCTACGGCCGTGGCTCCGCACTGCGCGAGTTCCTGCTGCCGCTGCTCGGCGGAGGTCCGGTCGTAGTGCACGGCCGAGGTCTTCTCCTGGCCGTCGAGGACCCATCTCACCTTGAAACTCACCATCGCCATCGCCGGACCTCCGTCACGCTGCTGAGCGGCCGCCGCGAGAGCACGGAGCCTGCCGTTTGATGCCAGCGTCTCAGCCACCACTGACAATCCCCCGGGCAGCGCCGGACCGGTGTCAGTCCAGTGTCACGCGCAGGACGGACGGCTGGCTGCCGAAGGCCGCAGCACCGCTCCACGGGCCCGGTGTACGGGCGGACCAGGTCAGCCCTCGGGAGCGCCCTCCGCATTTCCTCAGTTGACGAGCTTGTCCAGGCAGTCGCGGTAGGTGTCGCGCGCCGGGCGCACCGCCTTGGCCGCCTTCGTCAGCTCGGCCCGTGCGGCGTCGAGGTCGGCCTGGCGGGCCTCGACATTCGGTGCCTCGGTGGCGGAACGAGCCTTCTCGGCATCCGCACGCAGCACCTTGACGTACTCCCCTGCCCGGTTGCCCCCAAGGGTGCCCTGCGCGCCTTGATCCTTGAGCTCCTTCTCGGTCGCGTCGGCAAGCTTCACCGCGGCATCGGCACTGGCGACCGCATCGTGCTTCCAGACGGCCTGGGCGAGCACGTACTGCTCAGGGTGGATCTTGTAGGCGACACTGCGTGCCCGGTCTGAGCCATCCCGGGTCAAGACGTTGTCCAGCGCCTCGCCGAGCTCTGCGAGGCGGTCGACCTTCGCCCGGTCGGCCTTGGCGCGGTCGAGGGCTTGTTCGGCTGCCGTGACCTTGGCTTCGGCATCCTCGTGATGGTTCTGTGCGTCGAGATACGCGATGTTCTTCTTCGTGCACGGCGGGGCCTGCGGCGCGGCGAACGCCTGGGACGGAGCGAGAGCGGCCAAGGCGGAGGCCGCCAGAAGGGCGGCGGCGGCTGTGGTGCGGATCTTCACGGAGTAGCCCTCATGATCGACTGGGCGGATGGCATCGTGACCAACGGGACCGGCACCACAAGGAAACGGCCGCGTTGCGGTCGCCGGTGTCGCGTCACCGCTTCGAGTGGCGTGTTCATCACCGGCCCCGGGGAGCCTTGCCGGGAAGCACGCACTGGGTCACGCGCAGGACGGACGGCTGGCTGCCGAAGGCCGCAGCACCGCTCCACGGGCCCGGTGTACGGGCGGACCGGGTCAGCCCTCGGGAGCGCCCTCCGTATTCTTTACCGCTGTCACCAAGGCCTTTTCGACCTCGTAGCGGTTCTGCCCGGTCGCCTTCGCATGCTCGGTGACCGCGTCGTGCACCACCGCGGCGGCCTCCAGCCACGGCCGCCACGCCTCCGCGCTGTACGGGCCGGCCGTCGCCCGGGCCCGGGCCTGATCAGCCGCACGCCGTAGCTGGATCAGTTCGTCGGTCAGTTCGATTGCCACCGCGAGATCCTAAGGGCCGGACCAGCCCGCCAGTCCACGCCGCGCCCTGTTCTGTGCCAGGGCGCCTGGTACCTCTCTGCCGGTACTCAGCCGGCCGCCGCGGCCGGGCCCGCTCCCAACCGGGGAACATCGTCGACCGTGACGTCCAGGCGCAGCCGCTTGAAGCGCACGGGGTGCCGGTAGACGCCGCCCCTGTCGACGGCTGTGTCGGCGCTGATCTCCGCGACCAGGTCGGGGTGGACCAGGGTCACGTCCAGGATGTCCCTGCTGCCCCATGCCGAGGTGAACCGCAGGCCCGTCCATGGGTGTCCGGGTTCGGCTGCGGTCAGGTTCCCGCCGACCAGGTGCGCTGCTTCGGGGCGCAGGGGGGTGGTGCGGCCTATGGGGCGGAGGTGGTTGTGGGGGTTGTGGCGGCCCAGGAGGAGGAGCTGGGGTCGGGTCAGGGTGCCGGTGATGGCGCCGATGATGGCTTCGGTGGTGTCGCGGCGTCGGAGTTTGTACCAGCCTCTGTAGCCGGTCCGGTAGGGCTGGTTCATGGCTTTGACCACGAGGCCCTCGACGCCGGACACATCGGTCCAGGACTCCAGCCATTCGTTCGCCTTGTCCAGGTGGGTCGTCATGGGACACAGCGTCCAGGGGGAGGACAGCCGGTGCGTGGTGAAGAGGGCTTCCAGGCGGGCGCGGCGTTTCCGGTAGGGGTCGTTCAGCAGCTCGGTTCCGTCCTGCTGCAGGATGTCGAAG
This sequence comes from Streptomyces sp. NPDC006463, assembly GCF_042870715.1. Taxonomy (NCBI): domain Bacteria; kingdom Bacillati; phylum Actinomycetota; class Actinomycetes; order Kitasatosporales; family Streptomycetaceae; genus Streptomyces; species Streptomyces sp. NPDC006463. The sequence goes on along the minus strand of NZ_JBIAHP010000045.1, from coordinate 12,033 downwards.
GCGATGAAGTACGCGGGCAGGGACGTTGCGAGCCGACGGGCGGTGCGGCTGCGGGCGGCGGCTCGGCGCTGCAGTGCTTCAAAGGACAGGTGGCCCGCTTGCTGGTCCCAGACGACGAGTTCTCCGTCGAGGACCAGGCCGGCGGGCAGTTGCTGGGCGGCGGTGAGGAGATCGGGGAAGCGGTCTTGGATGAGTGTCCCGCGCCGGGTCTGCACCAGCAGCCGGCCGGCCGCACTGGTGGGGGTGAACAGCAGTGCCCGGTAGCCGTCGAACTTCTGCTCAAATGCCAGCTCGCCCAGCACTCCGGGGCCTGGCACCGACTCGACGGCCTGCGCCAGCATCGGCTCCACCGGCGGTCGCAGCGTCACCCCCATAACCTTCTTTCGCGCTCACGTCCGGGATGAGGCCAGGGCTTTGACGAGGTCGTCGCGGGTCATGTGGGAGCGGCCGGGGATGCTGGCGGCGGCGGCCTTCTTGTAGAGGTCGGCCTTCGACAGGCCGCTCAAGTCCTCTTTCGGCGCGGAGCGGATGCGCTTCTTCGCTCCGGGCTTCTTCTCGACGGTCCTGCCGGAGGTGGTGGCCTTGCCTCCGGTGGCCTTTGGGCTCCCGGCCCGCTCGACGCTGGCGCGCAGGGCTTCCATGAGGTCGACCGCGGCAGTCGGCTTCGCCGCCGGTTCGGCCTTCTCCACCGTCTCCCCGGCCCGCTTGGCCTCGATCATGGCGGCGACCTTCTCCTGGAAGCTGTCGTGGAACTCCTCGGGGTCCCAGCGCATGCTCAGGGCGTCGATGAGCTGCTCGGCCATCTTCAGCTCCTTGTCGGAGGCCTTCGTTTGGCCGGGCAGGTTGCCGATCTCCTTCTTCGGATCCCTGATCTCATCCGCCCAGTGCAGGGTGTGGAGGGTCAGGACGCCGTTCTCGGCTTTCACCGCCACCAGGTACTCGTGCTGGCGCATAACGAAGGTGGCGATGCCTGCCTTGCCCGCTGTGGCCAGGGCCTGTTCCAGGAGGCTGTAGACCTTGGTGTTCTCGGCGCCCCGCGGTCCCAGGTAGTACGTCTTGTCGAAGAAGATCGGGTCCACCTCGTCCAGGCCGACGAACCCGGCGATGTCCAGCGACCGGGAGCGGCCCGGTGCGATCTCGTCCAGCTCCTCGGGCTCGACCAGCACGTACTCCTCGCCGGTGTCGTAGCCCTTGACGATGTCGTCCAGCCCGACCTCGTCACCGGTCCGCTCGTTCACCCGCCGGTTGCGGACCCGGTCCGAGGTCCCTCGCTGAAGCTGATGGAAGTGGATGGTGTGGCTGTCGGTGGCCGCGTAGAGGCCTACCGGCAGGCTGACCAGCCCAAACGACAGATTCCCGGCCCACACCGGACGAGCCACGGCCACCACCGCCTTACGCTGCCCCCGTACCTACAGCTTCAAGTCCTCGGGCACGTGATCGCATCCCTCTCTGTGACCTCCAGCGGTAGGCGTCCAGCCCGTCTGCGGGAACCGCAGGTCACGGGCCTGCGTGCAACCGCAGGTGGCCACTTTGCTCAGCGGTAGTTGGCCATTTGGGATCAGGAAGAGGGGCGCTTGGAGGACTCTGCGGGCGTCAGCGGCCGGCTTCCGGATGCCAGCGCGGGCCAGCGTAGCGAGTGAGGGCGTCGTCGAAGTCTGCTTGCTGCTGTGCAGTCATCGGGCCAAGGACACACAGCAGAACGCTGCCGTCCGGGCGGCGGGGGATGCTGCGGGGGTGGCCCAAGCCCGCGGGGGGTCCGAGGATGCTGTAGCTGTCGTGAATGAAGTGGATGTGCAGTCCGGTATGGGGGTACAGCCCCTTGATTCGGACGTTTTCCCTGGTGACTGCCCGGATCTGCTCCCAGCTGTGACTTAGCGCTCTAGTTGGCCCGTCTGGTCAGATACGCGCTCAGTACTCGGTGGAGCCGCCTCACGACGTCCCGTACGGTCGGTCCGTGATGATCAAAACGGGCGACCCCCGCACTCTCGGCGTCCCTTCCCCCGAGGCGCGGCTGCACTTCGATACGGAACTGCAGGAGCTCGGCGGCGGGCCGAGGCGCCGCTTGCTCATGGTCGACGGCGAGCCTGCCTTCGAGCTCAGCTTCTATTGCGGAACGTGCCCGCTCCTGTTTCGCCGGCTGGAAACCGCGAGCGAGAAGTTGTCTCTGGAGAGCATGCAGGAACCGCTCGCTGGTGCACTCGACGATCCAGATGACAGCGGCGTGATCGATGCGTTCGGTGCGTTGCTGCCGGAGGGCGAGTACCTTCCGCTGCTCCTGCGCGTGGAACCCCGGCTGATCATCCCCGGCAAGGAAGGCGACTACTTCAGCGACGAACAGGTCACGGCGTGGGGGGTCGACCAGTTCTGGGGCCTCCCGCAGTACCCGCACACCCCGTACTACCGGACCTTCGAGACCGCCGTCGACACGGCCACCCACCTCTACGAATTCGTCGTGCCCATGGTTCCCCCGACCTGGAACGAAAGGGAGCATGTCGAGGAGTACGTCGCGCTCATGGAACAGGGAACGGTCCCCACGGCGGTGGCAATCTCCACGCTGGACGTGTGCCAGTCCTCGCTCGGCCTGGCAGATGACCCTGCCGCGCACTGGGGCCTGACCCACTTCCTCCTCGACGGCCACCACAAACTGGAGGCTGCCGCCGCAGCCGGCCGGCCCGTGCGACTCCTCTCCCTCCTCACTCTGGGCGAGAGCCTCGCCGGAGCAGACGACCACGCCCGGCTGCCTGCACTGCGCGCCCAATCCCGCTCTGCCCGAGCGACCGCCTCCTGAACCAGCGCCGAAGATCACACCCGCGGGCCAACAACAGCGCACACCCGAGCCAACTAGATGAGTGAGTCCGATGTCTGAGTAGGCCGCGACCCTGACGAAAGGTGCTCGTTGGTCTGTTCGTGATAACTGGCGGGGCCGGTGGCCGCTGCGGCAGCGCGTTGACGACCAGGCTTCCTTGCCTCCCTGGGGACGTGCAGGTGAAGGGTGTGATGCCCAGTCAACGGTGTCTGTGGTCTGGTGCAAAGGGAATGCCGGCGGCCTTGCCCCGGCAGGCAACCAGGAGGGACTCGCCAAGGAAACTGACGCCGATGGAGAGGTGGATGGGGCGTGACTCCTCGTGGATGCCCATCTTCCCCGCGAGGACGCTGAAGCCAGCCATGACCGCCAAGGTGCCGAGCACGGTAAGGAAGGTGCGGCCGGTGTAGCGCTGCCACAGGACGCCGTGCTTGTCGGAGAGTTGGATGGTGGCGCCGCGGAGCGCACCGAGAGCGGTGCCGAGGATAGTGCCTGCGATGACCCAGGTGAGGTCGGTTTCGGCTACGTCCTTCACCTTGACGAGGGACAGGATGCCGATGCCGGTGAGGATCACCGGCGCCACGAACAGGTCCCGCACGTTCACTGGTTCACCGATCAGCCGCTTGATCACGATGGCGATCACAAGCACCGCGACGATTGCCGCGAGCAGCCAGGGGTTCACTCACTTACCACCCATCTTTGTAGCACGATCATGCCAAAATGATGGTAGCTTGACTGTGCTATAACGACAACATGCCGAAGATCGTCGATCCAGTGGCCCGCCGCAGGGCCGTTGCCCAGGCCGTCCTGTCTGTCGTTGGCCGACACGGACTGGAGCACGCATCGCTGCGCAACGTTGCCGACGAAGCCGGACTGGCCATCGGCTCGATCCGCCACTACTTCGCCGACCACTCAGAGTTGATGATCTTCACGATGCGGGAGCTGAGTAATCGCATCGACGAGCGCGTCCGTGCGCACACCGAGCGGCTGCTCTCCCCTGAAAGCGGCACCGACCGCCGTGCCACCACCGAGGAGCTACTGGCCGAGTTTCTCCCCCTCGACGCCGCCCGCCGGGAGGAGGCCGCGATCTGGCTTGCCTTCGCCGCCGCAACACACACCCGCCCCGAACTGCGGCCCTGCGCGGCTGAGATGCAGCAGGGCATGAACGCTCTGGTGTCGCGCGTGATGCACGAGGCACGGCGATCCGGCGCGTTGCCGGACGGCCTGGACGTCGGCCTGGAAAGCAAGCGGCTGACCGCCCTCCTCGACGGGCTCACCCTGCAGGCAGCGCTGCTACCCGATCGCTTCCCGCCGGAGCTGATCCGGCAGGTGCTACGGCGGCACCTGGACGCGCTCAGGTCCGGCGACTGACTTCATCCTGAAACCGGCGCCGCAGCGGTAGACGGTGCCGGAGCTGTCACTATGCGCCTTCATCCTTCGTGCTGGCCGCGACCAAGGCGAAGGGCGCCCGTTGGCTCGTGTGTGAAGACCAGCCTGGACGCCCTTCTGGCGGCACTGTACGTGTTCATCGACGACCATGTGGCCCCCCGTCGTCGGATCGGGCGACCCCCGAAACTGACGGACGCCGAACTGCTGTGCCTCGCGGTCGCCCAGGTCCTGCTCGGCTTCCCCTCCGCCCGGCACTGGATCCGGTTCGCCCACGCCCGGCTGGGACATCTCTTCCGCTACCTGCCCCAGCAGTCCGCCTACAACAAGCGGCTCAACGCCGCCGGCCCCCTGATCAGCCACATGATCGAGGCCCTGGCCAGGCAGGTCCCGACCTGGAACGACGACCTGCGCCTGATCGACTCCACACCACTGCCCTGCGCCGCCTCCCGGGAGACCGTCAAACGCTCCGCGCTGGCCGGCCACGCCGGATACGGCTACTGCCGCAGCCACTCACGCTTCTTCTGGGGATTCCGGCTCTACCTCTTGACCACCGCTGAAGGCATGCCGGTGTCCTGGTGCCTGGCCAACCCCAAGCTCGGCGACCGGGAAGTGATGACCGCACTGCTGGAACGCGACCACCACCTCGTCCGCACCGGTCAGGTGATCCTGGCCGACAAGGGCTTTGCCGGGCGGGAGTTCGAAACGTTCCTAACCGAGCGCCTGGGCGTCCATCTGGTGCGGCCGGACCGGAAGGACGAACCTGTGCGGCACGGCCGCCTTGCCCGTGTCCGCCAGTGGATCGAGGCCGTCTTCGACACCCTCAAAGGCCAGCTCAGCCTGGAACACCACGGCGGCAGAACCCCCGCAGGGGTATTCGCCCGCACCGGCCAACGCCTCCTCGCCCTCGCAGCCGGCATCTGGCACAACTGGACCATCGGCGCCAAGATCAAACGCTCCCTGATCGCCTATGACCACTGAGAACATCGGACTCATTCATCTAGACCGCTAACAGGCCAACTGAAGGGTTCTGACCGCGCTTCCGTGATGACTACGGCCTTCGGTGGACGTGGGCGCCACCTTTCGGCGGCGCAGGCCGCTCAGGGAGCATGCGGCAGCGGCTGCGCGCTGCGCACCGGCTCTCCGCGAACGGGTGCGCCGCACCATTCAAGCCGGACCGGGATCAACCCGCCAGCTGGGCACGGAGCGCGGCAGTTGGACTGCGTGGCCGACAAGCGGGTTCGCCGAAGCTGTCTGAAGTGCTTAGGCGGGGAGGAAGAACCCGGTCACGTCGGCGAGAAGGCCCTCGCGGTGCACCGCGCTACTCACGCCTGTCATGAAGGCCTCGCCGTCCGGGCCGATCTGGGTCCAGCGAGCCAGCGATCGGCCGTGGTGGTCGAAGACCTCGTCGATACGGAAGCGGTGTCCGGGGAACGCCCCTGCGAAGCCGTTCATGTATGCGTCCAATGCGGCCAGCCCGCCGACCTCGGTTCCCGGGTGCCGGTAGGTGACGTCGTCCACCGCGACCGCGCCGAGCGCGCCGAGTCGTATCGCGGGGTCGGCCGACCAGCACGCGGCGTAGTCGTTCCAGAGCTGCTGTTGGTCACTCATCGCTGTTCCTCTTTCTTGGCTTGCTTGAATGTCTTGGTGTGCCCTGCGCCAATCGACGTCAGGGCTCCGTCTGTGATGCGGTGCAGTTTGGCGACGGTCGTACCGGAGCGGACGAGGACCAGGAGGCCTTGGTAGAGGGTCAGGAGCTGGGCGGCCGACATCTCAACGTCGAGTTCCGCGGGCAAGAGCTGCTGGGCACGGGCGCGCGTCAGTGCGTCGGCGAAACCGGACTCGATCGTCTCCAGGCCCCGGCGTACGCCGGGGCTGGCCTGGGGAACGGTGAATGACTCCACCGCGGTGTTGGTGAGCAGGCACCCCGGATCGGGTTCCGGGCCGGGGTTCGCGTCGAACGCCGAGGTGAAGAACGAGCGGATGCCGGCCACCGGGTCCTCTGTATCCCGCAGGTGCACGCTGACCCGACGCTCGACCACCTGCTCGTTGTAAGCGTCCAGCGCGGCGCTGAACAGGCCCTCCTTGCTTTGGAACGCCCGGTACAGGCTGCCCGGGTGCATTCCGGTCGCTTCTTCGAGGTCGCGGAGCGAAGCGCCGAGGTATCCACGACGACGGAACAGCCGCATGGCGGAGGCCAGTACCTCTCCCTGATCCCAGACCTGCTTACGACCCATCAACGCTCCTCGTAGTTGAACGATCGCTCACAAACTAGCATGTGCTGCGACCCGACCGGCGCTGCACACTCCGTCAGATGCCGTAGTCGTCACGGAAGAGCGGTCAGAACCAACTGAAGCGCTAAATCACAATCGCTGATGTGACCGAGCGCGATACCTGGCCCTGATGGACAACCTCGGTGCTCGGCTCGGCGCCGGCAGGGCCACCGCTTGGAGACGGACCTACGGCCGAGGTCAGCAGGCCCAGCTGTCGTGTCCTGGCGGGAGCTGTCCGCGCAGAAGGCTTGTGAACGCGCGACCGCACGCCAGCATGGGTTCGACGGGCAGGTCCGCGTCGAAGCCTTCGTCATGGCCGCCTGTGCCGTAGGAGTTGACGAGATCCTTCGGGATGGCGGGGGTCCATGCGAGCAGTCGCTGCAGGACGCACTCCGAGAGGTGCAGCGCGAGCGCGACCCGAGCGGGTTCCGTCCCGAGGTGCTCGTCCAGACAGGACGAGACGAACCCGACGAAGCCGGTCGTGGCCTGCATCTCCCAGTCGTCGCAGGCACCGGCCAACCACTCCGGAGCGTCAGCGACCGCCTTCGCCTCCTGCGCCAGCAGGTACAGCCACACTTCAGCTTGCTCGTCGCGGACCCAAAATCCAGAGCCGCAGTAGTCCAAGTTCGAGGTGGCCATGCCGCGAGTAGACCACGCAGGAGCGGGGACCCACCACGGAACCCCCGGTCAGAGCCCTGATCGCCCCGCGGGGGGGCGGGTACGTGCCTGGATTCCGTGGCGGCCTTACGGCCGAATCCTGGGACTCCGAAATTCGACTTACTCCACCGCTAGCGATCCGTTTCGATATCTCTGGCATGCGTCGCGGACGGAACGTCACATCCTCCAAACCTGATGACACGTCAGAGAATGACGGAAGAAATACAGGGCGCCCGGAAACCGAATAGAGAACACTAGAAAAGGAAAGGGAGGCTCTTCCTGGCCTCCCCCACCATGTCGCTAAGACAACTCGGCGGTAACATCGTTCAGGTGATCACGAGCCGCATGAGTGAAACTGGAAATGGCGTCCTCCAGCGCCGACTGCCTCCCCCAGAAAGCGTTTCGCACTGTGCGCGCTCCCCCAGTTACGTCCCACAGGAGCATGTTGGCCTGCTCATCGGTCAGCACACCGGAGGCAGCGACGGCAAGCAGGGCAGTCTCGGCACGGGTCCGGGCGCTCGTGTAGATCACTCCAAGAGTGCCGGTACCAGCCAGCGCATCGGCGTCATCCGGTCTTTCGGCGAAAGAGTCCTGGACGTCACGGGGGAGATTGCGCTGGGCAGCGACAACAGCGTTTAGAGCATCGGTCGCTTCTCTAGCCTCGGTCGCTGGCGGGTCGCAATAGGCAGCCTCGCCGAGGGTGTCCCACGCCTCCAGCTCGGATGCGTGTTCACGCAAGATGTAGGCGAGGACTGCTGCGTTGTCGGTGACGGCGTCCGCGGCTTCCAGGATAGCTTGGGGCCCTTCGAGCTCGACCGTGGCAAAAGCTGCTCGAAGTTCCCGCATCGGCTCTGCAAGGGGGTCATCTGTAGAGCCCACCTGTGCAGAACCTACCTGCTCTCGTGCCGGCCGGACGGCGAGCTCGAAGGCATGGGCAGTCGTCAGAAAGCGAACGTAAGCAGCGCGCTGTGCGGCACGGCTCTGCTGGGCGATAGTGCCGGCGTACTGAACCTGGGCGGTGGTGACGGCGGCTCGATAGGTCGCGTCAGCCTGGGCATGAGCGCCCTTCGCTTGTATTCGGGCGGCGCCTAGGGTGCCAACGATACCGAGGGCCACACCCAGCAAGGCGCTCGCGGCGCCCACGAGTTCCGGTGTCATGAGCATGGATCATGCCGGACCGGCCGTTCGGGGGGGGCCGAAAACAGATGTTCGTCCTTCTGCCCAGGCCCATCTGTCCCGGTCCTCTCCGTGGCATGGACGGGACGCTCCCGCTACGGACCGCCACATCTGACAGCCAGGGCCCGCTGCGGCAGGTCGGCAATCCCGGTCCCGCTCCCCATGCTCCTGGGCCGTGGGGGGGGCGCGGGGGGGGGGGGGGCGGCCGCCCCCCCCCCCCCCCCGCCCCCGCCCCCAGTTGGGCTAGACCGTCATGAGGCGGAAGGCCCGCTCCATCACGTCGTCGGCGGTGCCTGTGATGACTCGCTCCGCGCGAGCGGCGCTCTTCAGTACCGAGGTGGCGCCGCGTGCCGGGGCGACATGGTTGGCGTACTCGGTGATGGCGTTGTAGCCCGCCCACGCCGTTCCCCGGATACCAGCCTGGGTGTCCGCGTGCTCGAACAGGTTCTCGGGCGTGGACCTGACCGAGACTGTCGAACGCAACGACTTCTATGGCCTGCTGGCCGAGCAGCTGTCGGCCCTTGAGCCCGGCGATGCACCGCCCGCACCCCGGAGCCGGCCCTTCATGCCCATCCGGTTTCACCCTGCCTACCTCCTGCTGGAGGTGATCAGCCGCACCTCGGGCCCGAAGCAGGCGTCCCGGCTGATGCGGGCGGGGCTGCGGGTGCACTGCTCGTACCAGAGCGGCCACGCCGCCCACAGGATGCTCGGGTTCCGCAGTCTCGTCTTCGCGGAGATGGAACACGAGGCAGGCCCGTCCCGCGACCACAACGCCGTGACCGACTCCGGATGGCGGTGGTCCGTGCAGTCGCTGGAGAGCATCCGGCTCTGCCTCGGCGACGGCGACTTCGCCTCGTTCATCGAGGCCGTCAACAGCGTCCTGGACGCCACCGCGCTGGAGCGGGAGGCCGTTCCGGCCTGACGCAGAAGCCAGGTGCTGAACGGTGTCGGGCTGGTCGGGGTCGATGTGACCGCTGAACTCCTCGTAGTCCTCGCCACCGCTCCACGGCAGAGCGGCTACGCCTCGTGGACGTGGCGCAGGACGACGGTGCGTCGAACGCCCGCCTCCAGCATGGCCTGAGACCGGTGCTGCCCGTTGATGTAGCCCGCCTCGCTGTCGGGCTGGATCGCATCCCATGTACTGAACAGGGAGGCCAGTGCCTCGGTCTCCCAGTCGGTGGCGCCGACCGATGCCGCGTACGCCACGGCGAACCCCTGCACATCCTCGGCGCCCACGGACTGCGCCCGGGAATCGCGGAGCACCTGCCGCGCCATCGCGTTGACGCTGTGCCAGTCGCCGCCGTGGTACCAGCAGCACGTACGGCCAGCCCGGCGCGGCAGGACCTGACGCATCCAGCGCCGCCACCAGGGCACCCCGACCGGCATGCACTGCGGCTCGCGGAACGGGCGGGGGCGAGCAAGACGGGTCACCGCGAACTCCTCGAACACCAACTGCGGCTCCGGCTCGACCGGGCGCCGCACATAGCCGGTTCCACGGTCGGTTGCGACGGGCGCGCCGACGAGGTCCAGCAGCTGCTCGTGGGTGATTGCCGTCCAACGCGGGCCGCTGGGCCGATAGCGGTCGGCGTCGGCGAACACCACGCGCCGGAAACGGGAGGTCTGGCTGCCGCCCTCAGGCCATAGCTGCCACTCCACCCACACAGGCGGCAGGTCCTCGTCGGGGCAGTGCCGCTCCCAGACCGCGCCCGCGTAGCTCTCTGCCCCGTTCATCAACCCCTTCCCCTCCTCGCCGCCGATCTGGGTCGCCACCGCGACCGGGCGTGCCCCGGGCGCGGTGAACAGCTGCAGCCGGAACGTCCCCGGCAGCCCAGGAGCGCTGAACATGGGGTCATCCACGACGAGCTGGCGCGCAGCAGCCAACGTGCTGAGATCGTCCCGGCCGTGAGGGCGCGGCGCCGGCTCGGGTGCCGGGCCGACGGAGAGGTCATCGGTCGTCCCCCCCCGTTACCGTTTTCGTGGCTCCGCAATGGGGCCTCCGGCCTTCGGGTCCGGCATGACTTCCCCCCCTTGTTGCGGTTGATGATCCGGGGGGTGGTGTCACCGAGCCCGGAGGCATCGACGGACCGCTGATGAGGGGCTTGAGCACCGGCTTCACCCAAGGCCGGTTGAGCTCTCCGTAACGTGGGTGTGGCAGCTCGGTGCCGAGGCAAGGCCGGACGAAAGCGTGATGGAGGGGCTCTGCGCGTGATCGACATCAGCACCATCGACGTCTTCCTCGGCCTGGACGTCGGCAAAGGCGAACACCACGCCACTGCCGTCACACCAGCCGGGAAGAAAGCCTTCGACAAGCGCCTGCCCAACACCGAGCCCAAGCTCCGCGAGCTGTTCGCGAAGTTGCAGGCCAAGCACGGAACGGTGCTGGTCGTGGTCGATCAGCCGGCCTCGATCGGAGCCCTGCCGCTGGCCGTCGCCCGCGACATGGGCTGCCCGGTCGCCTACCTTCCCGGGCTGACGATGCGGCGGATCGCCGACCTCTACCCGGGTGAGGCCAAGACGGATGCGAAGGACGCGTTCATCATCGCGGACGCGTCCCGCGCGATGCCGCACACGCTGCGGGCGATCGACGGCCAGGACGAGACGATCGCCGAGCTGGAGATGATCGTCGGCTTCGACGACGACCTCGCCGGCGAAGCGACCCGGGTCGCCAACCGGCTGCACGGCCTGCTGACCCAGATCCATCCCTCGCTGGAGCGGGTGCTGGGGCCGCGGCTGCAGCACCCGGCCGTCCTGACCCTGCTGGAACGGTTCGGGTCGCCGGCCCAGATACGCAAGGCCGGACGGCGCCGCCTGGTCACCCTGCTGCGGCCGAAGGCCCCGAGGATGGCCGAGCGGCTGGTCGAGGACATCTTCACCGCGCTGGACGAGCAGACCGTGGTGGTGCCCGGCACCGAGGCGGCCGCGCTGATTGTCCCGAGCCTCGCCGGATCCCTGGCCGCCGTCCTTGACCAGCGCAAACTGCTGGCCGGGCGGATCGAGGAACTCCTGGAGGCCCACCCTCTTTCGAAGGTCCTGACGTCCATGCCGGGAGTCGGCGTCAGGACCGGAGCCCGCATCCTGATCGAGGTCGGCGACGGCAGCACCTTCCCGACCGCCGGCCACCTCGCCGCCTACGCGGGACTCGCCCCCGCGACCCGCAGCTCGGGCTCATCGATCCGCGGCGAACAGCCCTCCAGACGCGGAAACAAGCAGCTCAAACGGGCCTTCTTCCTCTCCGCGTTCGCCTCCTTGTCCGACCCGGCCTCCCGGGCCTACTACGACAAGAAAATTGCACAGGGCAAGCACCACACCCAGGCCCTGCTCTGCCTCGCCCGACGCCGAGCCGACGTCCTCTTCGCCATGCTCCGCGACGGAACCTTCTACGAATCCCGGCCCGCCACAACGGCGTGAGACCCGCTAGAGAGGCGCATCGCAGTCAAACTCGAACGTCTCCCTGGCGGCATCAGCGGGGAACTCAGGGTGGTCGTGCCAGATCCCAGCGAATGCGACCAAAAGGTTCCACGCAGCGGCTGCCACATCAGTCGTTGCCCCGTTCGCGGGCGGAGCGGCCTGATGAAAGCGCACTGCAAGGATCTGCTTGTCCGCGGCCAGACGAAGGGCTGTCGCCGTGCGACGGGCTTCGCCTTGAGAGGTTGTTGTCTTTCCGGACTTGAGGGCGGCGTTTTCGCTGGTCAGGAGTAGGGGCGGTGATTCGGTGGGAGTCGTAACCTGTCGTGTCGT
>NZ_JBIAHP010000044.1:0-29024 GCF_042870715.1 Streptomyces sp. NPDC006463 | reverse complement strand
GCCCGCCGGGGAAGCCGAGGACGGTCCCCCCGGCGTCGTCGTCGGCCATCGGCCGTCTCCATTCGATCAGTCACTCCGGGTCACGGATCCGGGGGCCTCACGCGCGCGTATAGGCGCGCATGTTGGGACCCCCGGATTCACGGGGTGAGGCGGTGATGATGAGCGGTGATGAGCGCGGAGCGTTACGACGAGGTGGGCCGGCCCTGCTGCTCCGTGGTCCAGCGCTGGAGCAGCAGGACCAGGTCGGCCCACGCCTTGTCGTCGGTGCCCGCCAGGAGCCGGGCGAGGTCCCACAGCGCGGTCGCCCGCGCCTTGTTCGTGGCGGTCTCCGCCAGGCGCTTGTTCCAGCGCGCCGTCTGACCCTTGGAAAGGTGCGGAGCCACTTATCAGGCCCTCTTTTCCAGGAAGTCCAGGAAGGTGTTCTGACCGCCGTCCGTGCCGGTCTTCTGCACGACTCCCTTCCCGTCGCCGGTCGGCTCGGCCAAGGCACTGGTGAGGCCGTTGAGGTGACCGGCGGTGTTGACCGCGCGGGCGGTGGCCAGGCCCTTCTTGTGGGCCTTCTCCAGTTCCTTCTTCTCCGCCTTCTTCTCGCGCTTGGCGGGCAGTTCGACGTAGCGTCGCTGGAATTCGGCGTCGAGCTTTCCCGCGTGGTTTACCGCGTCCCGCAGGTCCTTTTCGAGCTGCGCCAGCGGCCGGGAGGCGAGAAAGGCCCGGATCCGGGCCTCGAAGGGCTTGTCCCCGTCGAACTTGATGTTCTCCAGGTCGGCCCGGTACTCGCCGAGCAGGGCCCTGACCTCGTCAGCCATCTGCCGCAGCCGCTCGCGCTGCTGGGCGGCGTAGACGGCGGTGCCGCCAGGCTTCATCAGGTGGTCCGAGGTCCACCGGTTGCTGTTCTCGGGCATGGCTGAAGACCTCCAGGTCTCGGGGTGGGGAGAGGGGGAAGGGGTTCGTGGGTCCGTGTCCCCGAGGCGTGCGTGCGGGGCCGGGTGGTGCTCGGTTCGGGCGGGCGGTCCGCGCCCCCGCTCGGGGCGGGTGCGGACCGCGGGCCTGCCGGCCGTGGCCGTCACCGGTCCACGCTCACGCTCGGGGGAGCGTGGGCGCGGGCCGGGGGCGACCATGAGCGGCAGGGAAGGTGAGCGCCGGTGGGCGCTCAGGCGTTGACCGGGACGCTCGCCCCGGCGCTCACGCTCGCGCTCGCCGGGGCGCTCGGGGTGCCCTCCTCTACCTGAGCGCGCAGGCGCTGGGCGGTCGGGCGGGAGACCGGCTCGTCGGACAGACCGGCCTGGGTGAGCGCGTCGCGGATCTCCGTCCACTCCGGACGGCGCCCGAGCTCGGTGTAGAGGAGGCGGATCCGATCGTGGCGGCGCTCGGTAAGCGCGCCCTGCTCGCTGCGCGTACGAGTGCTCTCCGCTCGGTGAGCGTCGTCGTCCTCCACGGCACGCTCACCCTCGTGAGCGCCCATGGTGAGCGCCGGGCGCTCACGCTCGCCCTCCCCGTCGCCCGAGGTGAGCGCGCTCACCTCGGGGTGAGCGCCGCCCTGTTCCGGGTGAGCGTCGGCGCTCACGTCCGCGCGCTCCACGGTGTGAGCGTCCTCGGGGGTGAGCGTGTCAGCGAGCGCGGCGGGCGCCGAGCCGAGCTTGAGCGCCATCCGCTGCTCCAGCGGAGCCTTCCAACGCCACAGCAGACCGTGCTCCTCGCGCAGGCGCGCTCGCAGCCAGGTCTCCTGCTGGAGGCGGGTGAGCGCCTCGTCGTAGGAGGTGATCTCCCACAGGATCATCCGGCGGCGCAGCCGGGCGGTGGGGATCGGGGCGAGCAGCCAGCGCGAGCGCCGGACCGTCTCCATGCGCACCTTCCCGGTGACCGCGCCGATCTTCGTGGCGTACACGTGGGAGGCGATCTCGGAGAACACCACCCAGAGCAGGGTGAGGGCGGCGTGCCCGATGCGGCCCGAAGCGGAGTCCGAGGCGTTCCAGTTCAGGTACACGGTCACCGCCGTGAGCACCCGGGGCACCCAGCGGATCCAGCGCAGCTCCATCCCCATCCGGATCAGGATCAGGTTGGCGCCGGTGAACGCGGGGATCGCGACGTCGATGCCGACCGGGAGCAGCCACGGCCACTCCCAGCCCCACGCAGCGGCCTTGGCCTCCAGTGCGGTGTAGGAGGAGAGCAGGCCGAGGGTGGAGACGACCGCGGCCGCCAGGACGATCCCGACGACCAGGAGCAGCTCCTGCCCGGACAGCGGCGGGACCCCGCCGACGGGCCGAGCCTCGTCGCGAATCCTGCGCCGGGTGGCACGGGACTCGGCCCGGATCTCCCGTCGCCGCGCCCGCCGCACGGTGCGCTGCGTGGCCGCCTCGAGGACCCGCTCGGCCTCGGCCAGGGCAAGCGCGGCAGCGGCCTGGTCCGCCGTCGCCTTGGCAGCGGCTTCCCGGGCCGTCGCCTGCTCCGACTCGGCCTGCTCCCGCAGCCGAGTGACCTCCTTGTCCGTGGCGGTCCGCAGTTCCTCGGCCGAAGCGCGGGCATCGTCCAGGGCGCGGTCGGCGTCGGCCCGAAGGCCGGCCGCCATCTTCTCTGCCCCGGCCCGGACCTGCGCGGCCTGGTCGTCCGCGCTCCCGCGCGTCCGCTCCGCGTCGGCACGGGCGCGCTCCAGGAGCTCCTCTGCGTCCTTGGCCGCCCGCGTGCGGGTGTCAGCGGCCGTGCGCTCGGCCTCGGCGAGGAGCTCGGTGCGCTCCTCCTTCGCGTCGGCGAGGATCCGCGCCGCCTCCCGGCCGGCCTCCGTACGGACCCGCTCGCCGTCGGCAGCCGCCGCGGTGAGCGCGTCCTGCGCCTGGCGGCGCGCGTCGCCCAGGATCTCCTCGGCCTTCCCGGCCGCCGCCGTGGTGAGGGCCTCTGCCTCGCCGCGCGCGTCGGCGAGCAGGTGCTCGGCCGTCGCCTCGGCGTCGGCGCGAACCTGCCGGGCGTCGGCGGCCGCAGTGGTCGCGGCGTCCTTGCGGAGCCGGTCGGCGGCCGCCGCCGCGTCGGCCAGGAGCTCGTCGGCCTTGCCGGTCGCCTCGGTGGTGAGGGCCTCGGCCTTCTCCCGGGCGTCGGCGAGCAGCTGCTCCGCCGTGGTCTCGGCGTCCGCGCGGGCCTGGTCGGCGGCGGTGGCGGCGTCGGCCAGGAGGCGGGACTGCTCGGTGGTGGTCTCCTCGGTGAGGGTGGCCGCCTCCGTGCGGGCAGCGTCCAGCAGTTCGGCGGCGCGGGCCTCGCCCGCGGCGACGATCCGGGCGGCGTCGGCGGCGGCCTGGGCGCGGAGGTCGGCGGCGCGGTCGGCGGCGTCGGCCAGGACCGGGTCGGTCTCCTCGTGGACCAGCGGCACGGTGTTCTCGGTGGCCGGGGCGGCGGCCTGATCCGGGACGGCGGCCGCGGGCGTCTGCGGCCGGGCGGCGGGGGTGCGGGGCTGCCTCTTGGGCTGGGCCCGGCGGCGGGGGTTGGTCTTGGTGGCCACGGGGGGATGTCCTCTCGTACGTTCCGGCGCCTCCGTGAGGAAGGGCACCGCGGGGCAGCGTCGGTCGGTAGGGTCAGGACCAGGTCCTCCGAGGCCCCGGCAGCTCTAATGCCGAGGACTCGGAGGACCGTCTTGCTGCGGGGCTGGGTGGGTCAGTCGCCGGCGGGCAGCTCCGGCGGGCGGTTGGCGGTCCGGTGCTGCTGGGTGAGCCAGGCCATCGCGGCCGCCGTCATCTCGTCCGCCGCGCCCGCGGTGTGGAGCGGGGCGGTGTCGATGTCGCGCATCGCGTCGGCCGGCGGCAGCAGCCGCATGTACTGGCCCATCGCGTCGTTGATCAGGCCGCCCTGCACGGGCAGCAGGGTGTAGCGGATGCCGCCGGAGACGTAGGTGTTGACCCGGCTGACCCGGCAGACGAACGTGTGGTTCGCCTCGCCGCGCCAGAACCGCTCCGGGTCGCGGTAGAGCACGAAGTCGTCGCGCTGGAACGTGACGGCCTTGCCCTTGGTGGTCGCGGGCTCGGAGTAGGCGTGCATATGGGCTCCCTGGGTGAGTGGTCCGGACTGTCCGGCTCCCAGTCACCGCCCGACCCGGCCGCCGGGGTTCGGCGGGCCGGTGCGGGCGGATCAGGCAGCCGTCAGGCCGACCACGCGGTGCTGTTGGCCAGGGACGCCGCCGCGTGGAACGCAGCCGCGCTGGTCTTCCCGCTGCGCGTCGTGCCGCCGATGAGCGGGTGCGTGTCCGCGAGGAGGGGGAGCGCGGTGTCCACGGCGCCGGTGGGCCGGTGCGGGGCGACGATCCGGCCGTCGGGGAGCAGCTCACCGGTGTCGTCGAAGACGATGAGGGAGTTGCAGAGGAGGCTCCAGCCCTGTTCCGGGTGGGCGGCCACAACCTTCGCGGCCTCCCGGTCCGGGCTCTCGGCCGTCGGGCACTTCGGGCTGTGCGTGCAGAGCGACTCCGGCAGCCGGGTGGTGCTGGCGGTCGTCGCGGTGTCGGTGCTGGTACGCATGGGCTCTCCTGCGGGATGCGGGCCCGAGAGTCTCCCGGGCTGGAGGCGTGCGGAAGGCCGGCTGCCCGTGTGGCGGGCGACCGGCCTGGTCGGGCGGCGCGGTGCGGGAGCGGAGTTGGGTTTCCGTCCCGCACTGCGGTCAGTGGTTCTTCGCGTTCCGGGCCCGGTTGCGGGCGGCGCGGCGCTTCATCGCCCGCCGCTCGTCCTCGGACAGGCCGCCCCAGACGCCCTCGTCCTGGCCGGACTCCAGCGCCCACTGCAGGCACTGCTCCATGACGGGGCAGCGGCGGCAGACGGCCTTGGCCTCCTCGATCTGCAGGAGCGCCGGGCCGGTGTTGCCGATGGGGAAGAACAGCTCCGGGTCGCCCTCGTCGGCGCAAACCGCGTAGTGACGCCAGTCCATCCCGCTCACCGCCCCTGTCCGACGAGGGCCATCTCGGCGAGCGTGCGGCGGGCTTTCCGGCCAGCGCGGGCCGCGCGACGGTCGCCGTCGGCGGTGAGGTGTCGGACGAGCCGGTGGAACGCGGCGAGGTCGTCGGGCTCGAAGCCCTTCTTGTTGTCCGCGTCCTCGGTGTCGTCGATGATCCCGGCGCTCGGCCGGGGCACCGCACGTGTCATGCTGAGCTGCATCAGGTCCTCCGATTCAGGTCCTGGACAAGCCCCGGGGGCGCAATCCCCGGGGCTGTCGTCGTTCAGGCTGTTCGTACGAGCAGCCACGGCCCCGGCCGCCCCCAGTGCGGGGCGGCCGGGGCCGTGGTCGTTCGTCGCGATGTCCGGGCGGGTCAGGCCGCCGACGCCTTCTTAGCGGCGTACTGCTTGCCCAGCTCGGCCTGACGCCGGTCGTGTCCCTCCGGGTCCCGCGGGGCCAGCGGGAGCTGGGGGCCGCGGAACTCGGAGAGGGAGCCCGCGATGCGCTCTGCACAGCGGTTGTTCGCCGTTTCGACCTCCTCGCCGCCGTGCTTGGTCCACTGCGCCCTGCGGACAGCCGGCGCCGTCAGCTTCCGGGCGGTGCGGCGCTCCTGGCGCTCCTGCTCGTCGCGGGCCTCGCGGCGGGCGGGCTCCTGGTTGAGCGCGAGGACGTACCGGCGAGCCAGGATGCCGCCGTCCGTGCAGTGCCGGCCCTTGACGCAGAGCGTGCAGCCCTTGCGGTGGGCGAGGTAGGACTGGCGGGCCGTCTCCAGCGTGATCTCGGCGCTGATCCGGGAGACCGGAGCGGCCGGGGCCGGGAGGGGCTTGTAGAACTGCTGGGCGGCGCGCCGGTTGTCCTGCGGCATCGCCTCGCGCAGCAGGCGGTTCTGCCGGGCCTGCCAGCGCTGTACGTCGATGTCGATGACGACGACCTGGTCGGTGCCGGGGCAGAGGGTGTGCTTCTCGCCCTCGGCGACCTTGTCGGAGATGCAGTGCTCGCGAATCTTGAGGACCTTGTCGCCCATAATCCGGCGCCAGGTGCGGCAGTCGGGGCAGGCGATCGACTTCGTCTCGCCCGGGCGGACGTTGAAGTCCTCCGGCGCCATGTTGCTGAGCAGCAGAGGCGCGCGGCGGTTGGTGTTCTTGGACCGGTTACGGCCGGGACGGATGCGGGGCATCGAGACCTCCTGACGACGCGGAAGCGGGTGCTGCCTTCTCTGCCGCGCCAGGCCGCCCTTTCGGCGGGTTGGTCCTGGCGGACAGACAGCGCAGCAGCGCTGTTCGAGGTGGATCAGGTGGAGCTATTCGGTACAGGCGCCTAGGCCGGGGGAGCTCGGCTCACCCCACTGCCGCCGCCCCCAAGGAGACGGTGAAACCTGCTGTTTTACTGGTCACCGATGGTTCCGGCTCCCACATCCGGCGCCGCCGTCGACAGTTCCGGGTGAAGGAGCCGGGTCCGTGAGGACCCGGCTGCAGCTAGGCCGCGAGCGGCAAGGGCGCCGCGGGGACCGGCCGCGTGATGCGCAGCTGGGCGGCGTAGGGGAGGAGCACGTCAACCAGGCGCTCGCGCACCAGGGTGGTGACGGCCGAGTCGGCGGCGATGTCGCGGGCGGCGAGCATCCGGTTCTCTCGGGCCTCGATCGCGGCGATGGCGGCGGTGAGGTCCAGGCCGTCGAGCCGCTCGTGGGGAAGGGGGCCAGCCTCGTACATCTCCAGCGGCGTGCCGAAGGCGACGTCCAGGTCCAGGTCTGCGAAGTGGGGGAGCGGCACCTCGACCGCCTCCAGGAGCGCGAGCGTCTCGGCATCGAAGTGCTCAGTGGCGACGCTGGTGACGGGGCGGCGGGTGACGTTCATGGGTGGTGCTCCCTTCGGTTGACGGACTCATGTGATCCCGACAAGTGGCAGGTGGGGGCTTTGCCGACCGTCCCACTTCATCGACATACATAACTTACCTGATACAGTCGGGGGCGTGTCAAGCACTTGATTGAGGAAGCTATGGAAGCTAGCTAAGGCGAGGGGGTCGACCTACGATGTCGCTCATGAGCAACGAGGCCGTGCAGCCGTACCAGCGAATCGTTCAGGATGTCCGCGACAAGATTCGCTCCGGTCGACTGACCGCCGGAACGAAGCTGCCGAGCACGCGGGAGCTGGCAGAGGAGTACGGCGTTGCGGCCGGCACCGTCCAACGGGCCCTGACCGAGCTGCGCACGGCCGGGCTCATCTACTCCCACCAGGGGAGGGGTTCCTACATCACAGACACCGCCACCGAGACCAGCGAGGACTCGACTGCCCGGGCCCTCAAGGCGCTTGAGAAGCAGGTCGCTGACCTCACCGCGCGCCTCGAGAAGGTCGAGAAGGGGCGCAACGACTGACGTCCTTCTCTGCATCTCGTGGCGCATGTTCGTCCCTCCTCGGCGGGTTCAACTTCGTTAACAAAGTTGTAGGCCCGGCCCCGGAGCGAGTTCTAGAGCAGACATGTATCCAGCCGTTGGATACACCGATCGGAGACATAGAGGGGGCACCAAGTGGGGCAGCAGCCAAACGTGCTGACGCCGGAGAAGTCGCCCCAGCATCGCCTCGGATACATGATCCGGGAACTGCGCGCCGTCCGTCGCATGTCCATGCGGGCATTAGCCACCAAGACCTTCGTTTCCCACTCCACAGTGCAGCGATGGGAAAGCGGCGAGCGCCCGCCGAAGGATCTCGCTGAAGTCAAGCTAATCGACAAGCAGCTCGATGCAGGCGGGCTCTTGGTCCAGCTCTGGCGGGACATCGGGCATACCTCCTCCCCCCCGGGCCATGTATCCGTTTCGACTCCCCATGTATCCGAAGCCGCGATTGGGCTGGCCACAGCTACCTCCCAGCAGGCAGCGTCAGACCATGAGGGGATCTTTGTCCCCGCTCGTCTACGGGATGGATCGGTGGTTTTCGTGGCGCTCGATCGACGCGCGATGCTGCGCGGTGGGTTGGGGATCGGTGCGGCAGCCGCGCTCGGCGTGGGAACGCCAGCAGCCGCGGACTCCGCAGTGCTGGGCCTTCCGCGGCCAGCACGGTCAGCCGCCGCGTACAGCGACACGCCGGTGGAACACCTTCAACGCGCACGGCGCCTGCTGATCGACAACGACAACCTGCTCGGACCCCGACACGCCATCACGGCCGCTCTCGAATACATCGAGACCATCAAAGATCTGCGGCGCGACAGCAAGGGCGTCGACCGTCACGCCCTTATGGAACTGCAGACGCAGTACGCCGAATTCACCTCCTGGCTTTACCAGGACCTGGGCGACTTCGACAACGCCCAGTTTTGGCTCGACCGGGCGTTCCAGTGGAGCCACACCGTTGGAGACGGCGATCTGACCTCGTACGTGATGGCACGCAAGGCCCAGCTCGCCGGCGAGACGCGGGACCTGGTCGACGTCGTCGACCTCGCCGAGGCCGCACAACGCATGGCCCGTCCCCGCAGCCGACTCGCCGCAGTCGCCCGGACCTACGAGTCGTACGGTCACGCGCTGCGGGGCGAGTCCATCGACAGCGAGCGCGCGATCGACGACGTGCGCAACTCCCTCGATCGGGTCTCCGCCGACCCGACCCCATGGGGCGTGTGGCTGAACGAGCAGTACATCGAGGTCCACCGGGCGCAGGGGCTGGAAGCGCTGGGCAAGCATGCGGAGGCTGCGGAAATCTTCACCAGCGCCATCAAGTCGCTGCCCGACAGCTACCACCGCGATCGAGGGGTCTACCTGGCTCGGGCCGCCGTAGCCCACTCAGGTGCTGGCTCTCCGGAGCAGGCCGCCGCAGTCGGGCTCCAAGCCCTGACTGTGGCAAGGGACACCGGGTCCGGCCGGATCATCCGAGAGCTCGCACGCCTGGACAAGTCACTGATCCCCTGGCAGCGCCAACCGGAGGTTGCCGACTTCCGCACCCAGTTCGACGCCGTACTCGCCCACGAAGCCTGAGAAGAACGGATCACACCGCTTATGACCACGCGTCCGTACGTCATCCTCTCCGCCGCCACATCGGTCGACGGCTACTTGGACGACACGAGCTCCGATCGGCTGCTGCTCTCCAACGCCGACGATTTCGACCGGGTGGACGAGGTACGCGCCTCGGTTGACGCGATCCTGATCGGCGCAACGACGATGCGGAAGGACAACCCGCGTCTTCTGGTGAACTCCGAAGAGCGTCGCGCAAAGCGGATTGCCGAGGGCCGGCCTGAGTACCCGCTGAAGGTCACTGTCACCGCGAGCGGCAATCTGGACGCGGACCTCAAGTTCTGGCATCACGGGGGCCAGAAGCTCGTATTCACCGTTGACTCCGCCGTCGACAAGGTGAAGGTCACACTCGGCAAGCTGGCCGACGTCGTCAGCGTCGGAGCGAACCTGGACTGGGGCCTGGTCCTCGACGAGCTCGGCCGCCGTGGAATCGGCCGGCTCATGGTCGAGGGCGGCGGCACGATCCACACCCAGCTCATGTCTCAGGACCTCGCCGACGAGCTCCACCTCGTCGTCGCCCCACTCCTGGTAGGCCAGGCCGACGCCCCGAAGTTCCTAGGTACCGCGGCCTACCCGGGCGGATCGACCGCCCGAATGCAGCTGCTGGAGGCCCGCCCGATCGGCGACGTCGTCCTTCTCCGCTACGCCCCGAAGGGACGCGCCTGATGAACGGCACCTCCACCGCGCACGAGGCTGACCTGTACTGGATGCGCCGGGCCATCGACCTGTCGAAGCTGTGCCCGCCCTCCGAAGGCGCCTACTCCGTCGGCGCGGTCATCGTCGGCGACGACGGCACCGAGCTGGCGAACGGCTACAGCCGGGAGACCGACGCTCACGTGCATGCGGAGGAAGCGGCGCTCGCGAAGCTGCCTGTAGGCGACCCACGGCTGAACACCGCGACGATCTACAGCACGCTCGAACCCTGCTCCCAGAGGCGGCACGCCGTCACGCCGTGCGCGCAGCTGATCCTCTCCGCCGGCCTCACGCGCGTCGTAATCGCCTGGCGCGAGCCGTCCCTGTTCGTCGCCAACTGCATCGGTGTCGAACAGCTGGCGGAGGCCGGGGTAGTCGTGGACGAACTCCCCGAACTCGCTAGTGCGGCGAGGGCCAGCAACTCCCATCTCGGGGGACTCGCGTAACCAAGGTCCACTTTCCTCCGGACAGAATCTCGCGGCATTCCAGGCAGCTCGGGCGTTGCGCGAATTCGTCCCACAGTTGTGTCCGGTTCTGGGACTAGGCTGTGCACAGACTTGATCGATAACGACGAAAGCCCCCTGGACCGGGCATGGTCCACGGGGGCTCTCGAACGGGGCGAAGCCTCGTTCGGGCGACACCTGATGGGAGGTGATCGCGGGATGAAGGCTACCCGCCCGCACGGAACTTCACGCGGCACGACGCCGTTTCACCATCGCGGTCACGACGTCAGGTACGCATTCAGGTATGCCGACTCCACCTTCGGAATCGAGGGGGTCGGGGTGACGTAACCGCCACCGGCCGCGCGCGCCAGAAGAGCGGACTGACAATCCACTCGGCCTCGCGCGGCCCTTCGCTCCGACCGGGCTTGACACCCCGGATCGGTTACTCGGTCCCGGCTTGACACCCGGTTCCGAGCTCGGCTCATCGAGCCACTTCTTCAGCAAGCACCACCCCGCCTTTGACAAGCGGGTCGGCCCCCTTGACAAGGGCCACCACCCAGCAAGACCCCGGTCGCTGACAACGCCCGGTGCCCTACCCGCCAAACCTGCCAACCGCGGGGCCCTGACAGGGGCTCCGCAGCAAGACCGAGACGAGAGGAGAAATCTCCCCCCAGCCGAGATCGGCCGGGTGCCTCTGGTTTTGGCGCTGTGCCCGCTCCTCACGGAGGGGGCTCGGTGTTTCCCATCCGCTCGTCGGTCCGTCCCGCTTCGCGGGGTGGGCCGGCTCGCATATGAGAGTTGGTGTCCCCGCCATAGTGCACGACCTTGTGTCTCCTTGTCAGCTCGACCGTGCCCGATTCACACCGGTTCGAGCCGCCGATGGTTCCCGCGCAACGGGATTGACTGACCCTGTTTGCCCTGTTCACGGCATTAATCACGAAGATTCTTGGGGTCGGAGTGTCACACGCCCCATGGTCCGGCGTACCTATACCCAGAGGGGGGCCCATGGCCTTCTGACGGCGCCCGCGGCCGGGGTGCTCCGGAGCTCCGTCCCGTGGGGCGGGACGCGATCCGAAGTTTCTGCCCGCCGGGCGGGAAGGAACAGGGCTCTCGCAACTTCCCGGGCTCTGTCCACAGGCTGCCTGCGCCAGGCTGCCGAGATGATCTCCATCTCGTACTTTCGGGCGGGCCGGTGAGCGCCGTGGCGGCGCCGGCCGCCATGCTCCCACGCCCTCGCGCGGAATTTACCGGCAGCGCATCGCGCCGTCGGCTGCGGTCGGTCCCGGCACAGGCCGGACCGGTCGTTGCCCTGCAGCTGGGCAACCCGCTCCAGCTGTCGAAGACGATGCGGGCTCGACTGCTCGCCGCGGTCCGTGCACTGGTTTCATCTCCAGCGCTGGCCGGGGCGTCGGACGGCGCGCGGCTGGCTTCGGTGGTGCTGACGGCGAAGGCGAAGGTCCGCGACGACTACCAGGCGTCGATCTGGGCGGCGGAGCTCGGTCGGTGGCTGGGGGTGTCACAGTCGACGGTCGCGCACACCGTGCTGCCCGAGCTGCGCGCTGCCGGGTTCCTCGGCTCGAACGTCGCGACCAACAGCCTCGGGCACGCGACCGGCCTGGAGTGCTGGGTGATCCCGATGTACCGGGCGCAGAAGGCCGGCAACCGGCGGCACGCCCTGGCGCTGTCCCGCTCCGAGCTGGCGGTGCTGCTCAGCCTGATCGAGGTTCTGTTCGGTCCGGGGTGGGCGCCGAAGGACAAGGCGCCGGTCCCGGCCGGGCTGCTCGCTGGTCGTACGGGTCGGGGGGCGGCAACGGACCGGCTCGGGCTGCTGCTGATGGTGCTGACGACGGGTTCGGCGGGCTGGCTGCAGCTGTGCCCCGGGTCGGTGGACACCGAGCGTGGGCGTCCGGCGGCGACGGTCGCGCGGCTGCTGGGCTGCACGGCGGCGGCTGGGGCGAAGGTGCTCAAGCGGCTCCAGGAGCACGGCGTCGCGGACGTGGTGCGCCAGGAGACCGGCTCGGGTCTGCACGGGCGGTCGCGAGTGCGCCTGGTGCCGGTCGCCGAGGCCCACGGTGTGGCCGTGCGGGAGGCCCGCCGGGCGGAGGAGGCCGTGTTTTCAGACCTCGCCGGTACTGCATCCGGAGATCTTGAGCTCGGCGAGACGGACGAGACCCTTGTGGCGACTGGGATCGAGGGTGCCGGGCAGGACGGGATCGCCGGATCCGCAGACCTCGCCGCAACTACACAGCACCACGCTCTCCACGCTTCTGGGGTTACTCCTGGTGGGTCTCTCGCGCTCTCTGGTGGCTTTTCCGGCGAAGGCCGTGGGGCTGAAGGCCGTCGGCCGGAGCGCGCGTGCGCGGGCGAGGACCAGCCCGCCGACAGCGAGACCGACGCTGCCGGGACCGGGTCACCGGTGGCTGAGGGCGGCCCGCTCCGCGGGGAAAAACCGAAGGAGTCCCCGGTCGATGAGCGGGTGGAGAAGCCCTCTGTCAGGGCTGGTGCTGGTGGCCAGCCGAACACCGTGGGTGGTCGAAAGACGCAGCAGCAGCGGAGGGTGGGTCTTCCGGCTGACCTTGGTCTGCGGGTGGCACTGGGGCCGGTGGCGTGGTTGTGGGAGCGGTTGTCCGGGTGGCAGCAGGACCAGGTGGAGGCGGCCGCGAAGGCGGAGCTGGCGCAGCTGGCGGGCCTGGGCGTGGCGCCGGAGGGTGCGCCGCGACTGCTTGCCGACCGGCTCACCGACCGCCTTCACGAGACCGGCGGCGAGGCCCTGGTCGACAAGCCGTTCCCCTGGCTGATCCGTCGGGGGCTGCCCCAGCGGCAGGCTTGCTCGCACCGCAAGTGCGACGACGGAGTCCGGCTGGATACCGGGGAGGACTGCGAGAACTGCGGCAACGTCATCCACCTCCGCCGTGCCCGCCGGGCTCGCATCGGCGCGGACATCGACCGGGAGCTGCCCGGCCTGTCCGACGGCGAGCGGCGGCGCGTCCTCGAGGAGCGGCTGCGCGAGCAGGCGGCCCTCGAGGCGGAGGACCTGGTGTGGCGGCGGGAGCAGGCCCGCGAGCAGCAGGCCCGCCGGGATGCCGCCCGCGTTGCTGCCCAGGAGCGGGCGGAGGCCGACCGTGCGGCCGCGGCCGCCGCCGACGCGGTGCGCCAGGCCCTGCCGTGCGAGGACTGCGGGCGGCAGCAGGCGGCCGGGCTGTGCGAGCGCTGCGACCACCGCCGCCAGACCGAGGCCCTGATCGGTGAGGCCGGTCTCCTCCTGGCGGCCTGGTCCGCCGGCCTGACCGACCTGGGCAACGTCGCGGCTGTCGCGGCTCAGGCCCGGACGGCCATCGGCGACAGCGTCGCCGCCGCGTGGCAGGAGTTCTTGCAGATCACCGACGTGGAAGCCCTGGAGGCCGACCCGGAGGCAGCGCAGGACGCGTACGCCTTCGCCGCGCTCCAGACCGCGCAGCAGGCCGTTCAGGAGCACCAGGACACCGCCCTGGCCATGCTGGGCCGAACCGAGGAAGCCGAAGCGGAGGCCCGGCGGGCCTACAAGACCGAGCAGGGCCGCCACTGGTTCAAGCACAACCCGCACGGCGCCGACGCCATCGCGGCCGCGACCAAGGCCGCCGACACGGCCCGCGAGCGTGTCGCCGAGTACCTGCTCACG
The DNA here is from genome assembly GCF_042870715.1 of Streptomyces sp. NPDC006463. Classification (NCBI taxonomy): domain Bacteria; kingdom Bacillati; phylum Actinomycetota; class Actinomycetes; order Kitasatosporales; family Streptomycetaceae; genus Streptomyces; species Streptomyces sp. NPDC006463. Next base: position 15,340 of record NZ_JBIAHP010000044.1, on the reverse strand, counting down.
AAGCGGCTGGAGCAGCTGCGGGAGCTCGCCCCGCGCACAGCCAAGGCGGTGATCGCATGACCGAACTGAGCGGCGTCGACCTCGCGCGTCAGGCTCTGGTCGCGGCCCGGGAAGCGGCGAAGAAGAACGGCACCAGCCGGAAGGAGAAGGCGAAGCGCCGCACCACCACGGTCGTACGGCGTGACGGCCGTGAGCCACTCGGGCTCGGCGCCGCGATCGGCCTGATGATGACCGAGCGCGGCATGGTCGCCCCGGCCGCCGGCGGCAGCGTCCTCGCCCGGTTCGACACCATCCTCGCCGCGGCCGCGCCCGAGCTCGCCGGGCGGGTCCAGGCGGTGAAGTTCGACGCGGACACCGGCCGCCTGGACGTCGTCCCAGACGCTCCGGCCATCGGCACGAAGCTGCGCTGGAGCACGCCGAAGCTGATCGCGGCGGCCAACGAGACGGTGCCGATGGCGAACGTCCGCGCCCTGCACGTCCTGGCGCCCGCGCCCGTGAAGGCCGGCCTCGCAGTGGCGGCCGCCGAACCGGCCCCGCAGCCGGCCGCGCCTGCCGCGCCGGTGAAGCGCCGCATCCCGCCCGATGGCTACCGCCGCGCGATCGAAGCGCACCGCCAGGCCGCCCGGACCTCCAAGGTGGACCCGGCCATCGCGGAAGCGGTGGAGCGGCAGGCCGCCGCAATGCGGGAGCTGTCTTCCCGAGTGTTTCCTGAGCCCGACGTCGTCGCGGACGACGCGCTGGCCTCGATCGAGCAGGTTCGCCTCCAGCGCCGCCGCCAGGCTGCGGCGACAGAAGCCGCCGCCCTGCGCCGGGCCCGCGCCGAACGAGCCGGAGCGACCGTGCTCTCGGCACCTCACCCCCGGCGGGCGGCCGGTGAGGTGGCGTGAGCCGGCGTCGTGGCGGCGCGGGCACCGATACCGTGAGCAGCGACTTCCTGGGAGGGATCGTGACTTCGCTTCCGCAGTTCACCGAGCTGGACCGGCTGACTTCCGACGAGGTAGAGGCCCTGCGCGATCTGTTCTGCGCGTGCGCCGACCTGAGACACGAGCTCCGAAGCGCAGACGCCCTCGGACACCGCGTGTACCAGTCGCTGAACAACACCGAGCGCTACACCGAGGGACAACGGTTCACCCGTCACTCCGGGGCGCTCCTGACGCTTGAACAGGTCACCGTCGACTACCAGATCGCTGTCGAGAACCTGGCGTTGATGGGACTCGGTGAATCTCCCCACCCGACGCTCGGGGGTGGGACAGACCTGCTCACCGAGATTCCCCACCGCCCGCACCGCTGACCTGGAGTCAGGCGCCACAGTAGAAAGGCCGACCGATACCCCCAGGTCTAGGGCCCGTGTATTGGATCTTGCCGGGCTCGCCCGCCCTGGACTGGCGCGCGAGGACTGTCCGCCGTGAGCCGGGCGAGCACGCAGTTCGGAAGCAGTCGGAGGCGTCGGCTAGGGTGCGCGGATGATATTCGGACGTGGGCGGTTTCCGGCCGCCGTCGGGACCTTCGAAGCGGCTGTACAGGCCCAGGACGCCGACGCGGCAGAGCGTGCCTTCGCACGGCTGACCCAGACCGTCGGCAAGGCGGCGGACGCCGACCTGCGGGCGGCGGGGCCTCGGCTCTCCGCTCTGCTCGGGCAGGTGCCGCCCGGGCCGCGAGCAGTCGTGGCCGTGCTGATCGGGGCGTGCGTCGAGCGGGGTGCCGACCCGTTGGCCTGCGCGCCCGCCGTGTTCGCGAGCTCGCTGGACGCGTTCGAGCAGGCCGCCGTCTTCTGCGAGCGGTGGACGGCTGCGGGCCGTGGTGAACTCCCCGGCCGCGAGGGCGAGGGTTTGGAAGAGGCCGACTTCGAGCGGATCGGCTTCGAGCCCGTCACGGCATGGGAGGCGCTCCCACAGTTCGAGATGGCCTGCGTGGCCATGCTCAACTCACTGCAGGTGCGCCGCGAGGCCCCCGGTCGCGAGGAGTTGGCGGCCGCCGTCGAGCGGGTGGCCGAGCTGTCGGACGAGCCGTTCAAGTGCCTCGCGTACGCACTCGCCGTCCTCGACGACGAGCCGCTCATCGCGCTCGACCGTGCCACTGGTGCCGGCTTCGCGCTGCGCGCCTCGGGTATCGGCGACAACTTTCAGCTGCACACGCTCCTCGCCGACGCCCTGATCGGCCCGGGCCTCGTGGAGGGGCAGGCGCCGTCGACGGAGGCCGTCGCCTGCTGCCGCGACCAGCCCGGGATGGTGCCGACCACCGGCTCCTTCAACCTGGTCGGCGCCGACGGCGAGTGGATCTGGAACGAAGGCAAACCGGCGGACATCCCCGTCGTGGACGGCGTTCGGCTCGTGGTCCTCGACCCGCCCGCGTATCAGAGGAACTGGCCCGCTGGCCGCTTCTTCCCCGGGATGACCGGCGAGCTCGTGTACGACCACACGCTCGCGCCGGAGGAGTCGGCCGCCCTGCTCGCCCGAGTGGCCGAGCCCATCCGCTGACGCGGGAGAGGCGGCTCAAGCAACGGCGCGGCATTGCAGTCAGCGAGGTGATCTGCCGACAGCAACCGACTGGGGAACGAAGAGCAGCCCTGGGGAATATTCGAGATCCGCATCAGCGTGGCAGCACGTCAGCGCGTGCGTGGTGCTCGCGACCGCGTTGCTGGACAGGCTCGCCACCAATGCGCCCGGCCTGTCGGCGGAGGACCTGGAGCAGTTGACTGCCGAGCCCTGGATGAGCACCCTGTGCGCTGCTCTCTCGCTGCCCGGAGAGCGGCTCCTGCCCGGGTGCAGCGGCGGTCCGCTCGACTACTTCGAGCAGGACCGGAAGAAGATCCTCGCCCACGCGGAATCCCTCGGAGGGCGAGGCGTCGCGGAAGGCGACCTGGACTTTCTCCTAAGCGAAGCCAAGACCGGCGGTCCGTTCGGGGACATGGAGCCGTGGTTCGCCTGGGCTGACTACTTGGTCGGCCAGGAGATCAGCCATCGCGGACAGAGCGCAGGATCCTGATCAACCACGTTGGAGGCATGGCTCGAAGGAGTACCCGCGCCGATCGCTGGCTGCGCCCTTGAGGCCGGGCCGCGAAGGCGGCCGCCGTTTCCAATGGAAACGGCAGAACGTCGACTCCGCGTAGGCGCGGCTACAGGTGGGCCAGCTGCTCGCGTACAGGGCCGGCGAGCTCGGCGTAGAAGTCGGTGCGGTCCTGGGCCTGGAGGATCTGGGCGCACACGGTCAGCAGGCCGATACGTGCCTCGGGCCGGTCCAGGACGGGGGCAAGGTCGGTTCGGACGCGGGCGGCCGTGGCCGGGGTCAGCAGTGCGTACAGGTACAGGGTGGCGGCGTCGTAGCCGTAGGGGGCGCGGCCCCATCCTTCCCAGTCCAGGATGTGTGGGCCGCGGGTGATGTTGCCGTAGTGGAGGTCGCCGTGGGCGGTGGTCCAGGTGACGTCGTCGACCTGGTGGCCGGTGAACTGGGGGATGACGCGGCGCAGGTATTCCTCGCGTACGGCCTCGCGGTCCGCGGGCGGTGGGACGTCGGCGAGGGCGTCCAGGGCGGCGGCCATCTCCTTCCACCACGTCTCGGGCAGGCCGGGGTCCTCGTCGAGGACGGGGCGCGGGGAGACGATCGGGTCGGGTGCGAAGCCGTACAGCTCGGCCCGGTAGGCGTAGCCCTCGGTGATCCAGTCCCGGATGCGGAACAGGTCGGGGCGCGGCACCGACGCGGGGAGGGCGCGGGAGGTGGAGGGGCCGTTCCACAGCTTGCCGCCCTCGGTGCCGGCCTCGGTGCAGACGACGCGGAGCCAGTGCGGGCCGGCGGCGCCCGACAGGGTCCGGCCCCGGTACCCCCACACCCGGCGGCCGGTGGCGCGCAGGCCGAACTGGTCGGCGGCGTGCTGCTGGGCGGCCAGCATCCGGTCGACGGTGGCGGGGGCAGGGGCGTCGAACATGGCGGGTCCTACCTCGGCTGGGAGACGGCGGCCGCGTCCTTGGATACCAGCTCGGTGGCGAGGGCCGCGACCTGTTCCACGGTGAGGCCGGAGCGCTCGGCCAGTTCTCCGAGGGTCAGGCGGGCGCCGGAGACCAGGGCCTTCAGCGCGGGGCGCACGGACGGGTGGAGCTCCCATTCGTGTCCGGCGGCGCGCAGCACGACGGCCTCGTCGGCTCCCTCGAGCGCGGCCCGGGCGGTGGTGAGGGCCAGGACCAGGCCGGGGTCGGCGGGGACGTCGCCGATGTACGGGAGGGAGGGAGCCGGGCGGCCCGGGTCGCGGGCGTCCAGGGAGGCGGCGAACTCCGAGACGATGTGCGGATGGAGCGCCTCGGCGACTTCCTTACGCAGCTGCTCGGCGTACGCGGTGCGCTCGCCGGGCCCGGCCACGGTCGGGACGTTCGCGCGCAGGGTGGGGGAGTGGAGGAGCTGTCCGGCGAGCCACACCAGGAGGTGGTGGCCGGTCGCCGGGGTAAGCCCGCACGTCAGGTGCAGGGAGCGGCCCTGGGTGGCGGCCACCGCGTGCCACCAGCCCCGTGGCACGTACAGCATGTCCCCGGCCTGCAGCACCACCTTGGCGAGCGGCGGTCCTTCGGGCTTCTCCGGCGCTTCGACGTCCAGGCGGAGCGGGTCGGTGCGGGTGGCCCCGTACAGGTTCCACTGCTTAGCGCCTTCGAGCTGGAAGATCACCGTGTCGTGGTCGTCCCAGTGGATGCCGAATGCTTCGGTCGGGTGCCAGGACGCGTACAGGTTGGCCTGGACGTCGGTGCGGAAGTGCCGCTCCAGCGCCTCGGCGAGGTCCTGAACACCGGGGTGGAGTTTGTCGACGGCGTCCAGGACCAGGGAGGCGCCGGCGGTGATCTGCCGGTGCAGCCCGGAGGGTTCGACGCGGTGGCGGACCTCGGAGCGCTTGGTGACCGAGGTGTGCAGGTACTCGTACGGCGGGACCTGCTCCCCGTTGTTGAACAGGCGCAGGCGCGGGGCGTCGAGCCGGTGGCGGGCCACCAGGTCGTTCAGGTCGTCCCACGTGAACAGGTCGCGCAGCCCTGCGGCGGCCTGTGACCAGTGCTGGAAGGAGCGGCCGAAAGCCCCGGCGAGGAAGTCCCCGCCGAGGCTCCGGACCGCCGCGTCAATCGCGGTGGTCATGGTCGGCGATCAGTCGTTGCCGTCGCCCTTGCCGGTGCCCCCGCCGTCGGGGGTCCGGGTCGCGGCTCCCTTGATGGAGCGGCTGGAGAGGATCAGACCGTTCATGACGTACTCCTTCTCTCGTGTCAGATGGAGCGCTGGACGGCGCCCGCCGCCCCCAGGCAAGGCGGGCGCCCAGTGCAGGACCGGCCGGAGGGGGAGCCCCGTGGGGCGTTGTCCCGGCCGGTTCCGTTCGACCATTGAAGGTCCGGGGAACACCAGAAGGGAGGGCCGCTCCGGGGGGCCGAATCCCGCTGCGGGGTGCCGCGTTGGGGGGCCAGGATGGTCTTTCGACACCCGGACAGGGGAGGCCCCGGCATGGTGAGCCCGGACGGAATCGGCGAGTTGCTGCGCTCCATCAGGGAGCGGGCGGACCGGAGCCGCGAGCAGCAGGCCAAGCGCATGACCGCCGCCGGTCTCGTGTGCACGGTCGAGAACCTGAAGCGCTGGGAGACCGAGAAGCGGTTACCGACTCCGGTCTGGCGTACGGCGATCCGCGCCGTCTACGGCCTGACCGACGAGCAGCTGGACCAGGCCCTGGAGAACACCCGGCGGCACCGCAGGCAGCAGAGGATGGAGGACGACGACGTGGAGCGACGCAAGCTGTTCACCCTGGCGGCGGCCACGGCGGGGTTCGCCGTGCTGCCCGGCATCGCGCAGGCCCGCGAGGGCATCGACACCGGCCTGGACGGCGACGGCGCCGGGGACCTCGCCTATCTGGAAGGCGCCTTCGAGCGGCACCGGGGCGGCTACAACGGCCGGGCCCCCGACGCAGTCCTGGGCGAGATGCGTGAGGACCTGGCGCTCCTCGCCGCCGTCCTGCGCCGGCCCCACCCCGCGCGGGACCGTACCGACCTGGCACGTACAGCCGCCGGGCTCTCCGGCCTGGTGGCCATCGTCCAGCACGACCGCGGCGACCAGGCCGACGCGCACCGCTGGTTCGCCACAGCAGCGAAGGCCGCCCGAGAGTCCGGGGACCGGCGGATGACCGCCTGGGTGCTCGGCCGTCACGCCATGGTCGGCCTGAACTACGGCGCTCCTGGGCAGGCCGCCCTCATCGCTGCGCAGGCCCGCCGGGAGGCCGGCGCCCGCCCGTCCGCCGCGGCCGCGCTCGCGGCCGCCGTCAACGCCCGTGCCCTGGCCGCCGTGGGCGACCTTTCCGGCGCCCGCCGGGCGGTGGACGACGTCCGCACCCTGGCCGAACAGTTGGACGGCCCCGAGTCGGCGGACACCTGGTTCGGGTACCCGGCCCAGAAGCACCATGTGCACCTCTCCCAGGCGTACACGCTGCTCGGCGACACCCGCGCCGCTTACCGGGCACAGGACGACGCCCTGGCCCTGACGTCCTCGCCCTCAGTGATGACCCGCGCGCTGATCGCCATGGACACCGCCGCGTGCCTGCGGGTCGACGGAGACCCGGGCGCGGCCGCCGAGATGGCCGCCGCCGTCTACGACCGACTACCAGCCGCGTACCGGAGCGGCCTGGTGCACTCCCGCGCCCAGCTGCTCCACCGACACCTAGACGGAGCACCGCGCCGGCTGCTTGGCGACGCCCTCGTCTGAGGGCGCCGGGCGCCAAGGAGTGGGCTGGGGTGTTGCCTGGCGGGGCCCCGCGTAGGTGGGGGAGAAGGTCCGACTGGCGGACAGGCTATTCGGGTCCCGGCCGTGCGGTCGATGGAGGTGTGGGGGACCCACCCGGGTGGTCGTGAAGGTGTGGTTTATGGGTGTCACAGGGCCGGCTGGGAGATGCCGCGGGTGCGGATGGTGCAGACAGCGGCACTGTGATGAGGTCTTTGCTGTTTTTGACTCGGCGCGCGGGACAGCCGTTTTCACTTCGGGTTACGAGAATGGGTGAGTCGAGCTTCCCGCCGACGGCAACCCCTTTGAGGGGGGTTTTCTTGACGCAGCCTGCCGGTAGGCCGGCCCTGGACGCTGCAGCGTCGGAGGGGACCGTGATCTCGACCTGGATCGGGGTGGTGACCTTGGCTGATGGGCTGAGAAACAGGGGAGGATACAGAAACGTTAGCCATGCGAAGCTCAGGATGCCGATCCCGAACAGTGGTAGAAGCCAGCACATGTGCTGCTTCAAATCTTTGTAGTGCTCCCTAGTGGCGATGTACCCGGCGGCATCGCAGATCTCCTGGATGCGTCTGTCGAGATCCTTGAAGATGTTGCGGAGCGCTTCTGCGTCGGCAGGTCGGGACGGCCTGTAGCGTTTTTCGAGGATCACTACGGTGTTTGAGCTCGAGAGAGCAGCGGCAGCACTCTCGTGATCTTCAACGATCTTCCAGATTGAATCTCGCTCGCCGAGGAGTTCGGGCCCTCGTTCCCAAACAAGCTCTCTCAGGCGTGGGTCGTCGGGTGGATTCATGCGTTTGCCGGGTCGCGCTCCGTTGTCATCAATGTCCTCGCGTTGGAGCTGGCTGATGGCAGGGCGCGAGGTTGAGAGGACTCTGGCGGCCAGGAAGAGGAGGGTCGTGGCGGCGGCCAAGGCAATCGCAACCGATGCCAGTGCTGCGGCGCCGTACAGTACGTCGGCATTGCCGAGTGCTTCGAGATTGCCCAGCTGGAGCCCGGCGACAAGGACTGCTGCGCTTGAGGCGCTCGCGCCAAGCAGCCACTTTGCAGTGGATTTCAGGTCCGCTGTGGCTGTTGCGTCCTGAGTGGTTGGGCGGGAGGACGGATCTGGGGGAGTTGCCATCAGACTCCCGTCTCAACTCTGGTCACGGGGAAGCGCGCCTGTCTGGGCGATGTTATACATGGGTAGAACATCGCTATGGAGGTGTGTCAGATGACCCAGGTCGATCCGCGAGTGGACGCAGCCGCTGCGCATGTCTACAAGATGCGGGACCTGTCGCTGCGAACGTCTGAGGTGATCAGGGAGATCAACGACTCGGGCCATCCTGCGCTGATCACACTGCGTGGCCGATTCGTTGCCATGATCACTCCCCTGGCGAACTCCGATCTTGAGGGCAGGTTGATCAGTGCCGCCCTAGAGGTCGGCACTTCGGAAACGCCGGCAGAGAGCGATTGACACCCCGTGATCACCAACCGCCCTACGGCCGCGCAGAGCCAATTTTGTCCTTGAGCTCTTCGTTGCCGAAAAACCGGGTGACGTATATTTTCGGCCTGCCGTGTCGCATGGAAGCCCCTCCGGCGTCCGCCGTGGTCCAGGCCCTGTACACGTACAGGTACGCCCCATACTCGGGGCCTTCCTCCGGGTCCACTCTTTCGGGGTCGTCTTCCAGGTCGTCCGCCCATGTGGGAGCTCCTCGCGCCAGAGCGCGCCTGAAGGCGAGAGAGGGGTAGCCCGCAACGTAGCCCTCGTCCGCCCGCCGGGCGGGGTCCAGTCGCGGGGGGTACTCAAGTTCAGCCTCGGCCAGGTTCTTGATCGCAAGCCTGTCCCCTTCGCGAGGAAACGCGCGCGCGAGATCCTGATCGGCCCTGCTGCTCCAGTCGACTCGTCTGGGCATCGATCTCCTGCCGGTCAGGGGCATCCTCTTATGTACGGTATGGCCTGCTGCATGAGGAGGCCCGGTACGGTGGCCCGGGCGGGTCTGCGCTTGCGCCATGAGGGGGAAGATCGCGGAACTTGGCAGCTGGGTCATGGTCACTCCAGAGGCGGACGACGCAAAGCCCCGGGCCTAGTGCCGCTGGGCGCTCCGTGGTGTTGAAGAAATCTTGCGATACGGTCCGATTTGCCGGTATATGGGAAATTGGTCAGACCCGCAGGGGAACCTTGTGAAGAACTGACAGCTGGCTGCCCCATCTGTCACCGCCCTACAAGCCACGGATCCAGGATTTGACGGAAATTCCTTCGTGGCTGGGCCCGAGGTCCTACCGAGCGGGGTCCGCGATGATGTGTTCCCGAGCTCGGTGCCGCCTAGCCGTCATCGGCGTCAGTCGCCCGAGGCAACCGACTGGCCGGAGATCCGCGCCGACCTTGCCGACGCACCGGAAATACACGCAGCCGCAAGCGCCCGTCTTGAGGGCTGATCACGATGGGACAGCGGCGCGACTCGGTCTGGGCACTCCCGGCTTCGGCCTCTTGGCTACCCGAACTGCACGAGCGGTGAGCACGTTATCGTGGACCCTCCGACAGTGCTTTCGTTTGGCAGGAGCGACCGCGTGCCCGAGGACCCCATCGCCCACAGCGAGCTCGCTGCCCTGACCCGGCGTTTCGAAGAGGTCGCGGAGAAGCACGACCGCGAGTTCGGGATCATCAAGTCCGACCTCACCGCAGTGCGCCTCCAGATCGGCAACCTGGACCAGAAGGTCGAGGCTCTCGACAAGAAGATCGACCGGAATCAGGCCCAGATCATCGAGCTGCTCACCCAGCTCGTGGGGCAGCGCCCCGAGGCCAGCTGATTTCTCCGGGCCCGGCGCCCGGCCCGTACATGGCGACGGCTCCGACCAGACACTCTGGTCGGAGCCGTCGTGCGTCCAGGGTCAGCTTCCGGCGAGCAGGTGTTCCTGCCGGGTCTGGACGATGCCGCGCCACGCGCTGCGGACGTCGTCTTCGCTCGTGGTCCAGCGGATGGTCGACGGCCCCGGCAGGGGCAGGGCGCCCATGAAGTGAGCGATGTCGGTGAAGTAGGCGAAGTCGCCGGTCGCGGTCAGCGCGCGCAGCCGGTCGATGGTGGCGGCCAGGCCCTGGTCCTCGCCGCGGACGGCGTGGTGGAAGGCGAGGGCGAGCTCTACGAATCGGTGGAGGAAGGGCAGCCCCGCGGCCTCGATCTCGGCGTTCAGGCTCTGGGCGCGGTCGGTGACGCCGCTGGTTCCGGCGTCCTTGATCAGGGCGACGACCTGGGCAAGGAGGGTGTTGGAGCGCTGGTCGAGGCCGACGAGGAGCTGGTGGGCGAGTGCGAGCTCGTCGTCGGCGCGGGCGGGGTCGGCGAAGGAGACGGCGAGGGCGAGACGGACCTGCATCATGGCCCGCTCGCCGGCGGCACCGTGCTGCTCAGCTTCCGCCCGCCCGGCTTCGAAGGCGGCGACGGCCTGGGCGGTGTCGGCTTGGGACCAGCGGATGTCGCCGAGGACGCGGTGGTGGCGGCCCTTCCAGCCCAGGGTGGGGACGGCGGCCAGGGCGGTGGGGAAGTCGCCGGCGAGGCGGGCCAGGTTGGCCAAGCCCCGGCGGGCCCGGGGAGCGTACCGGCCGCCCGCGTCGGCGACCTGCTGCATTCCTGCGCGGGCGGCCTGGTTCTGGCTGAGGTCCTTGTATGCCTTGGCCCGGTAGTACAGGCCCATCTCGGTGAGCTCAGCGGGCAGTAGGCCGCTGTCGAGGACTGCGGTGAGCCGGTCGGCGGTGCGCTGGCGGTGTTCGTGCTGGCGGCGGGCGATCGTCGTGAGGAGCTCGGCCAGGGCGTCGGCGGGGGTGTCCGGCGCCGGATCGGTGCTGCTGTCGGTGGGCAGAGAGAGGGGCTCCCACACAGAGTCGTCCGTGTAGGCGTGGGCGGCGGCGGTGAGCCAGCCCAGGTCGCTCAGGCGGTGTTCGCGGGCCAGGCGCAGGCCTTGGCGCAGGCAGGCGACCAGGAGCATGCGGCTGGGGCCGAGCGCGGTGGCGCTGGTCCACTGGTCGCCGAGGGCGGCCAGGGCGCGGTTGGCGGCCTGGTCCCAGTCGGCCGGTGTCCAGCGGTCGTCGCTGTGGTCGTCGTCGCGGACGGCGCTGCGGATCGCGCGGTGCAGGTGGTAGGGCCACAGGGCGTACGGGTTCTCGTTGACCAGGGGCCGCTCGATCAGGCGCCGGGCCGGCGCCTGCTGGGCGAGGCCGGCGGTGCGGGTGGCCAGGTCGAGGTCGAAGGCGTCCAGCAGGGCGACGCTGCGCAGCAGGTGACGTTCTTCGGGCGTGAGGTCGGAGAGGGTGCGGGCCAGGAGGGCGGGGAAGGTGCAGTCGAAGTCGGCCGGGGTGGGGGTGCGGCCGGTGCGGCGGATCTCCAGGAAGCGGGAGACGGCGAGGTCGAGGTGGAGGGGCAGGCCGTGGGAGCGGGCGGTGATCGCGGCCCGGATGTCGGCGCCGATGAGGGGCTGGTCGTCTTGGACCAGGCGGCGGGCGAGGTGGGTCTCGCAGTCCTCGGGGGAGAGGTCGCCGATCAGGTACTGGCGGGCGCCGGAGCCGGCTGCCCGCGGCTGGGGCACCGTCAGGGAGGCGGTGGAGGTGGCCAGGCCGGGCCAGGCGGCGGGGCCGGTCCAGTCGAGCTGGCCGTGCAGCGCGGGGTCCGCCCAGGGCAGCCGGCTGCGGCCGCCGATGACGAAAAAGGTGCCGGGCATGAGCCAGACCAGGCGCTGCAGCAGTCGCTCGAAGTCCCGGTGGCGGTCGGCGGTGTCCTCGAAGGTGTCCAGCAGGATCACCGGGACGATGCGCTTCTTCGCGGGCAGCTGGTTCAGGTCCCAGGCCAGCAGGTGTGGGTAGTAGGACAGGGCCTCCAGGTCAGGGGTGGCTTCCAGCAGGGCTGCCGTCCGCGTGGCGCCGGCCAGGGCCTGGGCGCGTTCGTGGCGTTCGCGCAGCGCGTTCACCAGCGCCGAGGTGAGCTGTCCGGCGGCCGAGCCGACCAGGCCGGGCAGCGCCAGAGCGGTGGCGACCTCCCCCACTCCGGCTTGCAGTTGCTGGGGCAGCATCTCCGCGAACTTCCCGGCCAGCCCGGATCGCCGGATGTACTCGTCCAGCGGCTCACCTGGGTGCACGTGCTCCCAGTAGTGCCGCAGTGCCACGTCGAAGGACGGCATGGGCCTGCCCAGGGCCCCGGCGAGCGCGAGGCGGATCGTCAGGATGACGCGTTCGAAGTCCGAGCCGGTCGAAGCGGCCCTCGACAGGTCGATCCGGATGGGCAGCACCCGGTCCGTCCAGGTGGGAGCGCCCCACTGCTCGGGGCGGTTCTCAGCGGCGGTGAGCGCGGCCTCGATTTTGCGGAGCAGCGTCGACTTCCCGACACCGCCCACCCCGTGGAAGACGATCACGTTGCTGCGGGGGGCTTCAAGGTCCTCCACGTCGAAGGAGGGGCCGACGATGCGGCGCAGGTGTTCCTCCAGCGCGGCAGCCACCAGGACCCACTGGCTGTGCCGGTCGGTGAACGCCTCCGCGACATCGAACGACGACGGGTCATTGGAGCTGAACAGCGCACGAAGGTCGGCCACGGTCGGTCCCCCCAGAATGATCATCGACGGTATCAACCGTAGGGCCTGGGGCGCGCGGTGTGGCCACCTTCCGCGACGTAGGCGCCAGTCCCGCATGGTCTCGGCCAGAGACAATGACGCCCCACCGCATCCCGAGACGTGAAGGAACCCCTTGTCAGAGCACCCGAATCCCGATGTCGTCAAGCAACTCGTGCAGGACGTGAGCAACTGGTACGCGGAACAGATCATGAAGGAGCGGGCCGCCGGCCCTGACTCCGAGCGACTGAAGGCGCTGAAGGAGCAGTGGACGGCGTGCGCCACCGATCTCCAGGCGCTTCAGGACGCCGACCCGGACGAGGTAGCCGAGATCGCGGCCCGCTATGCGGCCCGTTCCCAGGAGCTCGGCGGCCAGTAGCCGGGCGTGTGCCGCGGGGCGGGCAGCAGCGCCGTGGTGACCGTGAAGGGGAGGGTGCGCGGCTGCAGGCGGGCGGGCATCAGGGGCCAGGCCAGAGCGGCGATCTCGACCAGATCCGACCGGTACTGCGGCAGCTCACCCTCCAACCGCCTGAGGGTGGCGAGGAACTGGGCCGCCTCGGCCGACGTGTACGGGCGGCGCTGCTCGGCCTCGACCACTGCCCCGGCCCGGGGCCGCCTGCTCAAGGCTCCGTCTGCAGTGCGCTCGTTGAGATAGACCGGGGTCAGGTCCCTGCGGACCACCGAGATGCGGTGGACGAACGGGGACCGTTCGGCGGCGTCGGCCACGGTGGCCATGATGCTGAACGTTGCGTGGTGGGCGGCGGCCGTGGTGAACCGCGGCTGGACGCCCAGGCGGGCGATCTCGGCGCACCGGGTCGCGGTACCCAGCCTGCTGTCCGCGGCACGCCCCCCGATCACGACCAGCTCCACGCGTCGGCCCGCCCGGTGGTCGCGCCGCGCACTGTTGAGGAAGTGGCTGATGCTGTCCGGGGCGATCTCGATCAGCATGTCTCCGCGGCGCGCCCGTACGTACGCCTCGGCCATCTCCTGCCACGCCCGGTAGTCCGGCCTGATCCGCGCGGAGGCGGTGCGCGGCTCCTCCTCGAGGAGCCGCCGGTAGTCGGGGTGCAGCGCCTTGAAAGTCCCGCCCTCGATCCCGATGGGTCTGCGCTGGCGTAACGCCCGGCGCAGCATGCGGGCCATGTAGGACTTCCCCGCTCCCTGCGGGCCCATCACGTACAGGGTGACGGGGTCGTCGTGCGGGGTGATGGCGCTCAGGTACCCCGGGATGACCAGCTCGTCGAAGATCCACTGGTGCTCGCTCGCGGACAGGCGGTGGTAGTCGACGCCGGGCGGCACGGTGAGGGGTTGGGCGATCCGGCGCACCGGCTCGGCCAGAGCGAAGGCGCGCTCCAGTCCTCCGGCCACCGCCAGGCGGCGCTCCGGCGCGAGCACCGCCGGGTGCAGCCGCTGCTCCGTACTGCTCAGACGGCGCCGAAACTGCCACGTCTCCGGCGCGGTCCACGGCCGGCCCCACTCCGCCGTCAGCGCCTCGGAGGCGCCTGCGGGTTCCCGACAGGATGCTCCGTCTGCGGTGAGCCGGTTGCGATACAGGACGTGAAGGCCCCGGCGCACGACCATGACCTGGTCCGCGAGCTGTTCGGCCTCGACGGCCTCCAGGAAGCGGGGCAGGTTGCGTGTGCACTGGTCGAGGTTGCCCCAGGACACGGACCGGCCCACGCCCTGCTCGTCGACCTGCGTCAGGTAGCGGTCCAGCCCGCTGAGCTGTGCCTCGGCCTCCGACGTGGCCAGCGCCACCACCTCGACCTGGTAGCCCGCCGCACGCCAGACGCGGGCCGTCTCTATGGCCTCCGCCAGATCGGCGACGGGCTCCTCCAGGACTGCGTCGAAGCGGTTGTGGCGTACGTACGCCTCGACCTCGGCCTGCCACCGCAGGACATCCGGACGCACCCGCACACCGGCCGTGAGGTCATCGCTGCGCATGAGGGTGTCGTACTGGGGGTGGGCCTTCTTGTAGAGGTCGCGGCCGATCAGTACTGCTCCGCCCCGCCGTGCGAGGACCGCCAAGAGGAGGTCGCACAGGTAGGACTTCCCGCTCCCCGCCGGCCCGGCGACGACCACGACGATCGGCTGGTCCTGAGGGACGGCGCGCTTGGTCCAGGTCGGCAGGATCTCCGTCACCAGGATCTCTTCATGCTGGCCCTCGGGCAGCACGACCGGAACGACGTCCTCGTCTCTCAACGCACCCCTCCACAATTGCGTACGCACTTCGTACGCCAAACGTACGGCATTCGTTCGTTTCAGGCGCTAGAATCGACGAAAGGAGGTGTTGCATGTCCGAGTTGTTCGACGCGGTCGACGCCTTGATCGCGTCCCGCGCCACGCTCCCGCCGCCGGCGGAACGCAAGCGACTGCGTGCCGCGCACGGCCTGACGATCGACGAGGTGGCCACCGCACTGCAGGTGCGCCGCGCCACGGTGTCCGGCTGGGAGTCGGGCAAGACCGAGCCCCGCCCCCCGGAACGGGATGCGTACGCGCGGCTGCTGAAGCAGCTCGCCGAGCTCTACCCCGCGCCCGAGGAGCCGGCCGCCCCGGTGCCCGCCACGTTCACCGGCGCACCCGACCCGGTCGAAGCGCCGACTCTGTCCACAGACCCGGCCCCCAAGGCTGCGGCCATGACTGCAACCGAGAACACCGAGACCCCCGCTCCCCTCGCTGCTGCTCCGGCCGCCGCGACCAGCCCGGCGAGCACCACCAGGACGTCCTCGACGTCGCGCCGCCCAGCGGCGAAGAAGGCCGCCCCGGCGAACATCCCGGCGGGCGGCACCGACCCGCGGTTCGCGAACGGCCCGCTGGCGGTCCTGGACGTAGAGGACGGGAAGGTGCTGGCGTACTGCACCGGCGGCCTGGTCCTGGAAGTGCCCGCCAAGTCCATCCCGGCGCTGGTCGACTGGACCCTCAGCGAGGCGAAGCTCGGTGCGCCGAAGCTGTCCGGGCCGGGCAAGGACGCCGACCCGCTGATCGTGCTGACCGACGCCGCGTGCGAGCGCTACGGCCTGCCGGCCCGCCTCACCGACGAAGAGCGCAT
>NZ_JBIAHP010000043.1:0-31865 GCF_042870715.1 Streptomyces sp. NPDC006463 | reverse complement strand
GGCCCGGCTTCGCCGGGCCGGGGCCGGCCCTTCGGGCCGGTGTCCTGCGCTTCGCTCCGGACAGGTTCGGGTTCCGCTGCGCTCCACCCGAACGGCCCGCTCCGCGGGCCTGGGTGACCCCGTTTCACGGGGTCCGAGCCTTCGGCCCGTTGGGGGTGTCCGCTCCGCTCCCACTCCGGGCCCTTCCGGCTGCGCCTCCAGGACAAGCCCGCTCCGCGGGCGGCCAGCAGCAGTTTCGGGATACCGCTCCCAGCTGGGCACTGCACTGTGGTCAGAATATCTGGCACACGACCGTGTGCGAGGTTCCGGGCCGCTGAACGCTGCGGCCACCTCGTGCGGCCTCATACCGAACTCCAACGGGCCTACCTCCACGAGCGGGCTCCACGCCCACTGCTCACGATCCCCGTCCTCTTTGACCTCCCACGGATCCAACGTCTTACTCCCCACAGTCGGGTGATCCTTCTTGTGCTGCTTCTCGATCCCACCAGACCACCACACCCCCATCGCGCTGCCGGCAGCCAGGGGCCACCATCACTGTATGACTCAATCTGATACCCGGATAAACTCGGGAAACGAGGTTGAGCACCACACCTGGTGCGGCGGTAGGGTCGCGTGCATGTGGGTGGGACTGGATGAGGTCGACTGGGCGGAGCTGAAGCACAACTACGGGTCGGCCGAGGACGTTCCCGACCTGCTGCGCCGGTGCGCGGGGCCGGACCCGGACGATGCCAAGGACGCAGCGTACGACCTGCTCAACCTGTTGTTTCATCAAGGCGGTTGGGTCTGCTCCGCCGCATCGGCTGCGCTGCCCTTCCTCCTGCGTCTTGCCTCAACGCCTGAGGTGAAATGTCGTCGCACGGTGATGGAGCTGGTGGCGAGGCTGGCCTCGGAGGCGCAGCAGGTCCGCGAGCAGTTCCTCGATCCCAGCTGGCAGCCAGCGTGGGAGCGAGCCCTGCCTGAGGTTCTGGTCCTACTGGAGGACCCTGAGCCCTGGATTCGGCGGGACGCTGCTGACGTGGTCGGTGTCTGCGGCAGCTCTGGTGAGCTGACCCTGCCTTCCCTGCTGAGGCGCTTGCAGGCCGAGGATGATCCAGCGACCCGGCTCGATGTGATCCTCGCACTCGGGCAGGCTGTGTTGCGACAGCCCGCGGGCGTGCACGCCGCCGAGGTCTTCGACCTCCTTCAGGGGCTGCTGGATGCCTCGGAGGCGCAGGTGCGCCTGGCTGCAGTGCACGCACTCGCCCCAAGCAGGCCGGACCTTCCCGAACAGCGGCTGGAGCTGTTGCTGGAGGCAGTTCGGGACCTCAGCGTCGAGTTGTGGCGCCACACTGCGGCGATGGACTCCGGGGGGCAGGGTGTCCAGCACCGGACCGCAGCCCTGTTTCCCGGGCCGTGCACCAGCTTCGCTCTCGGCCTGTTGAACGACCACCCCGCCGAAGAGCAGAGAACCGGCGCCCTGGCGCAGGCGGCAGGGCTGCTGGCCCAGTGGCGCTCCCCCACTTCTGCTCTTCTCCCCCGCATCGCCGCCCGCCTGAACGACTCTGCCTGCGAGGCCCGATTCCGGGCAGCCGAGCTGCTGGCGTGTCTTGGTCCCACGGCCGCTGCCCATGCTGGCGAGGTCGCCGCGCTGCTCGGCGACAACGCCGCGAGGACGACCCGAAAGCGGCAGACCGTCGGCGAGGCTGCTTTGTGGGCTCTGGCCAGGATGAACGACCCTCGCTGCCTCCCGGGCGTGATCGAGCTGGTGGCCGGCACGCGGTCCGGGTTCGCGTCGAGCTCCGCCAGCTACCCCGCCACCGCCGGCTGGCACCATGCGGTCCTCCCCTCGCTTCCTGAGGTACTCGGATACCTTGCGGACCATGTCGAGCAGTTGCTGCCGGCGGTCTGCGATCAGCTCGGAACGAGCACGGACCAGCAGGTGATCAACCGTTTCTGCCAGGTGCTGGCGGGCTGGGGTCCTGCGGCGAAGGCAGCGGTACCGGCGCTTCTCAGCCTCATGGAGGACGACCGCCACTGGAACAGCGCGGCACTCGCCCTTGCAGGCATCGGACCAGCCGGCAACGGGGCCCAGGAACTGCTGCTGACTCGGGCGAACACAGGGGGGACGCACACGGAGCTGGCGGCATGGGCCTACTGGAAAGTCGGTGGTGAGCCAGGACCGCTCCTGAAGGTATGCGAACGGGCCGCGGCCCAGGGAAGCATCCCGCGTCCTGTCCTGCGCAAGCTCGCCGACCTCGGCCCACACGCTGCCCGCTTCGCGGACCGGCTCCGGGCGATGACCACCGACACCGGCCCCTGGTCCCGCGTCGAGGCGGCCCACGCCCTGTGGGCCGCGACCGGCGACACCCAGACCGCCGTCCCCGCGCTGATGACCGCCGTGCAGGGCCTGGCCAAAGGCGACTACCTGCCAGTCATGCTCCCGGCTGTGCGCCACCTGGCGCAGATCGGCCCCGCCGCGCGGCCCGCCGCCCAACTCCTGCACGCCGTACCCCTCCACGACCCGCGGCTACGCAGCAGCGGCGGCTGGCGCGGCTTCACCCAGGACGAAGACATCCGCACTGCCGTCGACGAACTCCTCGCCCTCTGCGAGTGAACCGTCCATCACCGACCGGGTGCACTGGAAGGACCGAGCACCAAGGCCCTCACCGTCATACGAGGCTGGAAGGGAACGGGTCTGGGCCACCCTTCCACTCCGATGACGCGGTAGGCCAAGACAGGCAGCCGCGGGCCGCCGTCCTGGTCCCATGGCCCGTGCCTCTACCGCATCTCGGCCCCTCTTGGCAGGAGGATCGGTATTCCATCTGCCGCGCGCCGCGATGCGTGGGAGACCCGTCATGACGACTGCCTGGCGGGTGGAGGGTCATAGTGATCGGGGCGGGACTCGAAAGGCTGCTGTACACGCGGCCGGTACCGGAAACCACCGAGCAGCAGCTGGCCGCGCTCCTCAGATGGGCGAAAGGCTCCAAGCAGGCGGTGGCGCGGGAGCTGGGCGTGTCCCTGCGGACGATCCAGCGATGGACCGCTCGCCGGGCAGCGGCCCGGGCCAAGCCCTCTGCCCGGCACGCGGCACTGATCGACACACGGCTACGGGCGCGGTGGCAGCCACTGGTACGTGCGCGACGCAGGGCCGCCGCGGAGCGGCAGGGGCTCGTGGTGCACACCCGGGCGCGGTTCGGGTTCTCGGCAGGGGCCGGCGGTTCGGATGACCCGCGGCACCGGCTTCTGACGGCGCTGGTGCCCGGCGAGGTAGCCCGAGAACTGTTCTCCGCCTGGGAGGCAGGTGCCCCCGACCGGCAGTACCTGATGATCCTGGGCCGGGCACTGGGACACGTCTACTTCCGGGCAGCGGGCAGGCGGGCAGATGCCCTCCAGGTGAAGCTCAGGGAGGTCGACTTCATCGAGTTCGGACTCGCGTAGTGGGTGTACCGCAGCCGAACGGCGAAGCAGGAGAGCACAGGGCCTTCTAGACCATGGCCTCGCGTTGCTCCCGCCAGTCCCAGACGACCGGCCCCCGTCTCTCTTTCCTCCAGGCAGGAGGGGGCTGAGGCGGACGGATCTTGATGCTCTCGGCCAGGCGCAGCAGGGCAGGGCGGTCAGCCGGAGCGGCCAGCAGGCAAGCGGCATCGGTCAGATGGGCGAACCGGGCTGCGGCGTGGAGGAAGCCACAGGCCCAGGCAGGCACGGGGTAAATCGCGCAGCCGTCGGTGTAGCGGGCTTGATCGTGCAGGGTGAGGGTGCCGGCGGCGGGGTCGAAGCCGTCCGGGCGAGCGGTAGCCAGCTGCTGGAACGAGGCGCCGGCGGCGACGGCTGCCGCGAGGGCGGCGGCTCGGGCTGGGTGCGACGTCGCCTTGTGCAAACGGTCGGCGAGCTGGACGGCCTGGGCCTGGGTCGGGGGGATGGGTGCCGGGCGCTGCTGGTAGACGATCGGCCGCGGAGTGCAGGCGGTGGTACAGGGCCGGGGACTGTCGTAGGAGACGAGGCGGTCCAGGGCATCGAGGGTGATCCAGCGCCAGGGCGCAGGCGCTGGCGCCGCAGATGCCTGCGTGCCGGGTGGCGGGGCGTCGGTGCCGTAGTAGAGGCTTCGGGCTTCGGTCAGCGTGTCGACGGTCGTGTGGTTGGTAGCGGCGAGGGTACGGCCGGCAGCGGCGGTCAGGCGGGGCCGGTGAACGACGAGCGTGAGGTGGATGCCGGTCTGCCGCCACAGGCCGAGGAGGCGCTGCAGGCGGCGGTCGTCGAGAAGGTGCGCACGCAGGACGGTCAGGCGGGTGACGGCCCGCGCCGTCGCCCATGCCGCGGCCGCTTCCCACAACGGTGGCCTGCCGTGCGGGAAGCGGCCCGGGACGTGCGGCTCCTTGCCCAGTGCAAGGAGTAGGTCCGCGGCCAATGCGGTCTCGCTGGTCGTTCCCGGAGTGGGGTGCAGGGTGACGCGGCCGTCCTGCGGAGCATGGGCAGCCAAGGCTGCGTGGGTGAAGGCGGCGTCGTCCCCACAGTCCAGGACGACGGCCAGGCGGGGCGTGGCAAGTGTGGTCACGCGAGGCGGCTGAAGGCCCAGCGGAGCAGGTCGCGGTCCGGGCGCGGGCGGCCGGTGCGTTCCAGGGCGGTGCGCATGTGGGCGGTGAGCTGGGCCCAGGCGCGGAAGTTTCCGTGGGCGGCCTGTTCGTCGGCGAACGTGATGTCGGCCGGGTCGGCGTCCTCCCAGACGGGGTGGAAGAGCGGGACGACGTCGAGGACCTCTTCGGGGGTGAGGCGGGTGAACTGCTGCCAGATGAAGATCCGGGAGGACAGCATCGGCTCGCGGCGCAGCACGGTGTGAGCACCGGCGCCACCGACGAAGACGATCGCGATCTGAGTAGCCGGCTCGTCCCACAGGTAGCGGAAGTACTCGAACGCCTCTCCGTTTAGCCACTGCGCCTCGTCCACGAGGAACGTGCGGGGCCGCTCGGCCAGGACGGTCTTCAGCAGCCGGTCGAACTCGCTGGGGTGGCGGGGAGGCTCACCGGGCAGGCGGAGCGTCTCGAAGAGCTCGTAGCGGACCGCGCGGGCGGTGGGCCGGGCTCGGAAGGTGACCCTGCAGACTTCCTCTCCGCGGGAGTCCTCCAGCTCGTGCAGGCAGGTGTTGACCGCCAGGGTCTTCCCGAAGCCGGCGTTGCCGTGGATGCACATCATCGCCCGCGCGGCGACCGTGTCGGCGATGTTCTCCCTGGCGGTGAGCAGGGCCTTCGTGGTCACGATGGAGGCGTCTGGCAGGTCGACGTACTGGTAGGTGGGTGTGGTCATCGCGCTACTCCGTCCTGCCCGCCGTCAGCCCCGGCCGCCAGGGGACTCTCGTCGGGCCCCGCGGGGGCCGTGGACACGGGGTCTTGGCGGGTGCGGGCGGCGAGCGAGGGCGGGGTGCGCCAGCCGGGCGGGGCCGCGGCCGGCGGAATCAGGTCCGGCAGCGCCAGCCTCGACAGATCCGCCCGGTCAGCCGTCGCCAGCTCCGCCCCGGCCTGAACCGCGGACACTGCCCCCAGGCGTTCCGGCTTCCCCGGCCGTGTCACGGCGCCGTAGCGCTCGCGCTGCGCCGCGGTCAGGTCCTTGCGCAGACGCCGGCTGCGCGCGGCCCGCGCGGTGCGGACCGCGGTGATCTGTTCCGGGCTCGCCTCGTCGGCAAGGGTCGCAGGTCCCAGGTAGCGGCCGGTCGTGGCGTCGAAGACCTCGATTCGGTGATCGTGGTGTGGCATGAACCGCACCCTGACCCCCGTACCCGCCAGGCCCGTCATCCACGGCCCCACATAGTCCCGCCTGCGGAACCGGACCCCGCGGGTGGAGACCACCCGGATCCGTCCGTCGTCCTCCAGCGTGAACGTCCACAACTCCTCCGGGCTGACCTCCCGCACCGGAGTCGGATCCGCCTCCCAGGCCTGCAGAGGCGACCTCCCGTCCAGCGGCTGGGGCAGGTGGCAGGTGTTCCACCACTCCACCCAACCCAGCAGCCGGGCCGTGAAGTCCTCAAAGCCGAGCAGCACCTCGCCCTTCGGCCGCGCCCGGCGACGGCCCGGACGCGGCTGACGTACGTAGCCGGGCAACGCGGCGAGGAACATCGACTCCACCGCCCGGTTCAATCCCTCCACCGTGCCCTTCAGGTGCGGGGTGTAGGCGGGCAGGTCCTCCACCTCGACCACCAGCGCACCGAACGCCGCCGCGACCGTCTTCGACAAGAAGTCCTTACCCCGGTCCACCCGGACCCTCTCCGGGAGCCCGCCCTGCGGCCCGAACGGCTCCTCGCGCAACACCGCAGACCGCAGCGCGGCCAGCACCGACTCCCGCGACGGGTATCCGGGTGTGACCGCCACCCCCATGACCGTGTTCGTCGCGCAGTCCACGAACCAAGTGACCCACGGACGACGTGCGCTGCCTTCAACCTCGACCAGAACGGGGGCCTGGACGTGATCGGCCTCCCACACCTGATTCCGCCAGCCCCGAGGCCGGGTCAGGAACACATCGTGCTTGCGGGCCCCACGCTCACCACCAGCAAGCCCCGCCCGCTCCCCCGCACTCAGATCCCGCCGGATCGCACGATGCAACGTCTGAACCGACGGCGGCGGATCCCCCTCACCCCGGTCCGCGCGAGCGGTCAGCTCACGATGGACAGCCGCAACATTCCCCTTCCACAGACCCAGCAGAGCCCGGACCTCCGGAGTGACCATGAACCTGCCGTAGTACCGGCCACTCTCCCCCGGCGCCGCGGCCCCATCCTCCGCGGCGGCTAGCCACCGCCACACCGCCCGCTCCCGCACACCGAACGTCTCACCCACCGCCCGCACATGCTGGGTGGTCAGCTTCCCCTCCCGGCGCAAAGCCAACAACCGGCGAACCGCCGGCCCCCGCAACGCCCGAACCGACACCGCAGGCAACACCCCGTCCGAACCCCCGGCGACCGGGAGCCGTACTTCCTCGTCCACCCGCCCCACACAACCGGCCCCCGGCCAGCCGATAGATCAGAACTCACGAAACTGAGACAGCGTCACACCAGGCGCGATAAAGGCCCCAGACAGCGATCACCCACCGACCTCTCACGTCCATGACAGTGACACCAGAGCCCAAAACAGGCCCTGACCAGCATCAACACCCCAAAAGCTCACTGTCTCTCACACCACTGTCCCCAAACCGAGAGATCGCACGTTGGGTGTGTCCGCTCCGCTCCCCCACCGGGTCCTTCCGGCTCCGCCTCCAGGACCAGCCCGCTCCGCGGGCGGCTAGCAGCGCTGGCTCGTGCCTCGGCCCGGTTCCTGGCCTGCGGAGTTCCCGGGGCTGGCCAGGAGGGGGTGGGACCGGCTCCGCCAAATCAATTCACCAACACCGGTCCGCTCATGACGCGAGCTCAGTCAGCCAGGACTCCCCTGCCCAACCGGTTACTCAGCGTGCCCTCAGTACAGAAGGTGAGCCAGACCACAACCCGTGAACAAAGCCATGGAGGCGATAACGCTTGGGTCACGACCGGAAATCGCGTGCAGCAATCGATGAGTGGGCTCCGTCAGGTTGGGCGGGGAGCCAAGGGGGCTTCGGGAGGGGTGAACATGCGTAAGAGGTACGAGTCGGGTGACCATGCGGACCGCTGACGTCCCTGACTTCACGGCCTTCGTGCAGGCACGGTCGTCGGCGCTCTTCAGGACCGCGCTGCTGCTCACTGGTGAGCGTCATGTGGCTGACGACCTGGTGCAGTCCACGTTGGAACAGGTGTGTCGGCACTGGCGCCGGGTTCGCTCCGCCGATGCGCCGGAGGCCTACGCACGCCGGATCCTGGTGAACCTCGCGCACGACCGCTGGCGCAAGCTGCGCGGTCGTGCGGAAGTGCCCCTGGACGACGGTATCGGGGGCGGGCACGTGGATCCGTACAAGGGTCTCGTGGTCCGCGACGAGTTGATGCGCGGACTGCAGTCCCTGCCGATCGGTATGCGCACCGTGCTGGTCCTGCGGTATTTCGAAGATCTCGACGACGCGGAGATCGGCCGCTTGATGAACATTTCCGCCGGCTCCGTCCGATCACAGGTGGCCCGGGGCCTGTCGAAGCTCCGGTCGACCGTCGGTACACAGGCACTGCACGCACGTTCGGGAGGGGCAGCATGAAGGACTTCGACCTGGAGGAGGAGTTGGCCGCAGCCATGTTCGACCGGTCGCGGCAGGAGCCGCCGCGCAGCTACGACGCGGGTGACCTCATCGCGTCGGTACGGCAGCGCCGTCGGCGTCACCTGCAGACAGGTGCTGCGGCGGCTGTGGTGATCGTGGCCCTGGGCGCAGGTTTCGTGTCCCAAGCGGGTCATGACCGCGGTTCGGTGCCCGGACCGGCATCGACCGCGCCGAGTGCTGATGTGCCTCCTGCGTCCCCGCCCGTCAAACCGTCCTCGCCCGCGCCTTCGACCTCCCGGGTCGACCCGGCCCGGACGACGAACACCCTGTTCCTCTCCGCCCTGCGCTACCAGAATCCGGCCACCCGCTCCGAGGTGGATCCGGCCGAAGTGGCAGCGCTGTTCGCCGACGATTCCACGTACCAACGGATCTGGGGCGCCGACTCCCGTGGTGTGACCTGCGGTGCCATGGTCGACGGCGTGCTGGCGGCGGGTGAGGTCTTGCTGTACCAGGGGACCGACCGGCTCGACCGGGCCCCTTCCCTGCACTTCGACGCCACGGGGAAGGTCACCGACCTGACGTGTGCGAAGGTCGCCGGAGACGCCAAGGGGGGCGACCCCACGGTTTCCGGCTTCTACGGCGGGCTGGTGACGGCCACCAAGGCCGGTGACTCCACGGCGATCGCGACGCTCGGGAAGCAGTTCGTGACAGAGCACCTCCGATCTGCCGAGGGCCAGGGCCCGACCGCCGGCACCTGCTCCTTCACCACACCCCCGTTCTGGCTCGCCGACAACCCCTCGTCCGGAACCCTCACCCACGGATGGACCGTGAACCTCGACGGCCAGTACGACTTCCCGATCGAGATCGACGAGAACGCGAAGATCGCCAGGTCTTGTGGCGGGTGAGCAGATTCCGGCTCGCCTCCAGGCCGAGGTGGGCGCCGGTATGACCCCGGCGCCCACCTTGTTGAAGTGGATTGTGGTGTCCTACAGGAGTGGCTCCATGATCTCGAGCTCGGTCATGCCTGCGGCCGAGACCCCGTAGCATCCTATCAATCTTGGATCCGGATAGATTCTGGACATCGCACCGTGCCCGCCGCAGCGACTGCAACGCTGATCGGTGTCGACGATCACTGAAACTGCGCAGTGCTCAATCAAGCTGAGCAACCACGCCCAGACCGCAAAACACCGCAGGTCAGACGGATGACGCGCCAAGACACTGCGCAGATTCAGTGAGCCAGCCAGTCGGCAACCCGCTCAGCCAAACTGCACAACTCCAGGTCAGAAGCATGACGACTGCTCAGTTTCACTGACCGGCGACACGAGGCGCCCGCGAGGCGGGCTCCAGCCCCGGCACCCGCCTCGCGGGCGGCGTAACGCCGCACTTCACGACGGCTCGACCAGGGGGACAGTCGGAGGCGGATGCCCCCGGGTACAGGGTGACCCTGCAGGCAGTGCGCTCAAGAACATCAGGGGCCGCCTGTCCCAAGCCGAGGTAGCCTGCCAGCCCGCCGCGAGCAAAGCGCGCCAGCGAGCAGCAGGCCGAGGCCGTCTGCCGCCGATGCCCGGGCACAGCAGACTCCCGGGGCCCGCTAGCCCGCGGCGTAGGCCGGGGTGGTGGCGGAGCAGGAACGGGCCGCGGCGGAGACACGGGCCCGTTAGGGGCCGGGCCGGATGGTAAGGGACCTGGCCGACCATCGGAGCCCGGCGCCCCTGACCGAGCGGACCGTCACTGGCGGCGGTACATCATGTACAGCTTGTTGTTGTGCGATGCCGCGGCCGGTTCGTCCATCGGCTTGGCCGCCTGCCCGCTGATCGTGTGGGCCCCGCTCCACTGGCTCTCGCCACGTACAGATTGCCATCCAGACCGCGCAGGAAGATCCACAGGTTGCCCGCGTAAGCGGCCAGCCCCGGGCCGTGGGTGAACTCCCATCCTCCGATGATCCCAAGGTTGGTCCACTCGGAGGTACCGTCCGATGTGCTGGCTCCACCGCCACCGGCAGCGGCGACACCTCGGGCGCTCCAAAGGCTCCGAAGCCGTTGACGGGCGCCCAGCACGGATCATGTGAGTACAGCGCAGGAATCGGATCGATCGCCCAGCACAGCCCGAAAGCATCAACGCCGAACGGGCTGATCGCGCCTTCGGAACTCCGGGCAGGCGCGTCCTCAAGCGGGCCTCGCCCCCGCAGCAGCACACGGGAGACGCTCCGCTCCGCAGCGTGACATCAACCCGGCCCTGGATTGAAGCACCGCTCACGTGAATGTGAACCAGCACCCCTCGCTGCAGATCCTCCTCATCGGCGGACGTGTCGGCTCCGGCAAGACCGCCCTCGCCCGCGCTCCGGCCGACACCGTGCCCGGCGCCGCCCTGGTCCGAGCCCGACAGGAACGCCTGCTCGCCGGAAACTGACCCCGTACACGGCGACGGCCCGACCAGTGTCTGGTCGGGCCGTCGCCGTGTACGGACCGGGTACCGGGATCGGAAGGGATCAGCCGGCGTCGGGGCGCTGACCACAAGCTGGCTGAGCAACTCGATGATCTGGGCCTGGTTGCGGTCGATCTTCTTGTCGAGGGCTTCGACCTTCTGGTCGAGGTTGCCGATCTGGAGGCGTACCGCAGTGAGGTCGGACTTGATGATCCCGAACTCGCGGTCGTGCTTCTCCGCGACCTCTTCGAAGCGCCGGGTCAGGGCAGCGAGCTCGCTGTGGGCGATGGGGCCCTCGGGCACGCGGGTACTCCTGCCAGATCACGAAACCGCAGATAAGAAGACTCCACGATAACGCGCCTGCTGCGCGAGCTCTGCAGCAGTCGAACAACACACGTCAGCCGGTTGCTGCACGCAGCCGGAACGACCGCCGAGTCGCGCAGCTGCATGATCGGTTTTCCGGTGAATCCGCTCCCCCACCGGAGTGAGATGTCGTCCTGCGAAGTCGAGTCGGGGCTGACGGACGCGCTATCACCGGGCGGTGATCACGAACCTTCGTCGCGGCCTCGCCGCCACCGCCCTGGCCTTCGCTGTCCTGGCCCCGGCCACCCCCGCCCACGCCGACGAGTACACCCTCACGGAGGCCATCACTTCCCTGCCGATCGCCGAGGAGATCCGCGACGGCTACAAGCGCGAGCTCTACCCACACTGGAAAGACGACGACAAGAACGGTTGCTCGGCGAGGTCGGACGTACTGATCGCGGAGGCGATCGAGGCACCGACGGTCGGCGTGAACTGCACGCTCACTGGGGGTGTCTGGCACTCGTACTACGACGACGTCCTTGTCCAGGGTCCGGCAGGGGTCGACATCGACCACATGGTCCCGCTCGCTGAAGTCCACGACTCCGGTGGCTACGGCTGGACGACGGAGCGCCGCCGCCGGTACGCCAACGACCTCGGCTCGGACGTCACCCTCGTCGGCGTCACTGCCCGCTCCAACCGCCAGAAGAGTGACCAGGATCCGTCGACCTGGATGCCCGCCCCCGCAGTGCACTGCCGGTACATCGGCGAGTGGGTGGCCACGAAGCACCGCTGGGGCCTCGCCGTCGACCAGGCCGAGCGCGAGGCGCTGCTGCGGTACGCCGCCGACTGCCCGAACGCAAACCTCGCATTCGAGCGGGCGAGCTGACCTACGGAGGGCACTCGGCCCAGGTCTCCGGCCTACCGTCGCGCCAGTCGAACAGATCAGTTCGGCGACGTCAGAGTCGTCCGGCATGCCTCCCTATGTGGGCAGCGCCAGGCGGGATCCGATGCGGAAGCGCATCTCGCCGGCGGCGTGACGGACGTCCTCGGGTTGCCTGTCATCGTCGAGCAACCCGAGGAGGACCATCAGCGCCCTCGCCTCGCCTTCGCTGATCAGTTTCAGGCGCGGCTCGGTTGCCGTCGAGGAGCACGTCCAGCATGTCGTTCATGCTCGGAACAACGCTGGGGTTGTCCTGTGTGTCACCCCAGGGATACACAGAATCGCGGCTACCCGTAGTGCTGGCCGAGGGCGAGAGCGCCGAGCCCAGGACGGCCTCGGCGTCGCAGCCCGTGCACGCCCTCACGCCGGGCGGGGCGATCTCGGCTAACGCGCGGAGGTCGCCCAACACGGTCCCGGCGCCGTCGGAATAGCCCCCACATGCGTTGCCGGGCCGCCTCTGACGTCAGGACCGACTGCTTGCCTTAGCTGTGAGGGCGTCTACGAGCTGGTCGTGGGTCATGGTGGAACGGCCGGGAACGTGCGCGGCTGCGGCCTTCTTGTAGAGCTCGGCCTTGGTCAGCGACTGAAGCGACTCACCCTTGGACGGGACGCGCTTCTTCGCGGGCGCGGCCTTCTTCCTCTGCGGACTTGCTGCGGTGGTGGCTTTCTCGCCCGTGTCCTTGGGGCTGCGTGCTCGCTCGACGCTGGCGCGCAGGGCCTCCATGAGGTCGACGGCGCCGGTGGCCTTGGCCGGGGGCTCGGCCTTCTCGACGCTCTCGCCGGCCTTCTTCGCCTCGATGAGCGCGGCGACCTTCTCCTGGAAGGTGTCGTGGAACTCCTCGGGGTTCCACTCCATGCTCAGGGCGTCGATGAGCTGCTCGGCCATCTTCAGTTCCTTGGCGGAGGCGTTCACCTTGCCGGGGAGGTCGCCGATCTCCTTCTTCGGGTCCCTGATCTCGTCCGCCCAGTGCAGGGTGTGGCAGGTGAGGAGGCCGTTCTCGGCCGTCACAGCCACCAGGTACTGGCGTTGGCGCATCACGAACGTGGCGATCCCCGCTTTGCCTGATTTCTCCAGGGCCTGTTCGAGGAGGCTGTAGACCTTGCCGTGCTCGGCGCCCCGCGGGCCCAGGTAGTAGATCTTGTCCAGGAGGGCCCGGTCCACCTCGGTGAGGTCTACGAACCCGGCGATCTCCAGTGAGCGGGAGCGGCCCGGCGCGATGTCGTCCAGCTCCTTCGGCTCCACCAGCACGTACTCGTCACCGGTGTCGAAGCCCTTGACGATGTCGTCCAGCTCGACCTCCTTGCCGGTGCGTTCGTTCACCCGCCGGTTGCGGATCCGGTCGGAGGTGCCGCGCTGGAGCTGATGGAAGTGGATCGTGTGGCTTTCCGTAGCCGTGTAGAGGCCCACGGGCAGGCTGACCAGCCCGAACGTCAGACTTCCGGCCCAGACGGGTCGTGCCACGACCACCACCGCCTCCGCTTGCTCAGCCCCTCTTCCAGCTCACTGCGCCAGGGTGGTGATCGCATCCCTGCCGGACGGTCCGGGAACTTCAGGCCCGAGCCCCGTTCAGCTGTCGAGCAGTCCCAGCTCGCTGTCGGGGCGGCACAGCGGGCACGCGATCACCGACGGCACGGTGCGCAGCACCTCCAGGACCATCTCGCGGGTGGCGGCCCGGCCGCGGCTGGTGATTTTGCAGGCGCCGGTATGGACGCGGTCGGGCCTGCGGGAGACGCCGATGCCGTACTCGATCCACCAGCGGGGAGGCTCCGGCGGCGGGCGGCGGCGGGCCCGCTCCTCGTCTGCGGCGCGGACGGCGCTGATCTTCTCGTCGACGCGGGCGAGGGTGAGCTCCAGCCAGCGGCGTATCACCAGGAGCTGGTCCAGGGCCGGCGGCAGGGGCAGGAGGGGTGCGGGCATGACGGGCTACGCCGCCTCGGTCACGTCATCGGGTTCCACCGGGCGGGTCTGTTTCTTGAGCTGCATCCGGGCGTCCACCAGGCTTTCACGCGGAACGGTCGCCCAGTGGGGGTGGTCGACGACGGCGATCGACAGATCCCGGAGCTCCGCCCGCATCCGGTCGACCGTCTCCTTCTGCTCGTCGCTCCAGCCGGGGCTGTCGGGGACATCGCCGCGGTGGGAGAACCGCTCACCGCGCGCCCATCCGGCCATGGGCTCCACGCTCCAGGGCAGTTCGGCCAGGTAGGCGCGGTGCTCGGCGTGGGCGCGGTGGAGGAGCTCCTGCAGTTGAAGGAGGTCGTCGGGGAACGCGGGCGCGGTGGTGGTCACACCTGGATCGTAAACCTGTTCGATTTCTATAGGGAAGTCGGCGCTCGGGGGTGTCACCTGTTGAGACTTCGATCCGTACTTGGCCACGTTGATTTCCAGTTGGCCAGTAACTCGCTGTCGGATGACATCAGGTTGTCAATGGGGGGCGACATGACGGGTGTCAGTAGGTGGGCCGGGGTATCGGGGCTGGTGAGGCGGAGGCCGTACTGGACGTCGTCGGCGACGCCGGACTCCTCGTCACCGGCGGCGTCGAGGAGTCCGGCGACCGTGGATCGTTCGTGTGGAGGACCTCGCCGTCGCAGCACGCCTCGTAGAGCAGGCGGGCGTCGCCCTCGCTGAGGACGTCTCGCTGGAGTGGCCGGCGGTCGGGGTCCTCGGGGCGGCGCCATGGGTGGGTGTGGTCGACGTGGTGGAGCCGGTTCATCTGCCGGTCGGTGAGGACGTCCAGGCGCGGGCCGAGGGTGAAGTGGGCTGGGGCGGCCCGGCGGAGGGCGTACGGTCCGCCGAGCTCGGGATGGGCCCATGCGTGTCTCGAGGGCGTCGATGGCGCGGTCTGTGTCCCAGCCGAGGGTCTCGGCGAGGAAGCCGACGGTGAGTGGGCGGCTGGCGTGGGGGAGGGCGTTGAGGACCGCGACGGCGTCCCGGTCGGTGCCGGGGACGTCCGGGGGGTTCTGGGCGTCGGTGTAGCGGGGGTGGGCGTAGATGTCTTCGGCGGACGGGGCGAGGTCGGCGGGGTGGAGGCCCAGGCGCCTGGCGAGTTTGAGGGTGACGTGCAGTGGCTGGTTGGGCAGCTGGTCGAGGTCGATGTCGTCCTCGTGGATGCCGAGGAGGGTGGCGAGGTCCCAGTTGGACATGCCCGCGTTGTGCAGGCGCCGGATCAGAGCCTCGTCCCCGGAGCGGGAGCGGTGGCGGCGGGGCCGGGACGGCGGTTCACCGGTCGATGCCGTGGTCGTCGATGAGGACGGCGTAGAGGCGACGGACGCGCATCCAGTCGGTGGGTGGCGCTGGTGCGGTGGTGATGCGCATTGCTCCGTTATGTGGCGTGCTAGAGGGGAGGCGGGTTCTCCGTGCCGGGCGGCTCGTACGGCGGCGCCTAGGAAAGTGGCCGGTTGGCCCGCGGTGTAACCGAGGCTCCACGCCGCGCGCACATGCTTCTGGGGGAATCTGCGGGTGCGAAGGGTGATGAGGGATGGATCCGATATCGGTAGCGGTGCTGGTCGCGTTGGCGGGGGGCGCTGGCGGTGAGGTCGGCAAGCAGGCGTGGGCGGGGCTGAGCGCGCTGGTGCGGCGCCCATTCCGGCACGGCCAGGGCGAATCCCCTGAGGCTCCGGTGGTCGGTTCCGGGGAGGCGGAGCTGGCCAGGCTGGAACAGGCGCCGGACGATCCCACGCGTGCGCAGGCCTTGAGTGACACGCTGGCAGCGCGGGCCGCCGCGGACCCGGACTTCTCTGCCGGCCTGCAGCGGTGGTGGCATGAGCAGGTGACGTTGGTACGCACCGGCGACGGCAATGTGGACAACGAGATCAGCGGCGGCACCTTCCACGCACCGGTGATCCAGAGCCGGGACCCCAACATCTCCTTCTCCAACCCGCCCCCGCCGCCGTCCACCCCCGGCACCGGTACCCCGCCGGAGCAGGGGTGAGTGTCTCCGCCGGTAGTTCCGGCCCCACCAAAACGGTGAGAAGTGGCTCAGCCAGGTGTTCGAGCGCCGGGTCCCTAGGGGGTCCACTCACAAGCGCAGCCAGCGAGAAGAGGCCGTCAGGGGCCGGGGCGATCGGCCGTCCGCCCGTTCGAGAGATGGGGCCACTTCTGCCTGTTCCCCCGGGGCCAGCCAACCCCGTTCAAGACAGGCAAGTGACATGAGCGGCACATCCGGTGGGTCGGGCGGGTCGGTGTCGAGCACGATCAGCGGCGGCGTGTTTTTCCATGCGGTGATCCAGGGCCGGGACATCACCGTGCAGCTGCCACCCGAGGTCACCCCCGCCCTGTCCGGCCTGCCCGCTCCTTCCCCCACCTTCACCGGTCGCGACACCGACGTGGACGAACTGTTCCAGGGCCTGGCGCCCGACGGCGGGGAGCGACAGCGGGCAGTTCTGGCGGCGGTGGCGGGGCTGGCCGGGGTCGGCAAGACCGAACTGGTCGTGCAGACCGCCGCCCGCGCACTGAAGGAACCGGGCTGGTTCCCCGGCGGGGTGCTGTTCACCGACCTGTTCGGCTACGACACGGAACGCCGCCTGTCCCCCGAGCACGCCCTGGACGGGCTGCTGCGCGCCCTGGGCATGCCCGGCGAGCACATCCCCGCCAGCCTGCAGGACCGTACCCGCCTGTACCGCAGCGTGCTGGCCGCCTTCGCCGAACAGAACCGGCGGATTCTGGTCGTCATCGACAACGCCTCCAGCGCCGAGCAGGCCCGCCCGCTGCTGCCCACCGACGGCACCACCGCCGCCCTGCTCACCTCCCGCCATACCCTCGACGTCGACGCCCGCCTGCACGACCTGGACATCCTCGACGAGCCCGCCTCCATCGAGCTGCTGCGCCGGGCCCTGCACCAGGCCCGCGGCGCCGGCGACAGCCGCGTCGAGGACGCGCCGGAAGCAGCCGCAGCTGTCGCCCGGCTGTGCGCGGGGCTGCCGCTGGCGCTGCGGATCGCGGCTGCTCTGCTCGCCGACACCCCCGCCCGCCCGCTGACGTCCCTGGCCCACGCGCTGGAGGCGGAGCACTCCCGGCTGGAGCGGCTGCGCCGCGAGGACCGCGCCGTACGCGCCGCCTTCGACCTTTCCTACCAGCACCTCGACCCCGACCACGCCCGGCTGTTCCGGCTGCTACCGCTCAACCCCGGACCGGACCTGTCCACCGAAGCCGCCGCCCACCTGGCTGGCACCGACCCCGCGGAGGTCGAGGAGCTGCTGCAGGACTTGGTCCGCGCCCACCTGATCGAACCCGGACCTACCTGGGGCCGCTGGCGGCTGCACGACCTGGTCCGCCTCTACGCCGACCAGCACACACGCACCTACGCCGATACCGACCAGCGCGAGACCGCCCGCACCCGCCTCTTCACCCACTACGAAACCCATGCTGAAGCCGCCGACACCCACTTGGAGACCCGGCCTGGCACCCCCTCGCCCCGCTTCCCCGACCGCGCCGCGGCCCTGGCCTGGCTGGACGCCGAACACGACAACCTCACCGCCACCGCCCTCGGCCACCCGAGGACCAGTATCGTGCTCGCCCTCGCCCTCGCCCGGTACCTCGACTACCGCCG
This sequence comes from Streptomyces sp. NPDC006463, assembly GCF_042870715.1. Lineage (NCBI taxonomy): Bacteria > Bacillati > Actinomycetota > Actinomycetes > Kitasatosporales > Streptomycetaceae > Streptomyces > Streptomyces sp. NPDC006463. The sequence continues at coordinate 14,543 of NZ_JBIAHP010000043.1, read as the reverse complement.
CGCCTTCGACGACTGGATCGCCGTCACCACCACTGCTCTGGCTGTCTTCCGCGAGCTTGGCGTCCCGTACGGCGAAGCCGGCGCGCTGAACAACCTCGGCAGCGCCCTGCGGGAGGTGCGCCGGTTCGACGAGGCCATCGATGCCCACACCCAGGCCCTGGCCGTCTTCCGCGAGCTTGGTGTCCGGGACGGCGAAGCCCTGACGCTGGACAGACTCGGCCTCGCCCTGGCCGAGGTGCGCCGGTTCGACGAGGCCATAGACGCCCACACCCGGGCCGCCACCGTCTACCGCGACCTCGGCGACCGCCACGGCGAAGGCACGGCACTGGGCAACCTCGGCAACGTGTTGGCCGAGGTGCGCCGCTTCGACGAGGCCGTCGACGCCCTCACCCAGGCCGCCACGATCCTCCGCGACCTCGGCGACCGCTACGGGGAAGGCACGGCGCTGGGCAACCTCGGCATAACCCTGGCCGAGATGCGCCGGTTCGACGAGGCCATCGACGCCCACGCCCAGGCCCTGGCCGTCTACCGTGCACACGGCGACCGCCACGGCGAAGGCCAAACGCTGACCAATTTCGGCAACGCCTTGAGGGAGGTGGGGCGATTCGACGAGGCCGTCGATGCTCTCACCCAGGCCGCCACGATCCTCCACGACCTCGGCGACCGCCACGGCGAAAGCGGGGCACTGACCAATCTCGGCAACGCCTTGCGGGAGGTACGCCGGTTCGACGAGGCCGTCGACGCCCTCACCCAGGCCGCCACGATCCTCCACGACCTCGGCGACCGCCACGGCGAAAGCGGGGCTGTGGGCAACCTCGGCAACGCCTTGGTAGAGGTGCGCCGGTTCGACGAGGCCATCGACGCCCATACCCAGGCCCTGGCCGTCTACCGCGAGCTCGGCGACCGCCACAGCGAAGCCATGGCGCTGGGCAACCTCGGCATAACCCTGGTCGAGGTGGGCCGGCTCGACGAAGCCATCGACACCCTCACCCAGGCCGCCACCGCCTACCGGGAGCTCGGCGACCGCCACAGCAAAGGCCAAGCGCTGACCAACCTGGGCGCCGCCCTGGCCGAGGTGGGCCGGCTCGACGAGGCCATCGACGCCCACGACCAGACCCTGGATATCTTCCGCGAGCTCGGCGACCGCCACGGCGAAGCCATGGCGCTGGGCAACCTCGGCAACGCCCTGGCCGAGACGGGCCGGCTCGACAAGGCCATCGACGCCCACACCCAGGCCCTGGCCATCTTCCGCGAGCTCGGCGACCGCCACGGCGAAGCCATGGCGCTGGGCAACCTCGGCATAGCCCTGGCCGAGGTGGACCGGCTCGACGAAGCCATCGACACCCACACCCAGGCCGCCACCGCGTACCGCGAGACCGGCGACCGCCACAGCGAAGCCATGGTGCTGGGCAACCTCGGCATAGCCCTGGCCGAGGTGCGCCGGTTCGACGAGGCCATCGATACCCTCACCCAGGCCCTGGCCATCTTCCGCGAGCTCGGCGACCGCCACGGCGAAGCCATGGCGCTGGGCAACCTCGGCATAACCCTGGTCGAGGTGGGCCGGCTCGACGAAGCCATCGACACCCAGAACCGGGCCGCCGCCGTCTACCGCGAGACCGGCGACCGCCACAGCGAAGGCGAGGCGCTGAACAGCCGCGGCCTCGCCCTGGCCGGGGCGGGCCGGCTCGACGAGGCCATCGACACCCTCACCCGGGCCGCCACCATCTTTCGCGAGACCGGCGACCACGACAGCGAAGGCGTAGTGATGAACAGCCGCGGCCTCGTCCTGGCCGAGGCGGGCCGACCAGACGACAACCGCCGCCCCCACTGATAGGAAGCCCAAAAGGAGCCGCTGGAACTCCCGGTGACGGAACAACTGACGTTCCGGTGGCAGCCGACACTTGCCGTGATCGGATTCGTTGTTGTGGTCGGTACGGAGATACGTACACAACCGGAAGGCCGGGCTGCTCCCAAACGAGTGACACGCCCGCCCTCCCCGACCAGGCCAGGGCCCTTTCCGGGCCAGGCGCAATGATGCAACCGGCGCAACACCGCCTACTTCGAATGCCAGGCCTCGGCCAGCGGGACCATGTGGTCGATGTCCAGCGCCCCGGCCGGCGTCACCCGCCGTTCGTGTCGGGTGGCCCCGGTCGGCACGATCTCCGGCACAACCGCACGCTCCCCCGCCGCCGGGGCGGCATGAGCGGCTGCCGTCGCCGAACTCAACGTTCGCCCACGCAAAACGCTCGGCTGGGAAACCCCAGCCGAGCGCCTGCATAAACTACTCGCCGCCTAACAGAAACGATCACGTATTGCGACGATCCGCCGTTTTCTGACGGGGGGCTTTGGCTTGCTGACGATGTGAATCCTCGGCCGTTGACTTGCGAGAGCCGCACTGTCAGCTAAAAGGCCGACGGCGACGGGATCACAGCCGAGGATTAGCCCATCGATTACTTATAAGCAATACCCGTAAGGGCGACCAAGAAAAACAGTCACTTCGGCTCCTCGGAATTATTTCCTCCACGGAGGATTCTTACCTTGGCGAGCGCCAGAGCATAAATTCCACCCAGGATAAATGTTGCCAGGTATTGTGCCCAGGTGGCGTCCTGGAGTACCCGGTTGGTCATGACGAGCACGACACCCCAGACGAGAGTGAATGCAATCTTGGCCATGGCTGTCCTGCCTTAGGCGAGAGCCGAGAGGCAGCCAGTGGCCCCTGCGACAACGGTCTTTGCGGCTATGTCCTTCGCTACGTCCTTGCTCACGAAGCGTCCGATGATCAAGGCACCTGCCCCGCCGATGGCACCCTTGACCAGGCACTCCCTCACCATGTCGTTCATCTTGGTGTGAGTCATCAGGTACTCACAGTCCCGCTTACTCTTGGACATGATGCACATGGAGCGGGCTTCTTCGAGCGGGTTCACCTGAGCAGACTGCACCACAGGACGCGGACCGGTGTCGGCGTGTGCAACGCCGACACCACCCGCTATGACGACAGTCCCGGCAAGGACTACCGACAGTACGCGCGAAGTAATGTTCTTCATTTTTAAAATTCCCCGATTCATCAATTGCTCGACGTGGGACTGGTCAGGACCCGCGCCTTCGATCAAGGTGAATGTACTCATCCGTTACGTTGCAGGGAACCCCATTTGAGGAAACTCTGAGCTTGATCAACTACGCGCTTCAGGCGACCTGAAGAGCGAATTCTCGCCAGTTCTGCGAGATTCAGCCTTTGGCCATTCGGACGACGGAACCCGTCACCGATTCGGCCCGCCTGCGTTCCCTCCGCAGACTCGCACCGGCGGCCGGGAGCCCCCAGGCACGCTCGACGACCAGGGCGCGAGGACGACACCGAGACCCATCGGATCGCGCCCTCCCGCCGAACCGTACGGACCGGCCGCGGTGCCTTCCTCGGCTTCGGGCCACCTCGGGCCTTCCGCACGCGGCGGCGGTCGGCCTGCCGCTCCTCGCAACGGCGGCAGTCTCGGCCGGAGTCGAGCAGCGAGCCATCGTCGTTCCGCATGTCGCTGCACTGCTCAGGCCTGCAGGGCGGCGATGGCGTCTTCGAGCCTGGTGGTCTCGGCGTGGTGGGCCAGGAGCTGCTGCATGCTTTCGGCGCTGGCCTGCCCGTCAGCGGCCGGAAGCTGGAGGAGTTCGTCCATCGCGGTGATGGTGCTGCTGTACTCCTGGACGAGGGTCCGGCGGGCCGGGGCGAATACGGAGGCCTTGGCGGTCATGCGGTGAACGGCCACGGGGGAGACGAAGTCCTTGACATGGACGGGCGCGCGCATCGGGTAGAGGCCGATCCTGCCGGCGACGGGGGTGTAGTAGGCGAGCCAGCCTTCATAGAGGCCTGCGCACAGCCGTACGTCGAGCCTGCCCCAGCGGCGCCGGTTCGCCTGCGCCCGCGTACTCAGGGTCGGCCGGACTTCGTACTCATCATGCCCAGGCTTCGTACGGCGACAACTCTCTGAGGACCCCCATGAACGCCATCCTGCTGTGGCTCTGGCAGAGGGGGCCAACGGCGGGTCCCGTCATGCCCCGCTGTCCGGGACGGGAACCGGACAAGACGATGACCAGCCGGGACGACCCGCGCCTGTCCGGGACAGCCCGTTTCCGTTGCTCCGGCCTGCCGCGGTGAGCAGTCTTCGTGGTGCCTGTTAGCACCAGGCACCACTCACGGTCCTGCGGGTAATCCGCCATTCGCCTCCTGGAGACGCCATGAAACGCCGAGTCACCGTCATCCTCGCTGCCGTGTCCGCGGCACTCACCGCAACGGCCACGTCAGCTCCCGCGTCCGCAGCCGACGGCAGGCAGGACTCGACCGCCATCGCCGCCGACTCCGTGGCGTCGGATGCCGAGTGCTGGCGGTACGAGGACTCGTGGAGCTCGAACACCCTGGCCGTGGGCTGCTTCAGCAAATCCACAGACGACATCTACGTCCAGGACAGCACCTGGAACAGCGTCAACACCTACGTCGCCTGGACGAACGAGATACGGTCCAGCGACGGCAGCTGGGGCTACTTCCGCTCAGGAACATGCGTCAACGCGCACAACGCACCCAACTGGGGTGTCTGCTACAAGGATTTCTACGAGCACTCAACAGTCAACGCCCACAAGGGGCGCGGCAGCCGCATCATGCTCTCCGTGTGCGAGGACAACATCCTCACCCCCGGTAGCGACTGCACGTACACCGGATGGATCTACAACGACCGCTGAGGTCAGGGCACGGTCGCCCCGCCCGGTGGCGCCTCTCCCGAGCCCTCCAGGCCCCCGAGGCCCTCCGGAAGCCGCCCCGCGGATCCAGCCCTGCGGAAGACTGAGCGGAGGCACAGCAGCCCGGAGCCGACTCTGGCGGCTCCGGGCTGCCTGCGCCTCCACGGCGCGGTGAGGTAGCGGGCCAGGACGCGGATGCCGTTGCCGCACATCACGCCCAGCGAGCCGCCGGCGTTGCGGTAGTCCATGAACCACTCGGCGCTCCCGGCCATAGCCGAGGCCTCCGGCAGAGCAGCGGTGCGGACCAGGCGCAGCAGCCCGTCGGCTCCTATACCGGTGCGCGGTCGTCAACTATCGTGCTTCGCCTCACCCGGTGTGTCAAAGCTCGGTAGTTGTCACTGACGGCACCGAATAGGCTGCGCAAGATCCGGGGCGAAGCAGCCTGACTGTCACCAGAGAGGCACGGTACTTGTCACCCACAGCCGATTGGCGGCCTTCCTGTCACCGGGTCAAAGCGTGACTCGCGAGGACCTCATCGCCATGCTTCGCGAACAGACCCCGGCATGCGGACCTGCCCGTGACGCCTTGATTGCCGGGGGTGCGTTCGTCGTCTGGGACGGTCTGGTCCCTGCCAACCGGCACGCGGGTGTGTTCGGGATTCGAATCCGCACAGCTGCTCGGCGCGGCCACACAGTCGAGGGCCTTGCCGCCACTGTCGACATCCTCCGGCAGGCTGGGGAAGAGCTTCTCCGTACCGGTTGCATTGACTCTGTGGACATGTCGTCCGTGTTCACGATCTGCCTGAACTCCTCAGCGACAGAAGTCCTGGCCTGCGCTGGCGGGCCCCGGCCCAACCCCCTGCAAACGCCAGCAGACGTCCCCGAGTGACAACACGTCGGCCTTGGTGTCAACTCTCGCGCTTCGGCACACGGGTGTGCCGAAGCGCGAGAGTTGTCACCATCGGCGCCCGCTGACCTGCGGCTTCGGTCGAGCGAAGCACAGTGGTTGTCACCAGATCGGCGCGCTACCTGTCACCAGCAGCGCGCGAAGCACGGTGGGTGTCACCAGCTGCGACGCTCTACTGGTCGCTGGCCCGGATAGTCAGCCTCGTGTGACTTGAGCAGTCCAGTTGGCGGCGGTCGCCACGTAGAGCGCTCAGGCAGTTCGGTTCAGGCGAATCGGTGGAACCGGTCCTGTCCAGGTGATGTCTGGGCAGACATGGATGATCTTCTGTTTTTCGCCCTGGTCTTCGGGCCGTTCCTGGCGCCCTGTATGGGCCTGGGCGCTGCCGTCGCGCTCGTCCGGCGGGTCTGTAAGCAGCAACCGGTTCTGGTCGGCCACCTGCCCAGCGTCGCCACCTGCGCTCTGGTAGCGGTCCTGGCCGGCGCGGCGGCGTACGGCGCGTACTCGTGGGGTGTGATGTCGGGGTTCTACATCCTGGACCCGGATCAGATGTGCGCATCGAAGGGCGTATCGGGCGATCATGTGGTGACGCGATGGACGTTGCCGGTCAGTGCGCAGTGCGTCACGTCAGACGGTGTGGGAACTGAGCTGGCCCCGGGCTGGGTGAATCCCGTGATCTTCACAGGCCTCGCGCTCCTGCTACTGGCCTTCGCCACAGGAACCCTCGCGGTAGTGCGTCGACGTCTCCCCTCACGGTGAAACACTCACTCGCGCTACTTGCTTACGCGCACACGAATCCCGCATCTCGCCAACCATGACGCTCACCCTCCAGCTCAAGCACCCGGCGCGCCCCATTCAGCGCCTCTCGTGCCAACACGCCTGCCTTGGTGACAACTGTCGTGCTTCGGCTCACCCGGGGCCGAGCGAGGCGATCTCGGGCCTCGGCCTCAGTAGGCGATGTCGATGTAGTCGATGTCCGTGAACTCGACCAGCAGATCCCCCGCCCGGCGGCCTCCGTCCTTGAAGTAGGCCTCCTGCAGACCTTCAGCAGCCAGGGCCTGGAGCTCGGCCTCGGTGGCTCCGGCCTGCTGCGCGCCCAGCAGGCGCCCCGCGAGCTCCGGTGCCAGATGCTGGGTGATCCGCCGCATCCGCCCGTCGTCCGTGCTGCCTGGCGCGGCAGTGAAACCGAACCGGGCCCGGGTCTCGATCACCAGGCCGGTGCGTTTCGCGGCAGCCTGCGCGACCCGCTTGCGCACCAGGGGCTGCCACCGGCTCCGCACCTCGGTCTCTGTCCGGCTCGCCAGCTCCGGCCGGGGCCGTTTGATCTCGTCTTTCACATACCGCTCAACGGTGCGCCGGCTGATACCCAGGAGCTCCGCGACGGCCTTCGTGCTCTTCTCCTGCTTGACCAGGTACCGCATCTGCGCGCCCGCACTCTTCGGGATGGGCCGGGTGAAATGAGCTTGCTCTGCCCGCTGAAGGCTATCCCCCACGATGCCCATGTAGCCCCCTCAGAACTGTCCCCCGCGCGTGGGACCTTCTTATGATCCCACTGGCGGCACGAGCCGTTGTCGGCCAGATTCACGGATTTTGGTGGATGTGTCGGACTGCAGGCGTATCTCCTTGTGACCCGTGTCGACCTCAGCCACAGAACGGGAGCCCCACGATCCGCACCGTGGACTCCTGCGTGCGGAGGTGCATCAGCAACGCGGCCGCCAGGCCGTGGTGCGGAGTTACCCACCGGTCCCGGCCACGCCCTTGTTGCTTTTTTAGTCGCGGTCGGCACCACCCGAGACTCAGAATGTGTCAGTGCAGTGCGGACGCATCCAGTCCCGTAGGGAGCAGAAACGCAACCAACGGCGCGCACGTGAACCATCGGCTCGGGTGGGCGACTTCTCAATCCTCGCGGTAAGCGGCGGTCTCGTCGTGATCTTCCGTGACGCCGGCCTCACAGTTGACCTCTGTCACCAGGCTTGGCTGCACCAAAGCTGGCGTGAGGCTTCGGTGGCTCTTCAGTCTCTGCAAGAAAGTGCAGGTCAGGTCACCCCGACATGCGTCGGCAGCTACTCAAGCGACCGAAGGCCATACATAGGCTTGCCGAAAAGCAAGCCTGCACGGGTCAGGCGTCTGCGGCTTGCGTCGGCCTCTCGGAGCGTGCCGTCTTCCTACCCTTGCTGCCGGCCGTGAGGGTTGTGGGGTCGACAGCTTCGGCGGGGGCTCCGGTGGCGTAGAGGCCGTCGGGAACGGTGTCGCGGTCGTGGGGCAGGAGCCAGAACACTCGGCGGCGGAAGGTGCCGCTGGAGCGTGAGGGCTTTGCCTGGGGGCCGAGCTGTGCGTAGCCGACGAGGCGGCCGTCGCGGTGGTAGGCGGGTTTGCCGCGGCGGGTGGGGAGGCGGTCGAGGGACTGGCGGACGTAGTCGAGTTCGGTGACGTCTTCGAGCCAGATGAGGTCGATTTCGTGGTGGATCTCGTCGTCGGAGATGAGGGAGCTCATGCGTTCTCCTCCTCTGCGAGCAGTCCGATGCCGGGGTAGTATTTTTTCGAGTTGGACAAGATCATTTCTTTGGGTGAGGCGAGGCCTACGAGCTCGCGGGCCCGCGCGGCGAAGGCGCGGGAGGAGATGGTGGGCGCGCCCTCATTCTGGCACCAGGTGCGGTAGACGCTGTAGAGGCGGGCCTGTTCTGCGCGGTGGTCGGTGTGGAAGGTGCAGCATTCTTCGAAGAAGCGGCCGGTGTGGTCTTCGGTTTCCGCGTACGCGGTGGTGGCGATGCGGACGGGTGCGGGGCCGGTGAGGTCCTTTTCGCCGGCGAGGTAGCGACGGGCTCCGTCAATGAGCCAGGCGAGGATGCCAGGGCCTTCCTCGGTGACGAGGATGTCGGCGAGGTTGTCGATCTTCCGTTCGTCGGAAACGACCTTCTCGAACGGGACCAGCCTCATACGGCGCCAGAATGCGAAGCCGCCGGTGCCGACCTCGGGGCGGTGGTTGCCGATGAGCCACAGTTTGTGGGTGGGGGCGAAGGAGAAGAAGTCCTGCCGCATCCGGCGGGCCTTGATGCGGTCGCCGCCGGTGAGGAGCTTGACGCGGGCTTCGTCGAATTTGTCCCCGGGCTTGACCTCGGAGCAGACGATGACCCGCCGGCCGTGGAGCTCGGCGAGTTCGGTGGGGTGTCCGTCGAAGGTTCGGGCCATGAGGAAGCCGGGCGGGGCCGCGTCCGCGTAGTCGCCCAGCAGTTTCATCAGGACGTCGAGGAGGACGGACTTGCCGTTCTTGCCGGACCCGAAGAGGAAGGGCATGACCTGGGCGCCGACGTCTCCGGTGATGGAATAGCCGAGCATCAGGTGCAGGAAGTCGATCATCTCCCGGCCTTCGGCGTCAGCGCCGAAGGTGTCGGCGAGGAACCGGTCCCAGCGCGGAGTGGGCTGCGACTTAGGGCCGGTGGACGTCGAACGGGAGTGGAAGTCCTTGTCAGGCTGGGGGGCACGGATGAGGCCGGTGTGGAGATCGACGATGCCCGCCGGGGTGCATAGGGCGTAGGGGTCGGCGTCGAGGAGTTCGGCGCGCAGGACCATGCCAGGGGCGGCTTTGGCCTGGGTGAGCATGGCGTTCATGCCGGAGGTGCTCAGGGCTCGTCGGCGGTGCTTCTGCAGTGACTGGTTGCTGTGGATGCCGCGCGGGTCGGTGGTAGCGATGGCTTCGGCGAGGTCGCCCGCGGCCCAGACGACGGTGTCGTCCTCGTCGACCTGCCATCGGGTGGTGTCCCACCGGTACCAGCCCAGGCCGGGCACGTGGCGGTAGTCGCCCGAGTACAGGCGCACGAACAGTTTGGCGTTGCCGCGGTCGCTGAGGGTGTCCGGGAGGAGTCCCGCAGGGGTGGCGTGGTCGAGGTGTGCTTGTTCGCCTCCCTGGGAGGGGACGGGTGTGGGGGGTGCCTGGGCAAGGATCTGGGCGGCAATCGCTTCGGGGTCGAAGTCGAAGAGGAAGCCGTCGGTTTCGGGTGCGGGGGTCACCGGCGGCCTCCGAGGTGCAGGGGGCGCTTGGCGCCCGCGGCCATGCCGCTGCGGATGATCTGTTCGGAGCGGTGTGCCTGGCTTGGGCGGGCGGTGTCGGCCGTTTCCTGGAGTGCTGATGCGGCTGCGGTGTCGGTCAGGTGGCCGGCGGCGACGAGGCCGCCCAGGGTGTACGCGGCGCGGTTCAGCTTCTCGGTGAAGCCGGCGCCTTCGGTGACGTGGGCGCAGGCGGCGACGTCACCGAGGAGTGCGGCCAGCAGCCGACTGCTCTGGTCACGGCCGCCGCCCGCTGCGAGGACGGCTTGGCGTGCGCGCGGCGGAACAGGCCTGGGGGCCGGAATGTGAGGAGCCGGAAGGTGTCCGGTGCGCTGCAGTTCCTGGGCGAGCCATGCCGGGAGCGGGGCAGGCTTGCGGGCGGGGCCGACAGGTGTGTAGGTGCCGGCGGTGGTAGTGGTTCCGGGGGCAATGATGTAGCCACCGTGGGCGCGGACGTCGACCTGCCACGCCAAGGCTCGCTTGCCGGAGCCGGTGGAGCACTGCCAGCGGCGGCCGTCGGTGGCGCGGTACCAGACGTGCATGCCACCGGAGGGGGTCCGAACGCGGAGGGTGGAGGTGTCCTCGGCAGGGGTGGTCTCGCCCCTGAGCGCGGCGAGCACAGCAAGGGAGTGGTAGCCGGTGGTCAGGCCAGCGAGGTCGATGTGTTCACCGATGGGAATGCCCGGAAGGACCTTGTCCCGCTGGGGGTGTTCGCTTTGGTGGGCGTCGATGTCGATGACAACCAAGCCTGCCGGACCGCAGGCAACTCCGACTCCGAGGGTGGGGGTGTTGCCCCACCACTGCTCGATGCGGTCGTAGTCAAGGGTTGCCGCGTGAAAGCCGTGGCACCAGCGCCCGACGGCCTGGCAGGGGCAGCTGGCATGGGTGTGCCCTGGTTCGTTGCACTGGCGGCAGTTGGAGGCAGGCGTCTTCCGGCCGGGAGCAAGTGGGTGCACTGGCCAGCCGTTACTGGCACACCACCTGGCTAGCCGGAGGCCAGCGACTGAACGCTCAGGGGTGAACTGCCCTGAGTCGCTGCGAGAAAACCGCAGCTCAGCGGGCATTCGTTTCCCCTCACAGCGACTGAAGCGACTCAACAACGAACACAGACTAGCGAAGCTGACACGGCAGCGTGCGCAGCGTGTCGCAAAGACCCGGCCGGTGTGTCGGGCTCTCAAACCTCCGGCAGCCTCGGCAGCGACTGAGCACCGAGGCTGAGCGACCGATTCGACCTCAGTCGCTTCGACCACTGATGCCAAAACCGCAGGCCAGAGCCCCTGAAGGGACCCTCACAGCGACTGAAGCGACTGAAGGCTCCTATATATGACGCACACGCGCACACATGAATGTCCTCATATACCTGAACTTCAGTCGCTTCAGTCGCTGTTCCAATGGGACTAGCCCCCTGACCTGCAGCTTTTGCAGCGACCCAAGCAGCGACTCAACAGCTTCCCGGGTTGCTCACCTTCAGTCGCTCTGCTCACAGCACGGCCAGTGGGTCAGACAAAGCGACTCACGAAGAGAGTCAGCACCCGACGTTCCGGCCTCGACTCTGAACAGTGCCTCAACTCGTAAGGGGCCATGGAGCAGCAGACCAAGCTGACCAAAGAACACATCAGCGACTAAAGCGACTCAAGATCAGGGATCAAGCGGCGCTGCCCGGGCCGTCTCGGGAAAGTCGTGATTCCAGGAGCTATGCCCCCGCGCTAGGACCGGATCCATTACCAGCTGGGCGCTTCCTCGGACAACAGGTCACCGCGTTCGCGCCCGCGAGAAAGGCGCCCAGCACAGACCCTGAGGGGGCAGGCGGAAGTTCTCGCACCGTTTCCCGCCGCGGGGATGACGTCCCGTAGCGAGCTCTTTCGTAGATGCCTGGGGTGGCACCACCCCAGCACGGATCCTGAGCGTCCCGGCCCCGAGAGCACGGTGCCGTCGGTACGGCGCGGAGTAGCGCGCCAGGAACGTGAAGGCCGCGTGCCCCGATCTACCCACACTTCGCGTGGAAAACGGGTTACTTCGGCAAGGTGACGTGGCAAGCGGACATGATGCGTACCGGCTGGTCGGCCCTTGTGCCTGTTCACGAACGGGCGGTAGAGGCCCCGCCGGTCCCTGAGCTGAGGTCCGAGAGGCCCGAGTACCTGGATGACGACATCAACGACTGCGGTGAGTGTGGCGAGGGGTGGGGCTCTTCGAGCGTGCCGGACGCCTTAAAGCACCTGGGCGGCGGCGCGGCGGCTCCCCCTCGCGGAGTGTTTTCGTCGGATCGCCCATCGCCCCGCGCTGCGTCTCGGGACGAGGAGCTGCCTTATCCCAACGCCCGTTGCCTCGTTGGGGGTGCGTAACTGGCACGGCGGCGGCTGCCGCGGGTTACTGCCGCCGCTGGACCACGAGAGCGGGACACGTCGGTGTTCGTGCCGGCCTGGCGCGTCGACACGCCGCCTGGACACGCTGCCCGGGATGATGCCCGAGCGGGGCGTGCGCGGCCCCGCTGACAGCCACCAGGACGTGCCAGGCGGCGAAGACCACACGCGCTCTCCGAGGAGGCCGCGGTGCCGGGAACGGTCCGTCCCCGTATTGCAACAGCGTCATGACAAGGGACGGTGTGATCGCTGAGGTTCTCGCCGCCGCCCGCGAACTGGTGCCCATGCCGGGGTACGTGAACGGCTACGACTACTCCGATTGGCACATGCGTGCTTCTCCGAGTCTGATGCGCGGTTTGGCGGAGCTGGCCAGGCAGCAGGGCGACGAGGAGCTCACCGAACAGCTCTACCGGTATTCCGGACCGGTCTGCATGGAACCTCTGGACCCTGTGCTGTCCGTTCGTAAAAGCCCGAGGCTGTGGTGCGCCGCGTCCGTTGAACGGGATGGGGATCCATGTGCGGACCACACTCCTAAGTACGCCGCCGACCTTGGTCGGTGCGTCTACAACAGTGGCACGAGAATCTGCCGGGAGGCGCTCGTCCCGGGCGCGGACGTGTGCCGGGATCATGAAGGCCTCTGCCCAGCGGTGAAAGCCGACGGTGAGGTCTGCGGCCGGCCCAACTGCAGGATCCCGAAGCACCGGGAGGCCGGGCTTGCGCGAGTGTGACAGCTGGCGCCGCAGTGGGTGGGACTGTCGAGGGTCGATACCAGAGACCACCGCCGTCCGTTGCACAAGCAGTAGCCGTGTGCTGCCCAAGTCGTGCGAATGCTGCGCTGCAACGAACGCCACGAGCAGGGACCTCGAGCAGTGTCGCAATCGGCACGGCCGGCAGCTGACCCGACCTCGTCAGCCGAACCGGTGGGGGGACGGGGGCGCTCAAAGCACCAAGATCATCGCGGTTTCTGGCGTATCCGGGCCATGCCCCTGGGGGACTCACCGCTACCCAAGGCCCCGTGGCCCCGCACCTGGGACAGGGCGGTCAGGTGTGAGCTGACCCAGCTGCGTGGCCAACGAAGTCCTGGCCGATCACACCATCGCCCTCTGGCAAGCTTGTGACCTGAGAAAGCAGCACTCGACTGTGATGAGAATGCGCCCCAATAGCGCCTCTGCGCTACCAGCGACGGGCGCGGCGCGGGATACTGCTCTTATGGCTCCGCTGCCCCACCCGCTGTCACCGCCGACCACCGCCGACGTACTGCGCGCACGCTACGCCGGCCGCCTGCCCGCCTCGCTGAGCAAGCTGGCCGGCCCCCTGGGCGGCACCGTCGAGCTCCCCCTGCATGTCGCGTGGTCCGGTCTGCGTTCTTATGATCTTGACCGGCCCCGCCAGCGTATGAGTCTCTACCGCACCGTCCTGGCGGAAGGCCAGCGTGACGACCTGACTGCATACCTGAACCAGGACCTCCTGGTCGAGCAGTGGCCCGTCTTGCGCACCCTGGTCAGCCGCCATATCCGGCAGGTCTGGGAAGAAGCGTTCCCCCAGCTCGCCGACCAGGCAAGCACCGCTGCGTGAACCTCAGCGCACTTCACCGCAGACTCCTTGCCGACGTCATTTCCATCGGCAGCCCGTACCCACTGGTGATCACCGGCGGGTACGCCGTCCAAGCCCACGGCCTCGTCGACCGGCTCAGCCAGGACCTCGACGTCGCCACCGAGAACCCCGCCCCGATGGCGGAGATCGTCACCATTCTCGAGCGCGGGTTGAACTCTCGCGGCTGGCGAGCACGGGTGATCGACGTGGACCCGCTATCAGCCCGGCTGATGGTCTCCGACCCGGACACCGGCGAGGACTGCGAGGTCGACGTCCTCAAGGAGCACTTCTGGACGTCACCCGCCCAGACCGAATACGGCCCGGTCCTAGCCTTCGACTCCGTGATCGGAACAAAGGTCCGCGCACTGGCTGACCGCGGCGCCGTCCGCGACCTCATCGACGTCCATGCCGCCTCCCGCCACCGCGATACCGGCGAGCTGGAGCGCCTCGGCAAGCGGCACGGTCGCGACGAGTTCCGCCTTGAGGACCTCCGCGACCGCCTCGTCGGCGCGGACTGGGCAGACGACGAGGAGTTCGCCGCTTACGGCCTCACTGATGAGGAGACGGCCGAGCTCCGCGCCTGGGCTCAGCGGTGGGCGGGTGACATTAACCAGCGGCTGGACGCCGAGGGCGAGTGACAGCCGAACTGACTCTGTGCGGCTCGCGGATCATGAACGGCACTTCCACGCTCGGCCGGAGATCGGCGCTCCTAGCCCCCTTCACGTTCCGCCTCAGCCTCGCCGGACCGCGCGGGGCAGGGCTCAGGGGCCGCAGCTCGCCCGCGGCCTGCCCGAGACGGCCCCCGACTCGGCCTTGTACTCGTGTAGCTACGGCTAAGGGTTGTCCCGTAAAACGATCTACGTCTCGGGGTAGTCGGGGTGATCCCCGTAAGGTGACGCGAGGTCGAGCAGGTCGTCGCATGGCCAG
>NZ_JBIAHP010000042.1:10378-33685 GCF_042870715.1 Streptomyces sp. NPDC006463 | reverse complement strand
CCGAGCTCGCCGCCGTGGGCCTGGGCCAGGCGGGCATCGAGGGTTTCCAGCATCCCCGAGAGCCGCAGCGACTTCAGCGACTCACGCAGGGCAGAGTCCATCACGCTCATCAGATGCTTCCCTCAGCTTCGCCGTGGACCTGGTCGTCGTGGATCTCGTCCGCCGTCTCGGACGGGGCGACGGAGGCGAACAGCCGCTTGGGCCCGTGGAGGAAGGCTGCGGCTCCCGCGTCGCCGCTGGATTCGGGCTCCGGATCGGTCTCGGTGCCGGCGATCAGGATGCCCTTGATGGTGCGGTAGGACGGATCTCCGACGGTGATGGCCCTCGCGCAAGCGGCCTCGAGCCTCGCGTCGCCGTACTTCTTCTTCAGACCGAGGATCCCCTGGGCGGCGCGGAGCCGGTAGAGGGCGTTGACCTCCAGCAGTTGGTCGACGACGGTCCGGCAGGCGTCTCCGACCTCGGATGCCTGGGTCCGGCACCAGATCGGCGTGCGCATCTGGAAGGCGATCTTCTCCGGCGGATAGTCGGTCCTGTCGGTGCGTTTGCCCTGCTCAAGTGCCACGTGGGTCTTGACCAGGTCGCCGTCGAGGAAGATCTGCACCATCGTGGCGGTCGAGCGGACGTCGACCCTGCGGCCGATCAGTTTCCAGGGAACCGAGTAGAGGGTGCGGCCGACCTTGATGTGGATGTCCGGCCCGACCAGCGCCGTCGACCAGCGGGCCAGCACGAACGGGGTGGGCGGCAGCGGCAGCAGGGTCTCGGCTTCGACGGCCTCGAACACCGCCATCGGGGCGGCTCCCTGCAGCGGTCGGCACCGCCGGCGGCCCGCCACCTTCTGGCTCCAGGTCACAGCCTCGGCCTGCATGTGCTCGATCGAGGTGAACTCCCGCCCCCGCCAGAACGAGTCCCGAATATAGGGCATCGGCCGCTCGACCCGCGGCTTGTCCTTGGGCCGGGCAGCACGAGCCGGATCCACCAAGGCCCCGTAGTGGGTGGCGAGCTCGGCATACGCCTTGTTGATCTTCGGATCGTAGAGATCAGGCTTGTCGACGCCGGTCCGCAGGTTGTCCGGCACCAGCCGGCGAGGGACGCCCCCGAAGTAGCGGAAGGCGGCGACGTGGGCCTCGGTCCAGGCGTGCTGGTGCAGGTAGAGGACCGGGCGGACGAACATGTGCCGCGAGCAAGGCAGCACCATCACGAAAGCCCAGATCCGGTGCCGCTTGCCGGTCTTCGGATTGGTCCACTGGCCGAGGTGGCCGTAGTCGATCTGAGCCTCCGAGCCCGGCTCGACATCATCGCGCAAGACCGTGACCTGCGACCTTGTCGTCTCGTCCGGGAGCGTGGCGTGCACCCAGCGGCGGAACGAGGAGATCGACACATCCAGCTTGTGCTCGTCCCGCAGCCGCTGGTGGATCGTGGAAACGGTCACCGTCCCCAGCAGATTCTTGATGTAGTCGCGGTGCTGGTCGATCTCAGGCCAGGTGATCTGCCGCAGCCGCCGGTCAGCGAGTTCGGGAAACCAGCCCTTGATCAGCTTGCCCCAGTCGGCCTCCCGCATCGGCGGCCCGCCCGGCGTGATCCCGGACGCCTCCGCCGGCTCCAGGTACTTCCTGATCGTCTTGCGATCCACCCCCAGCGACGCAGCCAGCTCGCTCTTCGAGCGGCCCGCGTACCAGTGGACGTAGATCTCGGTGATGTCGACCACGACGAACGTTCTCCTTGCCATCCGGGCTGACCATCGGCCTTCCGAACCACAGGCCCAGGGCCGCCCACACGCCTCCGCGATGACCAGGTCCCTCGATTCCGAACTCCGTCGTACCCATGGCCAATTAGGAGAAGTCGGGATGAGGAATTACATGACGCTCAAACCACCCGAGATGGGGAAAAACGTGAACGCTCACACATGCCCCCAGAACAGCGCGCTTGCACCGGTTCCCGTATGGCTTCTCGCGAAGTCCCAGCAGGTCAGCGCGCCAACCGCTACCCGGCGTGCCAACAACAACGCTCAGACTTCAGTTGAGCCGTTGAGGTGTCCCTCCAGAGCCTTGGAGCTGGCCGTCAGCGACCTGAAAGCGCTGTACGCCCTGCTGACAGCCTTTTGCGTGAGGGAAGGTCACATCACACCGGGAGAGTTGCGATCGGCTCTCTGAGGGGCCGTTCTACAGGTCGATTTTATGCCGTTGTGCCGGAAAACTCGGGATCGCTTAAGTGAGGGAGCCGTCCGGGCTCCTGTACCGCTGCCGGGTGTGCTCGGCTATCACGGACAAGGGGGACTCGGTCAGGGTTCTTGTCCTCCTTTCAGCTGCGGACCCTAAATCCCAGGGGCCAGCCCCTGGACCCCGCCAGCGCCTAGGCCGCGCTGGACCGGCCTAGGCATGGGGGGCTACTCGCCCCCCAGACCCCCTCGCCAGGCGCTTGGGCGCCCTGGACCAGCTCACCCTCAAGCCCTGCACCGCCTCCCTGACGGTCGGCTGTGCACCCCTCGGGCGCTGGGCGCCCTCACTGGGCATGAGGGCCGAAGCAAACCGTGGCTGATCGGAGATGGGGCTGAGGAGGGGGCTCCCAGGCCAGACGACATGCAGCAGGCCGGCTGAAATGACCGTTGTATGGCTGGTGTGGATAGGGGAGTGGGTGCAATGGAGTCCACTGGCTGTGTGTCAGGGGCCGGGAGACGGCTGACATGAGCAGGTGTTAATGGCTCGGCCGACTGACCTCGGGTGCATGCTGATGCCCGTTGCCAGGTTGCTCTTTAGTAAGAGGACGCCGCCCTGGCGCGCCGCTGACCTGCGGTTTTGGGCGATCTTATGTGTCGCCCCGGACACGTTTGGTGTCTCGAAGTGTGGACCCAGCGGGCACATTTGGCCGGAAACTAAAGCACCCATTGAGTTTCTGAGAGCGCCAACCGGCCTGGGATCACCGCAGGTCAGAGTGTCGGGCAGATGTCAGTCTGGGCCGCCACGCAGATTTTGGACTCCGCGAGATGTGCCGTCATTGCGACAACTAAAATCAAGCAGCTGTGGACTTTCGTCGCTTGGGTACAGGATAACTTCACGCACCGTGTACTTTTGGCGCGCCTGCTGGGTGGGGTGTCGATCGGGCGCATCCGTCGGCGCGCCGACGCGCCAAAAGACAAGCGCACGTTGATTTTTTGGATAGTCTCGGACCGCCTGAGTAACAAGGAGGTCCTGTGACATCTGATCCGCCCGCCCGTCGTCGGCGCGGGCCCCGGTCTGTACCCGTCCCCGCAGCGGCAGGGAACGAAGCCGAGTACGGAGACATCCTGGCCGTCCTCGGCCAGCAACTCGGGGAGAAGGTGGCCCAGGCCGCCGACCCCAGCGGACGACGCCGTCTCAAGGGCGTCCACTTCGAGTACGCGGCGGACCCGCGGGCCGTCCACGACATGGCCGGCGGCGCCGGATACAGCCTGGCCAGCAACTGGTTCACGCAGCTGCTCGCGCAGCTGGCCGTCGCGAACAGCATCACCAAGTCCCAGCTCTGCGTCTTCCTCTTCGTGGCCGGCGGGCAGGTACCGGGTACCGGCATCGCCCAGTACACGCAGCAGGAGATCACCGACGGACTGAACAAGATCGCCGCCCAGAAGGGCGGCAAGATGATCACACGTTCCACGGTGAACCGCGCAGTCCAGGCGCTGTGCGGCTACAACTGGGTAGAGAAAGCCGGCAACGGCCGGATCCAGATCAACGTGCGGCTGTGGTTCCACGGCAACAGCACGGCCCAGCACGAGGTACTCGCCGAGATCGCCGACCGGCACGACCACGACACCGAAGTGTTCCCGTACGCGGTGGGCCCCGAAGGCGCCCATCAGGAGGAGCTGGAACTCGACTTCGGGGCCGAGGCCGACCTTCGTGGAAGGAAACGCACCGGTTGATAGTGCTGCCAGGCCCGTGCACGGGCGACCGATCACGAGGAAGGCTGTCCCATGGCTAACGTTATGTCTCCGATCGTCGCGGAGCGCATCTGGGCCCTGCCGCTGTCAGGGTCCGCCGTCAAGTTCCTCCAGTACCTCGTCTCCCGAAGTGACTTCGGGGGAGCGCTGCCGGTACGCCAGAAGGACATGGCGGCCGAGTACGGGGTCACGCCCCAGGCCGTCAGCGGACTCATGGCGCCTCTGTGCGACCTGAACATCGTGCTCAGGCCGCGCAGTGAGGAGCGCACCGGCAACTCCTACCGGCTCCACCCGCTCGCGGCCAAGTACGAAAGCCCCGAGGCAATGGAGGCTGCGTTCCGCACCACGCTCGTCAGAATCCAGGCAGGGGACCTGCCCAACCTGAAGCTCCCGACCTACAACCAGGCACCGCCCGCCCCGACGGGCCGTCCGAAGCTCCAGGTCGCCTGACCTGGACGGGAGCTGGACATGACAGAAGGCCCTCCACCGTGGTGGTAGGGCCTTCTGCGCCTGAGTAACAGTTGGTGCTCTCACTATATCCGCCCCTGCCCGGGTCCGGACAGCTGGATTGCGCCGCACACGACGCCCGTGTCCTCCTTCAAGCCGCTTCGCTGGCGATGAGCCGAAGCCCTTGGCGTGGCCCGGGGCCCGCCGGTCGATTCAGGGCCGCGATCACACAGGCGATTCCAGCTGGCGCGTGGGGGCGGCTGCGGCCGCCGGATCTGCGCAAGGGGTGCCGTGTGGAAGAAGTCGGCGCGCGGCGCCCCCTTTGACCACGGGCCCTGACCTGCGCTGCTGCGGCCCGCCGGGGCATCTGGAGGCGTCCCGCGAGGCGCCTTGGAGAGCGCCCTGCGGGGCGCCTCGGCTACGGGAGGCCGGCGTCAAGGCGGGCAGCCCTGACGCTCGGACCCGCCAGGGCGGGGGAGGCCTCGGCGGGCTGGCGTCCGGGCGTGCGTGGGATGTCGGCGTCAGGTCAGAGCCGTCGCCGTCCGTGATCAGCGCCAACCGGTGCAGCCCCGGCCCTCTACGCAGGCCTGGACCCAGAGGCCCTGGACGTCGCGGCGGCCTGTGGAGTAGTGCACGGCCTGGCCCTGCCCGCAGGCGCGCTCGGTCTCGTTGATCACTGACGCGCCGTTCGTGAACACGGTCTTGACGTTCGCGTAGGCGCACTTGTTGTCGGCGCCGACAGTGTCCAGGATCGTGCCTTTAAGGGAGCCGCTGTCCACGCCTCCGTTGTCGTAGACCTTCCAGCAGATCGTCCCGTATGTCTCGGCGTAGCCATCCTTTGAGGCGTAGAAGTCACGGCACTTGGAGACAGGGGAGGCTGCACTGACCGGAGCCGCCACCGCTGTTCCCGTAGTTGTAGCCGTGGCCAGAAGCGTGGTGCCGACTGCGAGGGCAAGACGTATGCGCATTGGTTCCCTTTCGATGGGAGGAGAGGCCAACGGGCCCGGGATTCGAGGGCCGCGCGGCGTACCCCGGCGGCTCGCGCGCAGAAGCAGCGATCGCGGCGGCGGCGGGCCGGAGGGGCTTGGTGAGCCCGAGGGCTGATCGCTCGTGCAGTACACAGGCTGGGGTCCCGGTACAGCCGGGCACAACGGCAATCCCTTGTCCCGGACTGTCCCGGACTGTCCGGGACAAGGTCCCGGGCTGTCCCACCAGCTCAGCCGCGTGAGAGCCGGGGCCGTGGCACCAGATTTCCAGCGAAGCTGAGGCCAAGAAGTCCCTCTACGCCCGGCTCCGCCGCAGCCTGCCTGAGAACTCTCCCGGGCAGCACAACCTGTTCACGCTTTACCACGAGATCCTCGGGCCTGCCGTCTACGACCTCCCCGCCCTCTTGCCCAAGGTGTGGCTCCACTGGGACCACAAGACCGTCCGCGAGCGCGGCCCCGACGCGCTGCTGCGCTTCCGGATGGACTTTCTGCTCCTGCTGCCCCACGGCCCGCGCATCGTTCTCGAGGTCGATGGGTCCCAGCACTACACCAGTCACGGCGGGCAGCGGCCCGACAGCACGAAGTACGCGGAGATGGTGGCCGGCGACCGCGACCTCAAGCTCGCGGGCTACGAGGTCTTCCGGTTCGGCCACGACGAGCTTGAGCACTTGGACCAGGCTCGGCCGCTACTTCGACAGTTCCTCACCGGCCTGTTTCGCCTGTACGAGGTGGCCGTCCCGTCTGCCTGACCGCCCAGACGCCTCCCCCCGGGGATAGACCGTGGCGTGGATGGGGAGCTGTAGCTGGCTGACAGCCATGGAGGGGAGGGGCGGAGCATGGGAATTGGCACGGCGGTGCTGGTGGTGTTAGCTGTCTTGGGGGTTGGGGGCCTGGCCGGGGTCCTGGTGCGTGCTGGGCGTCGTGAGGCCGAGGCGGAGAGGGTCCGGCTGGCGGAGCAGGCGCGGGTCCAAGCCGTGCGATCGATGGAGGGGGTCTGGTCGCTGGAGCCTGCGGAGTTCGAGGAGTACGTCGCGGACCTGTGCCGCCGGGACGGCTGCACCGAGGTCCGCCGAGTAGGCGCCACCAATGATCTGGGTGCCGACGTGATGGGCCGGCTGCCGGACGGCCGGAAGATCGTGGTTCAGTGCAAGCGCTACGCGAAGCACCGCACCGTCGGCAGCCCGGACCTCCAGAAGTTCAATGGCACCGCGCGCAGCGAACACGGAGCGGACGTTCCGGTCTTCGTCGCCTCGTGCAAGTTCACCAAGCAGGCCCGGGCTTTCGCAGCCCGCCACGGCCTGGTCCTCGTCGACGTTGACCTGCTCGGCTTTTGGAACAGCGGCACGGCTTTGGCCACGCTCCTGGACCTGGACATTAGCCGATCCGGCACCAACCGGAAGCTGGCACCGGACAACTGAGCTTTGCTGGTGCTCAACGGCCGGAGTCGATGCCCTTCCAGCCGTACCCGAGCACGCGGCGCCGGGGCCGCGATGACGGGGCAGATGGCGCCTCGCGGGGGAGCTCGCGCCGGGCGGCGAGGAGTACGGCGAGGGCCTGGGCGTGGGGCGCGTCCAGGCGCCACAACCCGCCGCTCAGTCCCCGCCCGAGATACGCCGCAGCGTCGAGCCCCGTGACGGCCTGAAGGGGCCGGACTTCGGGAAATTCAGTCGGCATTGCAAGCCCCGGCGGGCACGATGACGGGATGACTGATCTGCTGTGGCACGACCAGGTCGCGTGGCTGCTCGACCCGACCGACGGCAGCTACCTCCCCGACGTGTTCGTTGACGGTACGACGACGGAGGACTGGCAGGCCGTGCTCGACCTGGTCGAGGAACAGAACTGGGCCTTCGAGTACGCCGAGGGCGACAAGGTCCTGCCACTGCCCCGAGCCGAAGCCGTACTTTCCCGTCTGGCCGGTGCCGAGTGCCCGACCCTGAAGGTGTGGCCCGATCCGGAGGTCTGTGCAATCTTCCGCTTCCTCGGGACCGAGCAGATCGACTTCGACGTCGACCTCCGGGAACTCCAGGGGCAGGCTCGGCTGGACGTCCTGTGCGGGCTTCTGACCGCAATCGGACGGCGGCTGCGCAAGTCGGTACCACTGTTCCCCGAGGGCGGCGGTACCGAGCCGCTGCTCGGGTTCGACGTCACCTCCGACCGGGTCGAGGTGATGTGGACAGAGCCGGACAAGTGAGCCGAGAGCCTCAGGGCTACAGGAGAGCGCCGCCTCGCTACCGGTCCTGTTCGCGGTTCCTGCTGCCGGTCACTCGACCGAAGCGTCGTAGTGGACCGCATCCTCGGGGATCCAGGGAAAGCGGACCCACGGGTACTCCGCGGACCCATGACCGCTCGGATCGAACTCGAGCACCGCGTCGATGAAGGTCGTGGGCGGCAGGTATCCGTGATCGACGACGTAGTGGCCGACGAGCACCGGAGCTGCGAACGCCGTGTCCGGCCTGGCCGGAATGCGAATCTCACCTGTCCCGACGCTGCTTCGCCGGTGCCCCGGCCGCGGCTCGTACGACTCTGGCGGCTGCTTGTCCGAGGGCGGGCACAGCTCACAGTCGTGGAGGCCCATCATCTGGTTGACCGCCTGTACCGCAAGGACAGCCTCAAGTTTCTCGATGAAGCCCGCCGGCGCTACCCCGCTGGCCCACGGCTGATCACCCGACAGCCAGCCGACGTTTACGCGCTCGTACTGCGGCTCGAAGCTCAGGAAGCGATAGCCCGTCGTCACGTCGGTGAACGACTCTCCACCGTCCCAGTAGGTGTAGAGGCTCATGTCCTCGTAGAACGTCACCCCACGTTCCTACCACCTCTGCTTCCGCCCGCTTACTCATCCCCGGCGCAGACCAAGCACCGAGGGCCCTGACCTGCGAGTAAGCACGGCCCTCAGTGGGGCCACACGCAGGAATACGACGCATCACGAATACGTACCTGTTACCAGCTGTCCGCGGCGACATGACCGCCGCCGACCTGCCGTACGCCCCGTGACAGCGCGCTCAACGGATTGACGGAACGGCCTTGTCCGGGTGGATGCCACTGGACGTGCCGGACCGCCGGCGTGTTCGCCCACGCTGATCCCGCCCGGGCCGGCACGCCGCCGGCAAGCGAGCACCCGCGCGACCGACGCGGTGACGGGCTCCGCTCAAGAGGGCGCGCGTGGCCGACGGCGAGTGTCAGAGGTCAGTGACAGGATTGCGGGCGACCAGTCCTGCCCGCGAGGCGGTTCGGGCGAACCACAGATACGGAGTACTACGCTATGAACCGCACCGAGCTGGTGGCCGCTGCATCCCAGCGCGCCGAGGTGACCCGCAAGGACGCCGACGCCGTTCTGGCCGCGCTCGCCGAGGCCGTCGGCGACGTCGTCGCCAAGGGCGACGAGAAGGTCACCATCCCCGGCTTCCTTACCTTCGAGCGCACCCACCGTGCCGCTCGCACGGCCCGCAACCCGCAGACCGGCGACCC
The DNA here is from genome assembly GCF_042870715.1 of Streptomyces sp. NPDC006463. Lineage (NCBI taxonomy): Bacteria > Bacillati > Actinomycetota > Actinomycetes > Kitasatosporales > Streptomycetaceae > Streptomyces > Streptomyces sp. NPDC006463. Next base: position 24,880 of record NZ_JBIAHP010000042.1, on the reverse strand, counting down.
GATCGACATCCCTGCCGGCTACAGCGTGAAGGTCTCCGCGGGCTCCAAGCTGAAGGAAGCGGCCAAGGGCAAGTAGCACCGCTCGTCGATCCGGCGCGTGATCCTCACCCGATCGCGGGACGAGGCGGACTCGGAAGTCGATCTCTCCACGGCTCCCGACACTCTGCAAGCGCGCCGACCGGGATAGCCCGGATATCCGAGCCCCGGCTGGGGTAAAACGGTCCCCGGGCGCCCTCTTGGGCGCCCCGTATCCACCCCGGCCGGGACCCCCGGCGATGACGAACGACACCAGCATGGCCAGCGGCACCGTGAAGTGGTTCAACGCAGAAAAGGGCTTCGGATTCATCGCCCAGGACGGCGGCGGACCGGACGTCTTCGCGCACTACAGAAACATCAGCGGACACGGCTTCAAGGAGCTGAACGAGGGGGAGCAGGTCACCTTCGACGTCGCCCAGGGACAGAAGGGCCCCCAGGCCGAGAACATCGTCCGCGCCTAGGACTTGTCCGGCCGATCATGATCGGAGCCAGATGGTGAGGGCTGCGGCGGTTGCGGTGCCGAGGTAGACGTAGCGGCGTTTGTCATAGCGGGTGGCGACTGCCCGGTGCTGTTTGAGGCGGTTGATAGCCCGTTCGATGGTGTTGCGCTTCTTGTAGCGCTCTTCGTCGAAGCCTGGCGGCCGTCCGCCAGCTGAGCCTTTGCGGAGGCGGGCAGCCTGGCTGTCGGTCTTCTCCGGGATCGCGTGTCGGATGCCGCGACGCCGCAGGTACTCGCGGCAGGGTCCGTTGCTGTAGGCCTTGTCGGCGGCGACGCTGTCGGGCTTCTTACGAGGCCTGCCCGGTCCGAGTTTGGGGATGCGGATCTTCTCCAAGACAGGCTTGAACTGGGTGCAGTCCGCCCGCTGACCTGGTGTGACGATCAGGGACAGGGGGCGGCAGCGGCCGTCCGCGCTCAGGTGGACCTTGGTGGTGAACCCGCCGCGCGAGCGGCCCAGGCCCTCACCTCCAGCACCACCTCCACCAGCCGGGCGACGAGACTCTGCCACGGCGTTTCGTCCTGGTGTTCTGACGTTTCGGCCCCCTTTGGCGCTGGAGGCGGGTCGGTGCGGGCGCCGGCCGCGTGCTGATGCGCCCGCACGATGGTGGAGTCGACCGAGATGTCCCAGTCGATCTCACCCGCCGCGTCGGCCTCGGCCTGGACTTGCTGAAACAGACGCTCCCAAGTCCCGTCGCCCGACCACAGTCGGTGCCGTTCGTAGACGGTCTTCCACGGCCCGAATCGTTCGGGCAGGTCACGCCACTGCACGCCGGTCCGAACCCGGTACAGAATGCCGTCGATCACCTGCCGGTGATCCCGCCACCGACCACAACGCCCATTGCTGACCGGAAGGAACGGCAGCAGCCGATCCCACTCGGCATCCGTCAAATCACCCCGCCCCATGCCCACATCAACGACCTGGGCGCGGAGTAGTCACATGATCGGCAGATCGACTTCGTCAGCCAGGCTGCGGACGTACCAGTCACATTGGTTGCCATCCGCTTCCGGAACCCGCTTGTCGTAGGTGAAACCTGACCGTCGCGCGACCGCTGCCGACCGGGAGTTCTCCGGGTCCACCCGGATCACTCCTTGGGTCGCCCCTTCAGCTGCGGCGTACTGGCAGATCAGGCGGACAGCGCGGGTCACCAGTCCCTGACTCCGCCAGGCAGGGTAGAGACCGTAGGAGATGTTGACCTGTCCTGGCACCAAGCCCGCCATCTCGAAGCGCAGGTCTATATAACCCGCCAGCGTTGACTCGGCAGCCACACGGATCCCGAACGCACGCAACGGTCCACGGGTGGCCCACTGCTCGATGCAGTGGCGGAAGTACACCTCGGTGCCTTCCCGGGTGCCTGGCCTCCCACTGAGCCACCGCACCAGCAGCTCGTCCTCGCCTGCCAGGTGCTCATCGGCGTCATCCAGGCGCGGAGGAGACAGAGTGACAACGCCATCCGAAAGCTTCACGTCATGCATGCAGCCACCATCGGCCTTGCGGCACCGACGTTCAAGCAGGTATTTGAGGAGTAGTGCACCGGCGGCGTAGGCGCGGGCGGCAGAAACCACCAACCCATCACCTCTCAAGGAAGCCGAACACCCCGCAGAGCCAGGGCAACCCAAAGATCGTCCGGACAAGTCCTAGTAGTGCTTTGTTAGCTGGTGTCGTGGGGCTGCCATGGGGTGGGTTGTCGGCAGGTGGGGCAGGTGCCGGTCCAGGTGGCGATGACGTGTTGGAGGAGGTCCAGGGCCTGGTAGAGAGTCAGGCCCTGGCAGGGACTTTTGGGCAGGTCCGCTGCTCGGTGAGGAACAGGTGGGCGGCGGTGACGAGGGTGACGTGGCGGTGCCAGCCGGTGAAGGACCGTCCCTCGAAGTGGTCCAGGCCCAGTGCCGTTTTCAGTTCGCGGTAGTCGTGTTCGATCCGCCAGCGTGACTTCGCGAGCCTGACCAGGTCCTTCGCCGGGATGCTGGCGGGCAGGTTCGAAACCCAGTACTTCACCGGCTCCGCTTCCCCTTCGGGCCACTGAGCGATCAGCCAGGTCAGCGGGATCGTTCCGTCGGCAGCGGGTTTCGGGCGTCGCCCGGCGAGACGGACCCGCATAAGCACGAAGTGTGAGCTCAGGGCAGCTCTGGAGCCCTTGCGCCAGACCACGGCACGTCCCTGTTCCCGTCCGGTGGCCAGCACGTGCTCACGCAGAGAGACCGGGCGGGTGCGGTAACGCGGCAGCGGCCGCGGACCCAGACCGCCATAGGCGGGCTGGTGCGGTTCCGCGTTCTCGGCGTGGGCGGTCATCTCGCCTTTCACCTGGAGGACGTAGGCCAGCCCCCGGTCCTCCAGGCCGTGGCGGAAGTCCGCATTCGCGCCGTAGCCTGCGTCCGCGACCAGCGCGGCGGGCCTCAGCCCGACACCGGCGAGTTCGTCGAGCATGTCCAATGCGAGCTGCCATTTCGGCTGGTGGTGCTCGTCCTGGGGGATCCGGCAGGCCCTGCGGCGGTCGGCCGCTTCCGGGCCGTCCCAGGACTCGGGCAGGAACAAACGCCAGGCCAGCGGGCACGAGGCGGTGTCTGATGCGGCGTGGACACTGACACCGATCTGGCAGTTGCCGACCTTCCCCAGAGTCCCGGAGTACTGCCGGGCCACCCCCGCGGACGCCTTGCCGTCCTTGGGGAAGCCGGTGTCGTCCACCACCCACACCTGCGGCCGCACCGCCCGCACGGCCCGCCACGCCAGCCGCGCCCGCACCTCCTGAACGGGCCAGGTCGAGGACGTCATGAACTGCTGCAACTGCTGATGGTCGATCCCGAGGCGCTCGGCCATCGGCTGCATCGACTTCCGCCGGCCGTCCAGCAACAAGCCCCGCAGATACAGGCCGCCCTTGACCCGCTGATCCCGCCGCACCAACGGCGCGAACACCTCCGAGACGAACTCCTCCAACCGGACCCGACACGCCGCAAGTTCCCCAGCCCTCATACAGCCAGCGAACTACCGAACATCAACCGTGACAAGACCAGCTAACAAAGCACTACTAGGCAGGGACTTGCCCGAACCCGGCCCAGTCTCGTTGTCAGTGCCGGATGACACACTGACGCGGAGCCGCCGTATGCGGCCGCCACGACGAGGGGGAGCAAATGGATCGCAACGTACCGCCGGACACGCGGGGCACAGGTGCCGATGCGCTGGACAGCACCCTCTTCCTGCCCGGCCGGTCGGCCGTCGCTTACGGCATGCCCAAGGGCGGCGGGGAGAAGCGGCCAACGCTCGTTGAGCAGATGGCGCTGATGCCGCAATTCCTGGAACCGCTGGGCCTGCGCGTCGTCGACGACGTTGACGGGACTCCGGACGGCGAGCTCTGAGGGCACAAGCCCTAGCTCGCTACGACTCCTGTCCCTGCCACAAGGGGCCCGGCATGCCGGGCCCCTTCGCCGTATCTCCTGGTCACGTCTCCCTAACCGGCTCGTCTAGAAGTGGCCCACTCGATCCGGTCCGAAATCCGCGACGTCCCGTGCCTGTTGTGCTCGTTCCTGGAGCAGGCGGCGGAAGCCCGCCACCGCGTACCGTTCTCCGGTAGCCGAGCCCGGCCCGCGGATGCCGGCGACCTGGGCCATGAGTCGCTGGGGCTGTGGCTGCCAGCCGACGACCAGGACGCGCAGACCCAGGCACTCCGCGCGCCGGTGCAGCTCCAAGAGGTGGAGCAAGCCGTCGGAGTCCATGGACACGACGCCGTGCAGATCGATCACGAGGTCCCGCTCGTCGGCGGTGATCTGGTCGAGCGCCCGCTGGAATGCCGTACCCGCGTCCTCCCCGAGGTTCCCGCTGGCGCCAACCAGGACCGAGCTGCCGCAGCGCTGGACGTCCATGGTGATCAATACCGTCTCCTTCTCGTACCAGAAGGCGGCCTGCCCGTGGGGCCGCCATGCTGGTGCAGCGATCAGGACCGCCCCAGCCCTCCGATGAGGTGTCTCGATTGTCAATGAATACGAGAACATCAGCGGTGTTGGACACGGGAAGTGGCAGCGGCGGTTGAGGCCTACCAGTCGTCCTCGTCGACGCCGATCTCGATGTCGAACAAGCCCCATCCGAGTGAGTGGATGTCCTCTGCTGCTCGCAGGAGCCAGTCGTACGTGCGAACCTCGATCCTGCTGTTCCTGAACTGGGTGTCCCGGATCTCGCTGGCGCTGTCGGAGGAGTCTTCTCTCCCGATGATGATCAAGCCGCGGGCGTCAGCGGTGATCCCCGGAAGCCCCAAGCCGTCACTGTCGCGCGGGGCCCGGGCGTAGGCGAGGTTGGACGTGAGTCATTGCCGCCAGTCTTCAATCTGGTCGACGGCATGACGGAGGGCAGGCGAAGCGCGGTGGTTCCCCGGGTTCGTGAGCCGGTGGGTGGGACTCTCCAGTTCGACGAGGATCCATCGCAGACCTACCGAGGTGCGGCCGGCGATAAGGAAGTCGGCCATGTAGTGGTTACCGAACTGGACTTGAGGACTCTAGAACGACCTGCATGGGCCGTTCTTCAGTGGCGTCGGCCAGCGCGTCCTTGAGCGCCTCACGCGCCGCGAGGGTGGGGTGACGATCGGTCTTCCACCGGTCAAGCCGGGTGTGATCGCTGGCGGAGACGAGTTCGGGGGACGCATGCGGGCTTCGGCTTCCTCGCGCGCCTTGCGGCGGAGCTCGGCGTAGTCGCTGCTCCCAGCCTTGGCGATGTGCTTGACGAGGTGCGGCCATCCACCTCCACCGCCCCCCCACGGAAGTTCAACCGGCCGTTGCCGCTGATTGACGCGATCAGACCATGCCGGTTCTCCGCGGTTCCTCGTTCTGCTGCGATGACGACGACGTCACCTGCCGCGGGGCATAGCCACTCGAGATGGACCACGGACCGTTTCGCCAGTGCGACTTTGATCCATGCGTCCAGCAGCTCTCGGCTCCCGATCTCGGTACTACTCGGAATGTCCAGATGAGTCTCAGCGGCAAGGCGTTCAAGGTATTCGTACTCGGTATCGCCGAAGGACGCTGGCTTCCGCAACTCCAGTTCTGTGCCAAGGCGGGCGCGTAGAAGAGCCGCCGCGACAGGCGCGGGTGTTGCCGCTGTGAGGGGAAGGCCCAGTGCGGCAGCTGCAGCACGCTGCGCCTCGGTCGGTTCGGCACAGAGCTGCTGAAGGTCGGCGACGACCTTCTGCCATGAAGTCTCAGCCATCAGGCCGGATGCCTCTCGCTCGGGGCGGCGTGCGCATGGTCGTGCTCGTCGATGTCGTCTCCGAGCGGGGCACGGCCGTGACCCGGCTGGAGCAGCTGCGGGCCGAGGGAGACTTGAGCGCCGCGCGCGTACGGTTGGTCGCCGACGGGCTGGGTGTCTCCACGCGCACGGTGTGACGGTGGCTCCCCGGCGCAGGCTACGAGCCGGCCGAGCGGGCGAATCAGTTCGTCCAGGTCTTGAGCTGAGCGGCGACGTCCCGCACCGGCAGCCCGTCCCGTGCCGCGCGGGCCAGGGGGAGAACGGTGTCCAGGCCGGGGCTCACGGGGAGACCGCACGCCGACAGGTAGGCCGCGGTCACCGTGACTGCGAACAGCAGGTTCCTCACCTCCAGGCTGGGGTTCCTGGCCAGCTCGCACAGCAGAGCCGCCGCCTTGTGGTGTGGCTCGGGGTAGACCTCGTGGTCGAGGACCTCCGCACGATGACGTGCTTCCGCCGCGACAGGCACCCCGTAGTCGACAACCTCGGGATCCCCTGGGATCTGCTGGGCCACTGCCAAGATCCAGGCGAGGTCGATCCGGAGGTTCACGCGGCGTCCCTTGGCGCAGTCTCTGCCTGCCCCGCCGGGAGACCGGGGTACCGGTCCTCACCGAATTCCGCCTCGAACCGGTCGGCGTAGGCGGCCAGGAACGCCGAGGCGCCGGCCATGAAGGCGGCGCGTGACTCCTTCACGTCCTGCTCGATCAGATCGGCCACGTACCCCTGCAGGCTCAAACCGCGGCGCTTGGCCCTTTCCTCGGCGGCCGCCTTGACGCCCTCGTCCAGTCGGATGTTCGTCTGCTTTCCCATACCCACCACCATAGCTAGCCGCTGATACCAACCGCTAGCAAACGGAAGGACCGGCCATATCGGCCTTCCGCCCAGCCGGACGCCCCCCGCAGCTCGAAACTGAAACTGCTGTCCGTCCGGGCCTGGAGGAGGCAACAGCACCCCGACGGCCAGGCTGCTTGCGACCCAGGTGCCGGTTCCGGCCGCGATGATGCCCACGACAGGTCCCTGGGATGCGGTGGCGACGAGCGCACAGCACAGGGCCCCGCTGAGCAGACCGGCGGTGGAAGCGAGCTCGGCCTCCTGGACGCCGCGGTGCAGCACCTGCTCGACCAGGGCCCGCACACCGGCCGCGGCCGTCACGAGCAACGGCCCGGTCACCATGCCCACGAGGACCGCCGCCCACACGGCATCGCGTTCCAGCCCAACAGCACGACCATGGTCACCGAGGCGACCATCAGCGCCGCGAACACCCCGACCACGCTCTGCCCGCTGTCCACGCCGTGGGTGTCGTCGTGGCGCGCCTCCAGCCGGGAGCCGGCCGCGACGCAGCCGCCGGCCAGGACACCCAGCAGAGCGCTTGCTGTGTCCGGGAAGGCGGTGAAGGCCGCCAGCTGCCCGCCGACCAGGGCCGCCGTCCCGGCCCAGGCCCGCCAGACCGGCGCCCGCGATGCCCGGTCGGCCTGGCGCCGGGGTACGCCTTCGGTCGGCGTGACCACTCTCGGAGCGAGAGCCGTCCGGGGCCGTGTGCCGGCGCCCGCCGCGGCGGCGACGGCCGCCTCGGCGACCCGCACGGAGGCCGCCGGAAGGGCCCGGAGCCGCCGGGCGACGTCCGCCGCGCTCGCGGGCCGCTGCTGCGGATCCTTGCCCAGCAGCTCCGCCACCAGCCGCTCGAGCTCGACGGGTACCTCAGGCCGCAAGGAGCGGACCGGCGCGGCCACCTGGTGAAGGTGCTGGGCGAGCACCGGCCATCCGCCGCCCGCGAAGGGCGGCGCGCCGGTCAGCAGCTCGAACAGCAGGCAGCCCAGCGAGTACAGGTCGCGTCGATCTCCGCGTCGCCGCGGGCCTGCTCCGGAGACATGTACGACGGCGTACCGATCACCGCCCCGGTCCCGTTTGAGGCGGGTTCGGCGGTGTGCTGTTGGGAGCGTTTCGACACGCCGTGGTCCATCCGTGCGCGGACCGCCTTCTCGCACGGCTGCCGGAGTCGTGAGGCAGGCGCGGCCGCGGACAGCGCTGTTTACGGTCTGTCACTGCGTTACACTCCGTTACGTACGGAAAGACACCGTGTGATTCTACTGGGTGCTGATGGGGTGACTGTGGCCTTATGCCGCAGTGGCCGGGCACCCCGCTCCCCGTGTTCCGAAAAAACCTTGCGAGCGTTTCGCACGCCCACCCGGCCCGGAGGGCCGATGGCGCCCGCCCCAGTGTCGGCATGTGCCCGTACGCCTTCGTGAAGGGATCATTCATGGTCGCCAAGAAGAAGACTGCGACGTCGAAAACCGCACGCGAGCAGGACAAGCTCGTCGAGTCCCTCCGGCAGTTCATCCGGGCCAAGGGCCCGAACTACCTCACTGACCCGAATGTGAACAGCATCGGTATCGGCTACCGGAAGAAGGGGGGAAAGCAGACCAAGGAACTCACGCTCCAGTTCACGGTAGGTGTGAAAGCGGACGGGGACGAGCTGGAAGCGCTGGATACCAAGCCGATTCCGGAGACCATCAGGGTCGACGGGGTCGACGTGCCGACCGATGTCCTGCAGCGCAGTTACAAGCCTCAGTTCCTTGTGGTGCCCGAGGCAGAGACCCCAGGCCGCAAACAGCGCCTGGACCCCATCATCCCGGGTGTGAGCGTCGGGCACGTGAAGGTGTCGGCGGGCACGGTCGGCGCAATCGTCTTCGACAAGAGCGACGGCACTCGTTACGTGCTGAGTAACTGGCACGTGTTGCACGGTCCGGACGGCGAGCTGGGTGACGTGGTCGTGCAGCCCGGCGCGCATGACGACAACCGGATCGCCCAGAACCGTCTCGGCATCCTGAAGCGCTCCCACCTCGGTATGGCCGGCGACTGTGCGGTCGCCACCATCGAGGACCGGGACGCCGATCAGAGGATCCTCGAGCTCGACGTGATCCCGGAAGAGCTGGGCGAGCCGGAACTCGGAGACAAGGTCGTCAAGAGCGGCCGCACCACCGGCGTCACCCACGGTGTCGTGCGGCGCATCGAAACCCTCGCGCAGATCGACTACGGCGGTGAGGTGGGGCTGCAGAACATCGGTTGCTTCGAGATCGAACCAGACCCGGCCACCCCGCCCGCCAACGGGGAGGTCAGCCAGGGCGGTGATTCCGGGGCCCTGTGGATGTTCAAAACAGGCAACGGCCGGCCGGGCAAAGTGGTGGCTGGCCTTCACTTCGGTGGCGAGGGTAAGTTCAGCCCCGACGAGCACGCTCTCGCCTGCCTGCCCCGCTCGGTCTTCGAAAAGCTCGACATCAGCCTGCAGCAGCCCTCCATCGAAGAAGCCGTAGTCGTCCAGGGATACGACCCTGACTTCCTCGGTACCCGCATCGACACCCCGCGCCTTACGGCCGCGGTCAAGGACGATGCCGTCCAGCTCAACGACACCGACGTCATTCCCTACACCCACTTCTCCCTCGCTCTCAACGGCGTAAGGGGTTTCGCGTTCTGGGTGGCCTGGAACATCGACGGCACCTCCCTCAAAAAGCTGCCCCGCAAGGGAATCAAGTTCGTCAAGGACCCGCGCCTGCCAGACGACGCCCAGATCGGCAACGAGCTGTATGAGGACAATCCTCTCGACCGCGGGCACCTGGCCCGCCGCGCCGACCTGCTGTGGGGGGCTCCCTTGGAGGCCAAGAAGGCCAACAAGGACTCCTTCCACTACACCAACATCACCCCCCAGATGGAGGACTTCAACCAGTCCAGCAAGCGCGGCCTGTGGGGGCGGCTCGAAGACGCCCTCTTCGCCGACGTCGAGGTCGACGACCTCAAGGTGAGCGCCTTCGGCGGACCGGTCTTCCAGGACGACGACCGTATCTACCGCGACGCCCAGATCCCACGAGAATTCTTCAAGGTCCTCGCCTTCGTCGAGCAGGGACAGCTCAAGGCCAAGGCCTTCCTGCTCACCCAGAACCTCAACCAGCTCGAAGCCCTCGAACTCGATGAGTTCCGCGTCTTCCAGGTCGCACTCAGCGAGGTCGAAAGCCGCGGCCGCTTCCGCTTCCCCGCAGCCTTGCGCAACGCTGACACCCTGACCGTGCCCGAATCCCTCGCAGCCCGCACACCGCTGGAGGACCTGACCGACATCGACTGGCGCTGAGCGGTCGCACCACACCCAGGAGGCCGGGGCCCGGCGGGCTCCGGCCACTTGGGGCCCATGCGTACACCTGGCACCAGCCGGGGAGGGGGCCTTGCGCCGTCCTCGCCCAGGTGTCGGACCAGGGGCCGCTGCCCCTGTCTTCGGGATGCCAAAGCAGTCGACATGCTTCCCCGTCAGGCCGGGTACGGGCGAGTGCGCGCGTAACTCGCTTGCCCGGTAGCCCACAGCCGGCGCGCCCATGGGGCGGCTTACTGATCTTTTCGTAAGTTCGGTGGGTGTGGTGGCGGTGTGGGTGGGAGGCTGTCGGGATGGCTTATCGACCTTCGCCCTCCGCGGCCGGCGCCTCCCTTCCTGCGTTGTCGCGGCCTCAGTTGGCGGAGGCGCGTCGTGTTCGGGCGGTCGAGTTGTTCGAGGACGGTGTCTCGAATGCGGAGATCGCGCGGGCGGTGGGGGTGTGTGCCGCGAGCGTTCGGCGATGGCGGCGGGCGTGGGAGAAAGGTGGCACTTCGGCCCTGCGACGGCGTGCGGCTACCGGTCGTCCGCCCAAGCTGGACGACGCCCAGGTCGAGACCGTTCGGGCCGCGTTGGAGAGAGGAGCCCAAGCCCATGGTTTCGAGGCCGACCTGTGGACCCTGGAGCGAGTCGGCGCCGTCGTGGAGCGTGTGACGGGAGTGGTGCTGTCGAGGGCGTCGGTGTGGCGGTTGCTGACCGGCCGGCTCGGATGGAGTCTGCAGCGTCCCGAGCGGCGGGCGGTGGAGAGGGACGAGTCGGAGATCGCCCGTTGGATCGCGCACGAGTGGCCGCGGATCAAAAAGGGGCCATGAACACACGTGCCTGGATCGTGTTCCTCGACGAATCAGGCGTGCCGCCGTCGGCAAGACCACCACGATCGCCGACGGCGGTTACCCGGGAACCGGACTGGTCATCCCGCACCGCCGCAAACACGGCCAGACCCCGTCAGGTCGCGGAGCACCTCACCGAGGCCGCGCCCGGACACCTGTGGACCGGGGTCAAGTTCTCGGCGGCGTGGGGGAGCCGCGACGTCCTGGACACTACCCTCGTCCACCCCGGACTGGTCGCGGTGGCGTCTACCGCCACCCGCTCCGGTTCCAGCGGCTGCGCGCGGACGTGGGTGTGCGGGACGTCCCCCGGTTCGGCGGGGGCAGGCCGCAGCCGCCCGCTGACCCTGAGCTGCGTCATCCCCCTGCTCGTGCTGCCCCGCACCCCGCGCTGGGCCGACGCGGCTTTCTGGACGCGTCGGTCGCCGTGCAGTCAGCCGTCTTCATGGTCGGGGCTGGTTCCTCGGGCTCCGTCGCGGCCACGACGTTCGTCTTCGAAACCTGGCGGGCTCACATCGGACGCCGTCGGGCCAGCCTCGAGGAGGGACTGGAGCCCGAGATCTCCGGGATCGAACCCGAGCCGCCCCTCGGGACATCCGGTCGGCCTGGGTCCACGGACCGACCGGATGACCGAGCATCCGGAACTCATGCCACCGCGCGGGAACGGGCCTCACGCGTCGGGGGATTCGCCGGTGTGGGGCTTTGAGCGGCTCCTCGCGGTGTGCGGAGGGGGCGTCGCCCCGGGATGGAAACAGGCGGTGATCGTCTTGCCGCCGTGGAAGGAATGGGCGTCCCAGTCATCGGCGAGGGCGTCGATGATGGCGAGTCCCCGTCCGGAAGTCGCCTCACGTGAGAGGTCTCGCGGGGCCGGCAGGTACGGGTCGCCGTCGGCGACGCTGACGTGCAGGCACCGGCCGTCCCAGGTGAGCACCAGCCCGGCGCCGCTGTGGGCGTGGACGTGTGCGTTGGTGACGAGCTCCGAAACCGTCAGCAGGACGGAGTGCGCCGTGTCGGGGGCGTCCGTCGTCCACTGCAGGGAGTCCAGGCGTTCCGCCGTCCACCGGCGGGCCTCGCGCACCCCTCGGTGTACGGGAAAGGAAGTGGCCCATCCCTTGGCACGTATGGACACCGCGTTCACCTCGCTTGCGCTCTCGTGTGACGCCGGACCGGACGGCCGGAACGCTTGTCAGAACCGGCCCGCCCGGTGCCGGGCACGGTGCCCACCCCTGCTGGAGACGAGCAGCAGGGCCAACGCCATCGGCGCGATCAGCAGGACCATCGTCGTCATGGGGGCGCTCCTTACCTCGTACGTCCGTTCCTCCTGCGCGTGTGGCCGCGATGAGACCCCCGAAACCCGCGATTTGTGCCGCCCGGCACCATCTTCCCCTACATCCGGTGAGCGGTGAGCGGCCTGGTAGGGAGACCATGAATGGCCCTCGTGCGCACCGACCGAGCCCATCTCTTCGGCCCCCCCCGCCGCGATCCGCCTGAGGGGGAGCCGCGACATCCTGGACACCACCCTCGTCCACCCCGCCCTGGTCGCCGAGGTCAGCGCCGACCGCGCCATCGACCACGGCGGCGTCTTCCGCCACCCGCTCCGGTTCAAGCGACTGCGCCTGGACGTGAGCGCGGCGGACGTGACCCGGTTCGGCGAAGGCCCGGCCGCCGCCATCGGCTGACCGGCCGTACTCACAGCACCGCCGAGCAGTACGACGTCCTGGCCGTTCAGCCACCAGACTCGCGGCATCGGTCCACGCGGACGCCCCGAGATACGGATCTTCCGGGCGCGCGCCATCTGGCCTATAGCGAAGCCCTTTTGTACCTGTGTCTAAACCCTGCGAAGTTGACCTTGCCCCAGGGCCAGCCCTGATCATGTCGTTCAGAGGATGGCTGATGAAGGGGATGGGGTCATGCTGCCGCCGGACAATCATGTGCACAGCCAGTGGTCCTGGGACGCGCTGGCGGGATCGATGGAACGTACCTGTCTGCGTGCAGTCGAGCTTGGGCTGTCCTCGGTGGCGTTCACTGAGCACGCCGACTTCACTGCCTGGACTCTCAGGCCAGGCGAGAAGGTCCCGGAGGAGTGGCGTTCACTGTTGGCTGAGGGAGTACTGAACCCGCCTTCGTTCGACCTCGACGGATATCGGAGCTGCCTGGAGTCATGCCGAGAGCGTTACCCTGGCCTGCGGATTTTGTCAGGCGTCGAGTTGAGCGAACCTCACTGGCACGCATTCCCCGTCGGGATTCTCCTCGGTGCGGGTGGCTTCGAGAGGGTGCTGGCATCAGTGCACTCTGCGCCGACTGCGGACGGTTCCGGCTTCACCGAGGTCTCTGCTCGGTATGACGATCAGCCGCCGGCCGACGTTGTTCGCGCCTATTTGGCCGAGACCGTCCGCCTGATAGAGCAGTTCGATGCGTTCGAAGTCTTGGCTCACATCGACTACCCGGTCCGCTACTGGCCCGCAGACGGGAAGCCGTATTACCCGTACGACTTCGAGGAGGAATATCGTCACGTCCTGCGCTCCCTGGCAGCGACAGGCAAGGTGCTCGAAGTCAACACGAGGGTTCCATTGCATCCCCAGGTGCTGGCCTGGTGGCGGCAGGAAGGTGGCCAAGCCATCAGCTTCGCCAGTGACGCTCACGACCCCGCCGCACTTGCCCGGGGCTTCCGCGACGCCGTGCAGGTGGCTGAAGTCTCGGGCTTCCGCCAAGGCCGCGATCCACACGCCTTCTGGAGGCGTAGTTGATCGCAGGCTGGTGTGACCGTCCCTCCTTCGAGGGAGGGCCCCAAGATGTCGGTGATCAGGCTGCTTGCTCAGCTGCTGGCGGGGGTGGGTTGAGGGAGAGTCCCTTCTTCTGCTGGGTGATGCGGCGGGTCATCAACGTGACGGCTGCCCACGTGATGAGGGCTTCGCTGTGCTGGACGAGTCGTTCGTAGTCGCGTGCGTGGCGGCGGGCGTGCATGAGCCAGGCAGGGGTCCGTTCGACGACCCAACGGCGGGGCAGGACGACGAATCCGGTGGCGTCCTTGGGTCGGCTGACGGTCTTGATGGTGAGGCGGAGGTACTTCTTGGCCCAGGTTACGAGTTGGCCGGCGTAGGTGGAGTCGGCCCAGACGATGGTGATCTTGGGGTGCATGAGGCGGAGTCGGAAGAGGACTTCCTTGGCGGCGTCGCGGTCGGTCATGTCGGCCCGGGTGACCATGACCAGCAGCGGGAGCCCGCGGGTGTCCACGACGATGTGGCGTTTCCTGCCGTTTATCTTTTTCGCCGCGTCGTAGCCGCGTGAGTCCTTGCCGACGGTCTCGGCGGCCTTCACGCTCTGGGAGTCGATCACGGTGGCCACCGCTCTGGGGCCTTTGCCCAGGTCACGGCGGATGCGTCCGCGCAGGTCATCGCGGACCTGGCCGATGACGCCAGCCGCGGTCCATCTCGCCATGAAGCCCCAGACGGTTCGCCATGGCGGGTAGTCAGCCGGGAGGGCTCTCCATTTGCAGCCGGTGTCGACGACGTAGCGGATCGCGTTGACGATCTCCCGGCGAGGGTGTTTCTCGGGGGCTCCGCCGGTCTCGGTCTGCCAGGCAGGGACGGGGAGGAGATGTTCGAGAAGGGCCCACTCGGCGTCGGTGGTGTCTGAGGGGCAGCGGCGATGGCGCATCAAGTTGTCCCGGGTGAACTCGAAGCGGGGGCGGGGGGCCGGGGGGGGGGGGGGGGGGCCCCGCGGGGGGGGGGGCGCGTGGGGGGGGGAGGGGGTCGGTGGTTGGGGGGGGGGGGGGGGTGGGGCGGTT
>NZ_JBIAHP010000042.1:0-10368 GCF_042870715.1 Streptomyces sp. NPDC006463 | reverse complement strand
GGGGTGGGTTTTGGTGTTGTTGGGGGGGCTGTGGTGTTTTTTTTTTTTGTGGGGGTGGGGGGGGTTGGGGGGGGGGGGGTGGGGGGGGGGGGGGGCCCCCCCCCCCCGCAGGGATCTTTCAGGCGGTGGCGATGAGGTCGAGGGTGGATTCGATGGAGTTGAGCTGGGCGACGATGTGCTTGACCCACTTGTCACCCGGGTGGGCGGCGGCGTGGTGTGCGACGGTGCCGGTGATGAACCGGCGGAACGCGGTGAGCTTCTCGTTGATCACCTGCCGTTCGTAGGCCTCCAGGGCTGCTCGTTCGGCTCCGAGCTGGTAGCCGTCGGCCCTGGTCCAGATCAGTGGGGGCCAGCCGTTGGCGGCGATGATGTCGCGGAGCGTGGCGAGTCCTGCCCGTACTTGGCTGGGTGAGAGTTCGCTGGCCGTGACGATCTGGTGGAAGAGGAGCCCGGCGGGGCGGGCCTCGAAGAGGATGAAGCGGAGTGTGTTGGCGTGCCGCTGAGCGGCCTGGCCCCGGCGCCGGGAGGCGCGGGGCATGGCTACTGGCCGCTCAGGAGACGGGCGAGTTCGCCGTCGACGTCGACCTTGCCGGTGTCGACCGCGGTCTCGATCCAGTCGAGGGTCGCGCGGACGCGAGCGACGTTCTCGTGGACGATCGTTTTCTCGTCCTCGCCGAGGTGACGGTCCCGCAGGCCCGGAACCGCCCTGCCGGCCGCGGCGACGAAGGAGTGGCAGGCCGTGACCAGGTCCATGAACTCCATGGTCCGCTCTATATGGCGGACTGCGGGGGCGATGGGACTGGTGCGTTCGAAGTGCTCGCGGGCCTGGCGGCCCCGTTCGACCTGTGCGTGATTGACCTCGTGGCGGGCCCGGTCATCACTCATGGCCTTGAAGGCGACGTCCGGCCGGCGAAGGAGACCGGTGGTGACCTCGGTGGCCACCGACTCGTCCCGGGTCAGCTCTTCCACAACCCGGACTTTGTCCTCCCGGCTGACCTGGGCTGTGACCGCTGGCCGCCTCAGGAGGCTGGTCGTCACCGCTGCGGCGACGCCCTCGTCGCGGGTCAGTTCCTCCACGGCCCGGAGCTTGTCCTCGGCGCTGACCTGTGCGGCCACGGTCGGCCTGCGTAGCAGCTCGGTGGTCACGGCCGCGGCCACCTGTTCGTCGCGGGCCAGGGCATAGATCGCGCTGGCTTTTTCCTCCGGCGAGATGGGCGTCTCCACCTGGTTGCCGACCCGGCGGCTGGCGTCGTCGACCGACCAGCGGGCCTTGCCCTCAGGCGCATTGCAGATCACCAAGAACCGCTCTTGCTCGTCCTCGATCCGGGCCAGGATGCGGTGGACCGTGAACGAGACGTCAGGCCGACGTTGCTCCTTCGGCCACCGCGAAGCGGTCCACTCGCTTGATACCGCCCGCGCTGGTCAGGGGCAGCCGAGCCGCCTATGGCCCGCAGTCGTCAGCAAGATCGGCCACGTCCGCAGCGGTCCAGGTGTACTCGATCTCAGCGAGCTCGAACCCGGCCGGGAACCGTTCCCTGCGTTCTGCGGTGGGACGGCCGCCCTGGCGGGAGTAGAAGGCGGTCGCGCGGACATTGTCCTTGAGAACTTCCAGATAGACGGGCCGTCCCGGGTGCTCAATCGTGGCCCAGGCGAAGGCACGGCGCAGAAGGCGCCAACCGAGGCCGGTACCGATGAGTCCTGGTCGGACGTGGAGGTTGTCCAAGAGGATGCGGCCATCGTCCTGCGGGATGAGGTAGGCGAATCCACTCATGTGCATGGCAGCGTCGGCCGCAACCAGTAGATGGGCCGCCCTGGCCGTTTCGCCAGCTGCCGACCCACCGTCAATGAGACGGGTACGCCACAGGAGAGCATGTTCTTCGAGGAGCGGCCCCTCCAGATAGCTGGTTGGCATGATGCCCGAGTAGGCAGCGCGCCAGCTGTCAGTGTGGAGCGTGGCGATTCCTGACGCGTCAGCCGCTGTTCCCGCTCTGATCCTCATGCGTTCAGGCTCGCACAGCCGATGGGCCCTGACCCCGGATTTTGGACACTGGAGAGACTTCGCCCGGTCGCTGGAGCGGGTCGATAAGATCGGTGCGTTCCAGTTGGGCCGGGTGCGGCTGGCGCAGGTGCCGCCGAACCGGCTGGCTGCCCTGGCCCGGTACGGGCTGGGCTCGAAGGCGGCGAGCCTGGAGCGGGCGGAGGAGCCCAAGCGCACCGCGATGCTCACGGCGGTGATGCGGCACCTGGAGGCGAAGGCCATCGACGAGGCCCTGGACCTGTTCCAGGTTCTGATGGCGACCCGGCTTACCAGCACGGCGAAGCGGGCGACGGAGAAGGAGCGCCTGTCGACGCTGCCAAAGCTGGAGAAGGCGTCGCGGATGCTCGCGCGGGCGGCGAAGGTGCGGTTCGAGGAACTGGAGCTGGTGGAGACCCATGGCGTCGACCTGGACGCGGCGGCGCTGTGGGCGACGGTCGAGGAGGTCGCGCCCCGCCAGACGGTGATGACCGCAGCCGCGCTCGTGGTCTCCCTGGTGCCCGAGGACAGGACTCGGCCGACATCGCGATGCGGGCGGCTCTGACCACCCGCTACAACACGGTGCGCCCGTTCCTTGCGCTACTGGGCGAGTCGAAGGCGCTGGACGCGGCGACCGGCGGCGCTCGGGTGCTGGCAGGGGTGCGGCGGCTGCCCGCGCTTCAGCGCGGCACCCTCTCCGAAGTACTTCGGGTTCAAGCGGGGCATCACCTGGCTCAATGCCGTCAACGACCAGGTCGCAGGTATCGGGCAGATGGTCGTCCCGGGTACCCCGCGCGACTCCCTGCACATCCTGGACGCCCTGCTGAACCTCGACGGCGGGGTGAAGCCGGAGATGGTGGCCACCGACAACGCCTCGTACTCCGACATCGTGTTCGGGATCTTCAAGATCCTGGGCTACAACTTCAGCCCCCGCTTCAAGGACGTGGACGACCAGCGGTTCTGGCGGGCGACGATGCCCGGCCTGGAGACGGGGACGTACGGGGTGCTGGAGCCGATCGCGCGGAACTGGGTCAACCTGAAGAAGATCGAGACGTGGTGGCCGGACATGCTCCGGGTCGCGGGCTCCCTGGTGACCAACCAGGTCCGCGCCTACGACCTGCTGCGCATGTTCGGCCGTGAGGGCCACCCCACCCCGCTCGGGCAGGCGTTCGCGGAGTACGGGCGGATCGGCAAGACCGAGCACCTGATGCGGATGGTCGACCCGGTCGACGACACCTACCGCCGGCAGATGAACCGCCAGCTCACTGTGCAGGAATCCCGCCACAAGCTCGCCCGCGACGTATGCCACGGCAAGCGCGGCACCATCCACCAGGCGTACCGCGACGGGATGGAGGACCAGCTTGGCGCGCTCGGACTGGTGCTCAACGCCATCGTGCTCTGGACGACGCGGTACATCGACGACGCCGTCGCCCAGCTCCGGGCCGAAGGTCACGAGATCCGGGACGAGGACATCGCCCGGCTCTCCCCGCTCAAGCACCGCAATCTCAACGTGCTCGGCCGCTACAGCTTCACCGCCTCCACCCCGGCCAGCGGCAGTCTGCGGCCCCTGCGCGACCCGGATGTAGCCGGGCTCGACGAGGACGACGAGGAGTAGACGTGACCTTGGCGGCTCCTCGGGAGCCGGATTGTTGCCTGGGAGAGGTACCGAACAGAGGAAGGGTCTTGCCGAGGTCGAAACTGGGGCCTCGGGGCCGCTGGTAAGGGTGCCGTTCGCGCCCTCGACGGCGCCGCGGCCGCACTCCGGCGATGATTCGAGGCCCCTGGGCCAACCGCCTCCGGGCAATCGCTCACACGCCCGCCCGTGACATCAGAGAAGCGGCTCTGACCTGGTGTTTTCCTGGGACTCGCCTAGCCTGGGGAGTTCTGCTCGACACCATCGGAGGGGACATCGTGAGCGAGGAAGCCACCAGTTACGACGCCAGCAACATCCAGGTACTGGAGGGGTGGGAAGCCGTTCGAAAGCGGCCCGGAATGTACATCGGCTCGACAAGTGAACGCGGCCTGCGCCAGATGGTGTTCGAGGTTGCGGACCGGGCGGTGAACGAGGTTCTGGACGGCCGTGCCGCCTCCGTTGACGTCACTCTCACGCCCGACGGCGGCGTGTGTGTCGCTGACGATGGGCCGGGCATTCCCATCGACGAGACGGGGGCCGGTCCCGGGCTCGAATCCCTGCTCACCCAAATGCAGGCCGGGACAGGAGCCGGAGGCCGCCACGACGTAACGCTCGGCTTCTGCGGCGTCGGGCCCGCCGTCGTCAATGCCTTGTCGCAACGGATGACGGCAGAGGTTCGGTGCGGGGGAGTCCGATGGGTCCAGGAGTACGCGCGCGGCGTGGCCGCCGCCCCGCTCACCGAGGCGGGGGTGGCGACCGGAAGCGGGACCACCCTTGCCTTCTGGCCCGACGCAGACATCTTCGGAGCCGCGGAGTTCTCGTTCGACGGACTGGAAGAGCGATTCAGGGAACTGGCCTTCCTGAACCAGGGCCTGGAGATCTCCCTGACCGACCTGCGCCGCCCGGATGAGTCCCGTTCGGTGCGGTTCCGGTTCCCGGGCGGGGCACGGGACTTCGTCGCCTTCCTCGACGGCCACGCGGCGGTGTCCGCCCCCATGGACACCATCGCCTTCGAGCACGAGGACCCTCGGATGGCGGGGATTATGGAGGTGGCCTTCCGCTGGTGCAGCTGTCCTGAGGATCGGGTCCGGAGCTTCGCCAACAGCCGGCCCACCGTAGACGGCACGCACGCGGAGGGCTTCCGCGATGGGATGACGGCCGCGGTCACCGCGTACGCGCGGGAGCAGGGGCTGCTGACAGCTACGGACCGTGACTTTGACGCCGATCGGATCAGCAAGAGCCTGACGGCGGTCGTGTCGGTGAAGCTGGACCGTCCCGAGTTCGAGGGCTCCACACGCGGCGTGCTGGGCAACTCCGAAGTACGGGACTGCGTCGGACAGGCCGTCCAGGACCACCTCGGCAGGTGGCTGAAGGAAGACCCGGAGCGGGCCGCAGCCGTCATCGACCGGATCGTCCATGGTGCCCGCCGGGACTGACCAACAACGAACCGCCCTCCCGGTCCAGAAGAACCGGACCGGGAGGGCGTCGGAAGAATGCAGACGCGCGATCGGAGTTCGGAAGCGGCGTCATCCAACCGCGTGTGCGAACTTGGGACCACTCTCACAAATGGTCATCTGTGAGAGTTCTGCGAGAGCCACCGCAGTGATCACGTTCCCGCCGGTCACCTTCAGCGACCCGACCGGCCTCGAGAGCTGCGGCAGCTACGGCTACTGCGGTGGCGGCGGCTGGACCAACGGCAAGCACATCGAGGACATGGAGGAGGACAACGAGGACTACAACGACGCCGACGACTCGATGCACGGCGGCACGGAGGACCGGGGGTCAGACCTTCACGACGTACGTGGACCCGGGCGAAGACTGCGGCATCATCATGATCCGGTACTACATCCACACGTACGACGCCATGTCGATGATCCCGAAGTTCCCCATGCTGCTGGGTGACAACCGCGGTCCGACCGACGATCCGAACGCCGCCTACCGGATGGTCCTCTGGTGGGACACGGCTTCCGGCGAGGTCGTCTTCAACGTGGCGCCGTCCCACACCATGCCGGGCAAGCGCACCATCTCGTCGTACGCGACCGGCGGCGCCCCCATGGAGGTCGACGTGGCCTCCCAGATGGTCCCGGCCCTCCCCATCCTGTTCGACCACAGCGCCTTCCGGACGCTCACCGGCAAGAACGTCCTCCAGGACCACAACTCCACCTCGGAGTCCCTGAAGGTGAGCGTGCACGGCGTGCAACCGGTCATGTGGGTCGGGTCGGTCGACAACTGGCTGAACGTCACGCCCACCAAGGATTCCGTGTCCGTGAGCCGCACGGGCAACGCGTATCCGGACATGGAGGTCGTGCAGTACCAGAAGCACCAGAAGCCGCGGTGGATCGCCCACGACAGCATGGCCCACACCAGCGGCTACGCCCCCGACGGTCTCGACGGTCTCTTCTACAAGGACCGTGACGACCGGACGTGGGTTAATGGCACCTGTGTGAAGAGCTGCTGAGATGAGGAAGCTGCCATGAGTACGGGAAGATGGCTGTGGGTCTGCCTACAGCGCTACGTCATGACCGCCGCTCTCGGCTGGGTGGCCGCGGCCCTGGTGCTGCCCGTTCTGGGCGACGATCCCTTCTGGGCGTCGTTCGGCGCGGGTCTGGGAGTGGGGCTGATCGTGGTGCCGCTCCTGACGGTCGTGACCATGTTCGTACTCGTCCTGCTGGCCGGTCGGCGGTTCGAGCCGCCGACCGGCGGTCCTTCGCGGATCCGGGGCGGCTGGCTGATCGTGCTGCCCCTGGTCCTGCTGCTGCCCGTGGCCCTGCTCGTGCCACTGCAGTACCTGATCGTGCTCGGCGCGCAGCTCGTGTACCTGGTGTGGGTGCTGCCCTGCCAGGACGCCCGCGACACGGCGGACGTGCTGCGCTCGCTCGCCGACCCGGCCGTCCCCGCGGAGCAGCGGGCCCGGATGGCACGGGTGCGACCAGCAGCCGCTTCGCGGATCGCACCAGGTCCCGGCATGCCACGATCCATTCTCTGATCGAGGCCGGGCACAGCCGGCGCTCGATCCAGCGCCAGCTCGGCATGACCTACCGCACCGTCCAGCGTTTCGCCGACGCAGCACGACCGGAAGATCTCTTTACCGGCCAGTGGCAGAACCGGTCATCGGTCCTGGACGAGTACAAGTCCTACCTCGATGACCGCTGGAGCGAGGGCTGCACCAATGCCTGGAAGCTGTGGGAAGAGATCGTGCCACTCGGCTACCAGGGAAGCTACGGGCGCGTCCGCGCCTACCTGCATCTGAAACGGACATCTCCACGACCGGTGGCGGCCCGTCCACCATCGCCTCGCTCGGTCGCCGGATGGATCTTCCGCCGCCCCGAGACCCTCACCGATTCCGAACAGCTCCAGCTCAAGACCATCGCGACCGACTGCCCCGAGATCGCCGCCCTCACCCGCCACGTCCGGTCCTTCGCGACCATGCTGACCGAGCGCCAGGGCGAACGCCTGCCGCACTGGCTCGCCGCCGTCCGACAAGACGACCTTCCCAGCCTCCACACCCTCGCCGCAGGACTCGAACGCGACAGGGACGCCGTCATCGCTGGCCTGACCCTGCCCTGGAACTCCGGCGTCGTCGAAGGACACATCAACCGGATCAAGATGCTCAAGCGCCAGATGTTCGGCCGCGCGGGCTTCCGGCTCCTCCGGAAGCGGGTTCTTCTCGCCTGACGTTGACCACACTGGTCGTAGGCTGCTGGGCAGCGAGTCCGTCCGAGTCTTGGAGGCACGCCGACGTGACGGCGACACTGAGCCTGTGGAAGCAGAACCTTGGCGCCTTGCCAGAGTCGCTATGGCAGCGGACCGAACTGCGCGTGCTGATCCTCGCGGATAACGCGCTGACGCGGATCTCACCCCAGATTGCGCGACTACGACATTTGCACACGCTGGACCTGGGCCACAACGAGCTCGCCTCGGTCCCAGATGAGCTGACTGAACTACCGCTCACCAAGTACCTGTACCTGCACGACAACCAGCTGAAAGAGCTCCCCCGATCCCTCGGCCGGCTCACCGCCCTCCGATACCTCAACCTCGGGGGCAACCACCTCACCAGTCTCCCGGACACCATCGGTAAAATGATCGGACTGGTGGAGCTTCGGGTCGAGCACAATCGACTCGTCGCACTCCCAGAATCGATCGGCCGACTGCACCAGCTCCGTGAGCTATGGCTGCGGGGCAACGCACTCACGTGCCTACCAGAATCCGTCAGCGACCTCGCCGAACTGCGCCACATTGACCTACGAGAGAACGCCCTCCCGGACGTCCCAGAGGCGCTGGCGGGACTCTCACGGCTCCGCCATCTCGACCTGCGGAGCAACAGACTGCACACCCTGCCGAGCTGGCTGCCCGAGCTCCCCTCACTCGAGAAATTGGACCTCCGCTGGAACAACATCGAGCCCGCGCCACACCTGCTCGACCTCCTTGCACAACGGGGATGCATCGTCTGGACGTAGGGAACGTCCTTGGTGAGGTACGCACACTCAGAGTTACCGCACCACAGAAGCTGAGCCAGAACCCGTTTTCGTGAGCGAAGCCACGCGGTCATTCGTCAGGCTCGGCATGGCAGGACTCTAGGGCTGCGGCGGATCCGGGACGACCGCTTTCTGGGGACGTGCGGGCGGTGAGGACATCGTCAGGATCGCGCAAGGCCATGGTGACCAGTGTGCCCGGCTCTTGTCCGATGCCGACACCCGTGGCGCCCCTCCGGTAGTCGGGGCATCTGGCCGGGCGCCAGGCCGCCGCCGCGGCTTGCTCGCGGGGCCGGCGGCGGCCTTCGGGGATCCGGGTGAAGGATCAGCTGCGGCGGCGCTTGACGATCAGCGTGCCGGCGAGGCCGAGGCCCGCAGCGACGACGGCGCCGAGTGCCAGCCACTGCCAGGGCAGGC
Organism: Streptomyces sp. NPDC006463; assembly: GCF_042870715.1. Taxonomy (NCBI): domain Bacteria; kingdom Bacillati; phylum Actinomycetota; class Actinomycetes; order Kitasatosporales; family Streptomycetaceae; genus Streptomyces; species Streptomyces sp. NPDC006463. Next base: position 1,832 of record NZ_JBIAHP010000042.1, on the reverse strand, counting down.
CCGCTTCCGCAGCCGCAGCTTCCGCTGGCGCAGCAGCTGCCTGGCTGGGGGCGGGGGTGGGGGTGTTCGTAGGGGCCGGGGCCAGGGGGTCGACGTCAGGTGCCCCCGGGTTGCCTGCCTTCTCCAGCAGCACCATGCGCGGGCGGGCCGCTCCGTAGCCGATCCAGTCGTTGCGCTTGGCGCCGTCGACGGGGCCGCCGGCGGTCTCGATGAGGACGCGGGCGACTTGATTTGCGGTCCAGTCGGGGTGAGCCGACCATACGAGCGCGGCGGAGGCGGAGGTCAGGGCACTGGCGTACGAGGTGCCTCCGTCCCTCACACACCAGGCGGTGTTGTCCTTGCAGCGGACCGGGGCCTTGCTGCCGTATGCGGACAGGTCCGTGTCCTCCCCGTGGGAGGAGAGCTTCAGCGGCTCGGCGGTCTCGTCGATGGCCCCTACGCCGATCACTCCCGGAACCTGGGTGAACAAGTTGGTCGCGTTGTTGCCCTCCCCCTCATTTCCCATTGCAGCGACGACGAGTACCCCCTTGCTCTGGGCGTACTGGACAGCCGCCTTGAGCCTTTCGTAGGAGTAGTAGTCGCCCCAGCTCAGGTTGATGATCTTGGCCCCGTTGTCGGCCGCGTACCGGATGCCCTTGGCGCCTTCGGCGCCTGTGGCAAAGGCCATGGGCGTGCCGAGGCTGGTGCGGACGGGCATGACCTTGGCGCCGGGAGCCAGGCCCTTCGGGCCGCCTCCTGTGCCGTCGCCGACGATCGCTGCGGTCATGGTGGTCCCGTGCCCCTCGACATCGTCGTGCGCCGGGTACGTCTTGTCCGGCTGCCCGGGCGGCGGTGACATGACCGACACGCCTGGCAGGACGGACTCGCTCCGCACGCCCGGGACTTGCTTGAAGCCGCTGTCGACGACGGCCACCGTGATGCCGGTTCCGTCTGCGACTTTCCACATCTCCTGAGCCTTCATGGCCGTGAGGTAGTCCGGCGGGTCCGTGTCGGCTGCCGCCGGGATCACCGATCCTGCGCTAACGACCAGCGCTGCGACGGTGACGCCCGCCGCCCTCCGCCACGACCCTCGTCGTACGGTGCCCTGCATTCCTGCCCCCTTGTGTACGTGCGCAGCGATCTCGCGCGGACCTACCTCATCACACGGGACGCCGACCGCCTGTGGGGGCATCGGTAAGGCCGTTTAACCGTCGAGCGGCTCTTGCATCGCCTCGTGGACTGCGAGTTCCTCTGGAGTGCCGAGGAAGGCCGGCCCGCAGCCGACCGGAAGGCGGTCCAAAACCATGGCGATGGCTTGCGAGACCGTCTCCGCAGGCCCCACGGCCTGCGAACGGAGAGGACCTGACACCCAGTAGCTGCCTCCGGTAGAGGCTGGATGTAGGGGATGTCCCACGTCCACCGTTTTTCGGTGCAGCGGCTGAAGTGCAGCTCGCCCATGCCGGTCCACGGGAACAGCTGCCGCAGGCGCGGTTCGGCGTAAGCGGCTTTGGGGTCACCGGCTGGGCCCGGGCGCTGGGTCGGAAATGATGGGGGGGTGCCCCTATCTCTTTGGTCAAGGCATTGAGGCGTCCGCAAAGACTCTGGGGCGTCAGTGGTCCGCGACAGGTGCGATAGTTGGCGCCGTGCCAGGCGAATAGGCTTGCTAACTGCGGGGGAACGGGTGGAGCGGATCACTGAGGACCAGGTCAACCGGCTGGTCCGTTTCGTGTGGGACCGCATCCCTGACCCGGCTTCGCTTCAGTAGCTGTTGTCGTTCCGATCTTGAGGGCTGTGTGTCGAACGGGAGTCTCGATCGGGTGATCGCCGCTGGTCGTGGGCATGAAGGCAGGGCC
>NZ_JBIAHP010000041.1:0-35812 GCF_042870715.1 Streptomyces sp. NPDC006463 | reverse complement strand
AGTTGCCTGCGTGTCACGACCACAGTCCTACCGGGTTCCACCCCGCGAAGAGGACAGAACCCAGGAACTGATCACGACATCACACAGGCCCTAGTTGGCACCACCGGCCTCTGCAGCATGGCTCTCGGCCGTCGGCTGTCCCGTCCGCCTCGGGCAGGGTGGCACACGGGCATCGCCTCGGCCGGCACATCCTCAACGGCGGCGTGAACGCGTCACCCAGCGCACCGGCCGGGCGGGCTATCGGCCGATCTCCGGCGGAGGGCTCACCAGTAGGCGCGGTCGTCCCAGGACCGGAAGTCCGCGAACTCAACAGGGTCGTCTTCCTCGTCCAGGGCGGCGAACCCATGCGTGACCAGGGTGCCGCGTTGCCAGTCGAGGAGGGTGTCGATCAGGCCGCCCTCCAGCGGCGGTCCCTGGTCCGCGTGGCGGGGCCAGACGATCAGCGGCCATGTGTCGGGATCCCCGCCCTCGGTGAGCCAGCCGAGGTAGTCGCCGTCGATGGAGTTGGCGAAGGGGAGGAAGCCGCCGGGCTCGGGCCAGATGGCCAGCGGGTACCAGCCCGCGTTGCCGTCCTTGAGCTGCCGGTAGGCGTCCGCTGTGTCCTCGACGTGCGTGAGGAAACGCCGCTCGCCGGTCCGGAGCGGGGTGTGGAAACGCAGCCACCCGCTCCAGATGCCAGCGCCGTACCCGTCCATCAGCCGTACGTACTCCCCGGGCAGCCGTGTGCCCAGCTCGGCGAACAGCCGCTCCCAGGAACCGTCGCCGAGGTACGGCCGCTCGGGTGGCGGCGACAGCAGCCGCAGCCCGTCCAGCCCGGTGCCGCTCCCCAGCGCGATTCGGCGCTCGGCCTCGGTGAGCCGAGGCGGGACCGGCGCCGGCGGGATCCACGCCTCAGCGTCAGGAAGGAAGGCGGTCCGCGCGACAGCGCCCGGCAGTGGGCCCAGCAGCGGGCCGGGAGGAGAAGGGAGCTCCCAGGTGTCACGGACGGTGTGCCGCAGATAGTCGGTGAGCGTCAGGTCGTACCGGTGCCACCGGAGCAGGCCACTGCCCGGCACCGTCCCCGAGTGCTGCACCACCACGGTCCACTTGTCGGGGTCGACGGAGGCCGAGGTGTCCCAGAACAGTTTGTCGCTGCCCCGCGTGCACCCCCAGGCCAACAGGCCGCCGGGCTCGGGGTGGAACACGGGCCGCTCGGCCTCGGACAGCTCCCGCGCCTCGATCCGTGCCTCCCGGTGCGTCGCGCGCAGCCACTCGCCGTAGTCGAAGCGGTCCCGCTGGACGCACGGCACGTGAATCCACACGAACTCACCGAAGTCCACCGGCCCGTACCGGTCGGCAAGCCGCTTGTAATCAGCCGGCAGCCGCAGTCCGAGCCAGTCCTCGACGGCCGCCCAGTCGATGGGTACAGAGGAGGGCGGGCGCCCGGTGGAAGGGGTGGCAAACGCGCCTATGTTCGATGTCAATTGACGTCCTTCAGCGTGCGTCATGTGCTCGGCAGATTCTTCCGTCTCCGCGGGCCAGGCGGAAATCGGGCGACGGCGGGTATGCCGCGAGGGTCGGACCGGCGCGCTTGGAGGACGAGATTGCCCGCAGGGCGGCGAACTGGACCTGGAGTGGAATTGACCGAGGTGGGCGAGGAAGCACAGCATGCGCTGGTTGACCTGACCTTGGTGACAACAAGCTCGCCTACGTGTCAACTACCCTGCTTCGGCTCACCGGCGGGCGGGCGCCCGGCCAGTAGCACCGTCCGGGATCAGTCGACGTCGAGGTAGTACGCGCCCGCCGCGGCGTCGGCGAAGAGCGTGAAGCGGACCTGCTGCGGAACCGTCTTGGTGCCGTCTGCCTGCTCCACGGGCTCGGCGTGGACCAGCACGAGCTCCTCATAGCCGTCGACGAAGTTTCCCGGCCCATCCGCCACACCGACGTGGACGGGAGTCTCGTCGGGTACTGCGGTGAGGGCGGACCGCAGCTGCCCTGACCATAACTGCGGCGCGTGATCGAACATCTCAGCCATGAGGCCAGAGGCTAGGGTGCGCGACAGCCCGCCGTGCCGCGCCGCGCCGGTGAGAGCAGCTCATCGGCCGCGAACGCCGGCTCGAGTAGCCACACCGGCGGCTCGGGCAGCGGCCGCCGCCGCGCGGCGAGGGCTTCACGTTCCTCGGCGGTGCTCAGCGCCCGTTCGGCCCGGCCCAGCTCGGCCCGCAGGTGTAGGTGACCACGGTGCGCAGGCGCGGCAGATCAGGAGGCAACTCGGCCGCTGGGTCGCGTGAACTGCAAGGTGCGTAGGGCGTCGGCGAGCGAGATGCGGCGCTCGCCGGGGGCCTGGACGTACCAGAAGCCGTCGATGTCGCGGGCGTGCAGAGTACCGAGGTAATGCTCGGGGCCCTGTCGGCCCCGGGGGTATACGCACCAGGTGGGACGGGCGGTGTCGCTCGGGTGGATGCATTCGATGGGCACACCGTCGATGGTGGTGGTGAAGATGTCGTTCCAGGTTCGTGGGTCTGATTCGGGTACGTCGACACCGTAGGACGGAGGATCAGACGAGGGGCAAGGTCTCATCAGGGGATGTCCTTGCGGACGGGACCGGGTGGAGCGGCGTCGTGCCGTCGTGGAACTGGGGGAGCAAGAGCATGTCCGGCGTCAGCAGAGCGCGGAGTTGGGTAAGCGGTAGAGCCTCGTGGCGCAGAACCAGCCCCGTGGTCAGCAACTCCGCAACGGGCTCGGCAAGGTGCGGCGGGAGCCAGGCGGCCGCGGTGCGTGCCTTGTCGGTGGCGACGGGCGGGTGAGCGCGTGGCGGCTGGGCCAGGGCCTGTGTGGTGTCGTGATCAGTTCCTGGGTTCTGTCCTGTTCGCGGGGTGGAATCCGGTAGGACTGTGGTCGTGACGCGCAGGCAACTCACCAATGCTCAGTGGAAGTTCATCGAGCCGTACCTGCCGATCGGTAGGTACGGCCCGTACCCGGAGCGGTTGCGGGAGCAGTTCGAGGGTGTGATCTGGCGGTTCCGGTCCAGCGGTCAGTGGCGGGAGATGCCCGCCGAGTTCGGTCCCTGGGCCACTGTTTACGGACGCTTCCGCGTCTGGCGGGACGCCGGTGTCTTCACCGCCCTGCTCGAAGGCCTCATCGCCGAGGCTGCCGGCACGGGAAGAACGGACTTATCGCTGGTCAGCGTGGACTCCACCACGGTCCGCGCCCACCACGACGCCGCAGGGATGCGCGTCAGCAAGCACCTCATGGACGCCCTGGAAAATGCCGCGCAGGAGCAGGAAGCAGCCCGGCAAAAGGGGGCAGGCCGGAGGAACAGAACGGACAAGCCGAGCGTCGGCGCATCCGACGCCGGCGCAAGCTCCGCCTGAAGGAAGCCCTGCTCGGCCGGTCCCGGGGCGGACTGACCAGCAAACTTCATCTCGCCGCGGACCGTAGGTGCCGTCCGCTCGTGTTGGTCCTGACCGGCGGGCAGGCCGGGGACAGCCCTCAGTTCATCCCGTACTCGCGAGAGTCAGAATCCGCCTGCCCGTCGGCCGTCCCCGCACCAGGCCCGGCGCGGTCGCCGCGGACAAGGCCTACTCGTCTCACGGCAACCGCACCTACCTGCGCAGACGCGGTATCAAGGCAGTCATCCCCGAGAAGAAGGACCAGGCCGCCAACCGGAGGAAGAAGGGCGCCCGAGGCGGCCGACCCGTCACCCACGACGCAGCCCTCTACAAGGAGCGGAACACCGTCGAGCGCCTGATCAACAAGCTGAAGGCCTGGCGAGGTATTCGCCACCCGCTACGACAAGTCATACGAAAGCTACCTCGCCGGCGTCCACCTCCGCGCCGCAATGATCTGGATCGACGACCTCTTGAAGACGACCGACTGATCACGACATCACACAGGCCCTAAGCGGTCGTCGCGTGTGATGGGGTGCGCTCGTGTCGTTCAGGCTTCTGTGGGGCGGGGTGATCCTTCGGATGCAGAGTGGGCGCGCGTCGAAAAGCGTGGGCCGGGTGGGGCGCTGGAGGAGGTCACCGCAGGGGGCCGAGATGGCGCCCCGGCGCTTCACGTCAAGCGGGCAGACGGAGCCTCTCCCAGGTCGTCCTCGAACAGCCACGGAAGCCCCGTGCAGCCGGTGTGCCAGTCAGCCATCTGCCGCACGTGCCGGGCGACCGCGAGCCGCGGTAGGGGCCGGGCCTGTCCGGTGCCGGTGCATGTGGTGCATTGGATCGGGGCCCCGTGCGTGGTCAGGATTGCACCGCGTCCCTGGCAGGGGCAGCAGAACAGGGCCCGGTCGAGAGTGCAGGAGGCGTCGCCAGGCGGTCGCCGCCTACGCGGTCGTTGTGGCCGATCAGCAGCGGTTCGGCGCTGTTCAGGGCGAGGGGCAATACGCCGCACAGGTGGAGCAGGCGGGTGTCGGCCCGATCTCCGGGGACACCGCTGACGCGGAAGCGGTCAAGGTGGTAACGCGCACGCACAAGACCCTGATCTGGGAGCGGACCCGCACCACGCAGCGGCTGCGGCACGCCCTGCTCGACTACTTCCCCGCCGCCCTGGAGGCGTTCGAGGACCTGGACGCCCCCGACGTCTTGGAACTGCTGGCCAAAGCACCTGAGCCGGCAGTCGCAGCGAAGCTGACGACCACACAGATCAGTGCGGCCCTCAAGCGCGCCCGCCGGCGCGACATCGCCGACAAGGCCACCAAAATCCAGGCCGCACTGCGCGCCAAGCACCTGGGCCAGCCCGCCGCTGTGACGGCGGCCTACGCCGACTCGGTGCACGCTCTTGTCGCGCTGCTGGTCACCTTGAACGAGCAGGTCAACTTCCTGCACGGGCAGGTCGAGGACTACTTCGGTCGGCACCCCAACGCTGAGATCATCCGCTCCCAGCCCGGAGTGGGCCCGATACTCAGCGCCCGGATCCTCGCAGTATTCGGCGACGATCCGCACCGCTACGCCAGTGCGAAGGCCCGCAAGAACTACGCTGGCACCAGCCCGATCACCCGCGCCTCCGGCAGAAAGAAGGCCGTGACCGCCCGGCACGTCCGAAACGACCGGCTCATCGACGCCCTGATCGCCCAGGCCTTCTCCGCACTTCGGATCTCCGCCGGTGCCAGGGCCTACTACGAGAAGCAACGGGCCCGCGGCATCGAATTCAATGCCGCCCTGCGCCAACTGGCCAACCGGCTCGTCGGTATCCTGCACGGCTGCCTCAAGACCGGCACACCGTACGACGAGGCGACAGCTTGGTCTCAGCGGGCCCACGCACTCGCCGCGTGACACTACAGCTCGGGCAACCGGTCAACGGGTGTGGGGGACCGCCGCTCTTCCAGCCAGTAGAGGTAGATCCGGAGGTCAGTTGCCAGGCCATCGGCGATGTAGAGCTCGAAGTCGCGGACGGCAGCGGCGATGCCCTGGCCTGCCCGGGCATCGCTCTCATCCCATTTGCTCCGCTGCTCGGACAGGTACTGCACGACCTGGCTGCGGTTACGCCACCACTCTCGAACCGTTTCCGGTGTCCATCGCGAGTCGCCATCACAGCCGTACCCGAGGAACGGGTCGTTGTTTGCCGCCTCGACCAGCAGGGCCGTGTCCGCAGGCGTTCTGGGCTGGCGATAGACGTACTCGCTGAGGTACTCGCCTCCATAGAGGACGTGGGCGGGTGCCGAGAGCCTTCCCGTCCAGCAGGTGTCGGTCTCCCCGCCGTAGAAGGGCCCGGGGACGTTGAGACACAGTCGGTCTTCCCAACGGCCGCGAAAGGCATCGCCGTCGTTGCCGAGGATGGCCACCGGGTCGAAGTAGAGCGTCATCCGCCGAGACTAAGGGCTGTCCCGTAATCCCCGGTGGGTCAGCGCACGGCGTCGGATGCGGTGCATCGCAAGGCGGAGGGGCGCCCCCATACTGGGCGTATTTCCGACAACGCGGCGAGGTGCCGTAGCCGGCGTCGTGCGCCCGCCGGGGATTACGGGACAGCCCTTAGGGCATTCGTTCGAGCTGAACGACGGACTGCCCATGAGAAGGGAACTATCTGGTCTCCGTGGGCTTACGTACTCGCCGTTTGACTCTCCAGCTCATGGGATGTCTGTCAAGTTCTTCTGTTCAGCTTCTGGATGCCCGTGGCTTCACGTAGTTTTTCGCCTCTGACAAGATCACTGCCATGACCGTCTCGTTCCGCATCGATCGAATCCTCGGTGACCGCCCCTTCGCCGAGGTCGGTGATCCAGTCCTCGCCGTCGACGACGAGAGTCGCGGCTTGTTGGCAGTGGCAGGCACACACGTGGCGGTGGCGGGGGTCCCCGACTTCGGCAGCATTTCACCTGTCGGTGTCTACGACACCGATAATCTGGCTTGCCGGGCCCTTCTCCGTGCGCGGTATCCCGTACATGCCATGGCTTTCCACCCCCGGCACCCCCTGCTTGCCGTCGGTACAGGCGACTACGACGGCGGTTACTTCTTCGAAGGGGAACTGCTCCTTTTGGACCTGGAAACAGGCAGGAGCACATCGCTCATCGAGCACGAACTCGGCCGCCAGGTCCTGAGCCTGGAGTGGCTCAACGAGCAGGAACTTCGTGTGCTGATGGCGCCGTATGACGACTGGCAGGACAAAGACGCGTGGAATGAGGGACACGTTGCGGTAGTGCCCCGGCCCGACTGGAGGGCCGTACCGCCCCGGTCGCTCACCGGACACGACCTGGCCGGACCACGAGTAGCGGCCCCGCGAACCGACCGTCGAGAGGACGCACGTCAGGGGGTCTCCAGCCTGAGCAGCGAATGGGACCCGCGTCGCAACGTCCGCGCAGTCGAGAAGCTGTCCGACGGCAGGATCGTGGCGAGCCTCGACGGGATCCAGTTGGAAGCCTGGTTGTCCTCAGGACAGCGGCAATGGGCTGTTCAGGACGACGACGGTGGCGGCCGCGACCTTGTCGTAGCCGCAGATGAGCGATCGGCGTGGGTCAGCCTGATGCGGCCCCCGTGGCAGGAGCACGCTGAGGCCGTGGTCCGACTGTCGCTCCAGGACGGGGCGCGGCTCGACCGCTTCACTCCGGCGGGGGCGGTGTCCCTGGTGCGATGTGCTGACGGCCTGCCCGCCCTTGCACCCGCCGGCAGGAACGGAGCGCGAAGCAGATTGCGTATCCGGCGCTGCAGCCGGGTCTACTTCCGGGAAAGTGTCCCCAGGAAGAGCGGGCAGAAACCCGGATCAGGTGACGCCTGGCTCGCGGCCGTGGAACCGAAGAGCATACCGGTCGCCGAACGTCCGCGTGAGCCGAGAAAGGCGGAGGCCCGTCGTCTGTCTCCCTACTCCTGGACGCCTGGCGAGACACACTTCGCAGGCCCCGGCGTGGAGACTGCCGACGGCGACCTGATCCATGCTGGCACTGTCTACCACGGCCACGGATTGCAGCCAGGTGGATCGTTCGTCGTACGGCGCGCGGTGGTCGGAGAGAAGCCGACATGGGTCTTCCGGACAGACCGGAAAGCCACGGACCTCGACCACGACATGGAATCCGTCTACGTCACATACGACGACGGCGAGCTCGTCATACTCGATCTCCATGACGGCAACGTCCGCTGGCGCCAGCACCTGGTTGCGGCCGGAGTGCCCGTCGTGCCGACCGCGTTGACCGTCACCGAACCCGGCCGCCTGCTCATCGGTACCACTGACGGACGACTCCTGGACTGCTCGACCTTCTAGGGCCTGTATCGAAAGTATTTTCTAGTACTCCAGCTGTAGATCGCGATCTTGCTGGTCGGGGTTGTGGTCATGGGGACGGATCGATATCGGATCGCGTGAGGCGGTCGCCAACTGGCACGCTGCGTGCATGAAGCACGCGGAAGTACTGCTCATCGGGGGACGGGCCGGTGTCGGCAAGACGACGGTGGGGTGGGAGGTTTCGGCGCTGCTGCGCGCCGCGGTGGTCTCCCATGCGGTCATCGAGGGTGACTTCATGGGGCAGGTGCATCCGGCACCAGAGGGTGACCCCCGCCGTTCGGAGATCACCGAGAGGAATCTGACGGCCGTGTGGGAGAACTTCGCCCGGCTCGGCTACCGCCGTCTGATCTACACGAACACTGTCAGTGTGCTGCCTGAGGCGACCGGCATTTTCGAGCGCGCCATGGGGGCGGAGGTGCGCATCACGCGGGTCTTGCTCACTGCTTCCGACGCCACCGCCCGCGAGCGGCTGGTCGGCCGGGAACTCGGCTCGGAGCTGGAGCAGGAGTTGGAAGGCAGTGTCCGTAAGGCACTGGTTCTGGACCAGAGGGCCTGCGCAGGGACCGTGCGGGTAGTGACGGACGGACGGCCTGTCGTGGACATCGCGCGCGAGGTGGTGGCCGCCACCGGCTGGGACGGGCAGCATGCCGCCAGCTGCTGACGATCGTGCCCTGGGGTGGTCCGGGAACGGGTGCGGCCACTGGTGATCATCGGTGTGTGAAAACAGAAGATCAGACGGTGGCCGCAGGTCACAGCATAGATCCTGCCCGCTGGCAGGAAGCGTTCGAGTTCCTGATGGGCCGTATCGCGGGACGGTTCCTCCGGGTGGAACTACGACGCCGGGCCCGGGCGTTCGTGCTCGGGCTTTGTCGGACCTGCCGCGCAAGAACTGCTGGACACTCGCCGAGCATGCCGGGGACGCGACCCCATATGGTCTGCAGCACCTGCTGTCGAGGGCCAAGTGGGACGCCGACGCGGTACGCGACGACATCCGCGGCTTCGTCGTCGAGCACCTGCACCACCAGGACGCGGTGCGGGTCGTGGATGAGACCGGCGACCTGAAGAAGGGCACCCACACCGTGGGCGTGCAGCGCCAGTACACCGGCACCGCCGGACGCATTGAGAACAGCCGGGTGGCTGTCTACCTCGCCTACTCCACCCCGCTCGGGCACGCGGCGATCGACCGGGAGCTGTATGTCCCGCGTTGCTGGACCGACGATGTGGCCCGCTGCCGGGCCGCCGGGATACCCGACACCGTCGGCCCGCGTGATCGGCCGCGCACTGGACGCCGACGTCTGCGCATCCTGGGTGGCCGGCGACGAGGTCTACGGAGGCAACCCGCACCTGCGAAACGAGCTGGAGAGACGCGAGATCGGCTACGTCCTTGCCGTCGCCCGTGACCACCAGATCACCACCCGCGCGGGCAACCTCCGCGCCGACGCCCTGGTCGGAAAGCTGCCGAAGCGGGCCTGGCAGAAACTCTCCGCCGGCGCCGGAGCCAAAGGGCACCGCTTTTACGACTGGGCCCTGGCCGACATCACGGACGACCGGCCCGGCCACCACCAGCTGCTCGTCCGCCGCAACCGGCGCACCGGCGAACTCACCTTCTACCGCTGCTACTCAGCCACCCCGGCGCCGCTGTCCACCCTGGTGCAGGTCGCCGGACGCAGATGGACGGTCGAGGAGACCTTCCAGTCCGGCAAGGGCCTGGCCGGACTCGACGAACACCAGGTCAGACGCTGGACGTCCTGGCACCGCTGGGTCACCCTCGCGATACTCGCCCATGCCTTCCTCGCCGTCGTCCGCGCCGAACAACACGCCCGCCACCCCGGGCCCGACGGACTGATACCGCTCACCTGCAACGAGATCCAGCACCTGTTCAACGCGCTCGTCATCCGGCTCGTCCACAACGCGGCCCACCGGCTCGGCTGGTCCCACTGGCGACGCCGCCACCAGGCCCGATCCCAGACCAGCCACTATCAGCGACAAGCCGCCCAGGCATGAAGATCGCGATCTACAGCTGGAGTGCTAGGAGATCGTCAGGCTGCCCGGCTACGGTGCGGGCATGGTGAATTTCGTGCTGGTTGCAGGTGCACGGCTTGGGGCGTGGGCGTGGGGCGAAGTGGTGCCGTATCTGCGTGCGGCTGGCCACGGCGTCTATCCGTTGACGCTGTCCGGTCTTGCTGACAAGCGGGGTGTACCGGCGGGGCAAGCGACTCACGTCCAGGACATCGTTGCCGAGGTAGAACGCCAGGGTCTGCGTGACGTGGTCCTGGTGGGTCACAGCTACTCGGGCATCCCGGTCGGTCAGGCTGCGGAGCGGATCGGTGACCGACTGGCCCGCGTGGTGTTCGTCGACTCAAGTGTTCCAACTGACGGCGAGTCGTTTGTCGCTGCCTGGCCGGACGGCGGGGCGGCAGTGGAGTCATCGATCGCCGAGAACGGAGGGTTTTGGCCGCTCGCGCCAGCTGCTCACTACGATGGCGAAGGTCTCACCGATGAGCAGATCGCACGCCTCGTGCGTGGCTCGACGCCTCACCCAGGTGCCACGCTGACCGAGCCCGCTGTGCTGTCGGGGCCGCTCGGTGAACTTCCGGCGACATACATCCTGTGCGTGATGCCAGGGGCCGAGCCCGATGACGCCGAGCCCGATGATGATGTGGCCGAGCTGCTGAACAGCAAGTGCTGGCGGCTGGCCAAGATGGACACCGGCCACTGGCCGATGTTCTCCCAGCCGCGCGAGCTGGCGCAGATTCTCCTCAATGCTGCCGTGGAGTGAGAGCACCTCCACGCCTGCGGGGCTCGTTTTGAACGCGCTTGATGTGTGCTGGTCACAGCCATTCGCCGATGGCCGCTATGAGGACGGTCGCCTCATAGCGGACCGCTGGCATGTCGTATCGCGTGGCGACGGCGCGGTACCTCTTGAGGCGGTTGATCCCACACTCGACCGCATGGCGCTCACGGCAGTCGACTGGGTCGAACTTCGGCGGCCGGCCGCCGCGAGAGCGGCGCTGCTTGCGGTGTCGCGCCTGGTCGACCTTGTCCGGGATGGGGGTGCAGCGGATCCCCCGGCGACGCAGGTAAGCGCGGTTCCTGCGGGAGGCGTACGCCTTATCAGCACGCACCCGATCGGGACGGACGCGCGGCCGGCCCGGCTCGATGCGGGGCACGCGGACCTTCCTCAGCACGGGTTCAAACTGCGGCGAGTCGCCGCGCTGCCCGGCTGTTACCACGATCGACATGGGCTTCTGGCCCTGCTCGACGGCCAGGTGCACCTTGGTGGTGAACCCGCCGCGCGAGCGTCCCAGTCCATGATCTCGGGGCTCGGTTAAGACACCACCCGGTGGTTCCCTCTGAAGGTCACCCTGCTTCCGGGCTCCAGCCGCGTGCTGATGGGCGCGGCACACCGTGGAATCGACGCTCAGATCCCATGCGATCGCACCCTTCGCATCAGCCAGGGACTGGAGCCGGCTGAAGATCCGGTGCCAGGTGCCGTTTCGCGGCACAGGATCCGCTCGGGTGAGGTGTGGGCGTCGGGCCGCAGCCAGCACGTGACATCGACGGCCAGGACCAGTCGGCCGTCGGCAGCCCGGGGCAGCGCCACCGCCGCCAGTGCCTGCCGCAGCCGGGAGATGTCGACCCGGCCGCGGGCCACAGCAGCGTAGAGCCCGCCACGGCCGCGGCGGGACTCGCCCACCAGCGACAGTTCGGCCAGCGCCCTCACCGGCCCGTCACCGCACAAGACCGCGTCGGTCAGCTCGAACAACGCGTCCGAACGAGCGGTCAGGCAGGAGTAGAACTCACTCCGGAAGCGTGACAGTTCCGCCAATGCACCTTGCCGGACACCTTCATGCGGCAGACTCATCCCACGGCCTTCGCCCTGGATGTGAGTGTTTCCTTGGTCGGAGCACATGATCCAGACGAAGGCCGCTTCCGCGTACGGCGGTTACCGAACCGAGTGATCAAGTACGAGGCATCGTTTCGACCTCGGACGTTAAAGATCAAGTTAGGTGAACAAGCGCAGCGGGCTATACCCGCGTATCCATGTCGAAGGCAATGGCTGCGGGGTGTGGTCTCGGAGTCCGGCGCCGTGCTGCGGATCGAGACCACCGCCAGGGGGACGGACGATTCCGCTTATTTTTGACCCGCGGCTCGAACATGCCGTGAACGGTTTTTCACGGTCACCGACACGATCAGCGGTTAGGGGAACCTGCGGATCTTCTGCTGTACAACGGTGCCCGGTGACTATCGGCGTCAGCAGCCGGTCCAGAGGAAGGGACAGCCGAATGCGGGCCATCGTAGGGGACAGGCTCCTTGTCCATGGCCGGATCGTGGGGCAGCAGGACCGGACGGCAGAGGTCATCGAGGTGCTCGGCGAGAACGGCTCCCCGCCCTATCGGGTCCGTTTCGAGGACGGGCACGAGACCGTGATGTCTCCAGGCCCAGACACCGTCGTCCGCCATTTCACGTCTGGTGAGGAGTGACGAGTAGTCGGCTTGGCCCGGCTGGAACCTGCGGCTCCCGGGCAACTCGGGTGGCGGTCTGATCGAACGGCTCCTCGGACGTGACCGCCCGTTACGCAGTTCCGTGGTTGTGACGACGGCCTTCGCGTGATCCTTGGCCGCCGTAGTAACGGCGGCCAAGAACGCTCTTCACCGTGATTGGACACCGGCCGCCCTGGGCGGGTCATCACCGACGCCGTATACGCCACGACCACGCGACTGCGTGGCGTCCCATGTAGCGCAGAGAGTGAAAATGTAAAAACTGGTTCCGCCGGATCTGCTGGAGCCCAAAACTGGCTCAGGGAACTAGCCCGCCGCCTGGTTGAACAGCGCCACCGCACGCTCGGTGCCCGTCCACGGCCGCCCGTGCAAGAACGCGCTCCGAACTTCCGCCCCCGCTCCGCATCCTGGAACGGGGGATAGCCGTAGGCGTCCCGGAACTCCCATCCGTGCTGTACGCCGTGGGACTGCGGATGCGGGCCGGCGATCTCTCGCCTCCTGGAAACGGGACGGAATATTGTGGCGACGACCGGTAGTTGGCGGAGGCCGAACCGGTCACTGTGAGTTGTGGTCACGCCTCGTGCCCGGAATGACCTCCGGGCACGAGACAGCCAGGCAATCGGCTCAGCCCCTAGCTGAGCACGTGGGTGTCGTTGGCGTCCCGGTCGATGTAGGCGTCGGCGTAGCGTTGGGTGTCGTTTTCGACCCAGTCCTGGTAGCCGCGCATCCAGTTCCGCAGACCCGTGATGACCCTTGCATCTGCACCCTGACCGGGGGCCTGTGGTGGAGCTACTACGACGAGCGTGAGGTGACGCTGGCCGGGGCCCTGAACATCGACCACATGGTGCCCCTGGCCGAGGCCTGGGACTCTGCGGCCTCGAACTGGAGTGCGGCGCGGCGTGAGGCGTTCGCGAACGACCTCGGGCAGGAGGCTTCCCTGGTCGCGGTCACCGCCCGCTCGAACCGGCAGAAGGCGGATCAGGATCCGGCCCGGTGGCTGCCGCCGTCGGAAGACGCGCTGTGCCGGTACGGCGCGGAGTGGACCGCGACCAAGCTCCGGTGGGGCCTGGCGGTCGACGAGCTGGAGCGGGATCGGCTGCTGGACATCGCGGCGGGCTGCGGTGGCACCGACGTGGAGTTCACCCCGGCCCCGTAGGGCGGCGCAGACGACGTCGCACCACGCACGGAGCAACGACCGACCGACATTGCGGACGCTCTAGCGTCCGGACCCGCGTCGCCCCAGGCACCGGCGCGGCTTCACCCAGGGCAGAAGGCCACTCCCTTCCCCCCGCGCTCCGGATCCTTAGGGTGAGGGGGTGAGCACTCATGCGCCGAACGAGTCCCGCGTCATCTCCCTGCGCCCGCAGGCCCCGTCGCCTGGTTCCGGCGGGGCGGCCGGCGCCCCGCGGCGACCCGTGGGGGGTCCACAGCCACGCGCGCCGAGGGAGCCTCTGTGGCGTGACCTCGTCGGCGACGTGCTGCGGCGCGAGCGGCTCGCCCAGGAGCGCACGCTGAAGGACGTCTCGGAGGCGGCCCGGATCTCGATGCCGTACCTGTCGGAGGTGGAGCGCGGACGCAAGGAGGCATCCTCCGAGGTGCTCGCGGCCGCCGCCCAGGCCCTCGGGCTCGGCCTCGCCGACCTGCTGCTGCTCGCCGGTGACGAGCTGGCCCGGCACGCCCGGAGCCGGGTGGTCCGGGGCCGCACGTCACCCACGTCGCCCACGGCGCAGTACGACGGCTTCTGCCTCGCCGCCTGAACGGACCGGGCCCACGGGCCGGTACGACGGGGCGCGCCCCCGCCGTACCGGCCGGCTCGCTGGCCCTCGGCCACGGCCGCGCGGGCTCAGACGAACGCGAACCGTCGGCTCAGCACCTCGTCGGCGAGCCCGTAGGCCACGGCCTCCTCGGCGGTGAACACCTTCTCCCGGTCCATGTCCGCGCGCAGCGTCGCCACGTCGTGGTGTGTGTGCCGGGACAGGACCTCCTCCACCTGCGAGCGGATGCGGACCATCTCCTTGGCCGCGAGGCTGAGGTCGGAGACCGTCCCCTGTCGGCCGCCGCTGGCCGGCTGGCCGAGCAGCACCCGCGCGTGCCGGAGCACGAACCGGCGCCCGGGATCTCCGCCCGCCAGCAGCACCGCCGCCGTCGACGCCGCCTGACCGACGCAGAAGGTGGAGATCGGCGCCTGCACGAACGTCATCGTGTCGTAGATCGCCATCAGCGAAGTGAACGATCCGCCGGGCGAGTTGAGATAGATCGAGATCTCCTGCTCCGGGCTCGCCGACTCCAGGTGAAGGAGCTGCGCGATGACCACGTTGGCGACCCCGTCGTCCATCTCGGTGCCGAGGAAGATGATCCGCTCGTTCAGCAGCCGGCTGAAGACGTCGTAGGACCGTTCGCCCTGTGCGGTCCGCTCGATCACGTAGGGAACCGTGTACGACCCCATGTCACAGCCCCGTCCGTCGGCGCGGCGTGGCCGGGCGGATGTCGGCGAGCGACTCCACCACCCGGTCCACCATCCCGTACTCTCTGGCCTGTTCGGCCGTGAACCAGCGGTCCCGGTCGCCGTCCCGCGCGATCGTCTCCTCGCTCTGCCCGGTGTGCTGGGCGGTGATCCGCTCGACGGCCTTCTTGGTGAACTGGAGGTTCTCCGCCTGGATCTCGATGTCCGCGGCGGTGCCGCCGATTCCCGCCGAGGGCTGGTGCATCATGATCCGCGCGTTCGGCAGCGCGAACCGCTTGCCGGGCGTCCCCACGGTGAGCAGGAACTGGCCCATGCTGGCGGCGAAGCCCATCGCCAGCGTCGAGACGTCGTTCGGGATGAGCCGCATCGTGTCGTAGATGGCGAGACCCGCGGTGACCGACCCGCCGGGGCTGTTGACGTACAGGCTGATGTCGGAGCGCGGGTCCTGCGCCGACAGCAGCAGCAGCTGCGCGCACACCCGGTTGGCCGACACCTCGTCGACCTGGGTGCCGAGGAGGACGATCCGCTGGTCGAGCAGCCTTGCCGCGAGGTGGTCGTCGAAGTGGCCGGGCGGTGTGTCGCCCTCCTCCGCGCGGGGCGCGAGCATGGTGAGGGGAGTCATTTCTTCTCCTTGTCGAGGCGGGGTGCCGTCGACTCCACTCTTGACCTCGGGAACCCCCCGGACGCCGTTCCTCTGCCCCCGGCAGATCCGCCACGGGCGGACACGACGTCACGGCACTCGTAGTCGAACCTGATCAGCTCCTTACCCACGCTGGAGTCGAACGGTCTGTCACGTCTTCAGCACCGGATCAACGGCGGGTAGGGGAGCGCGGCCCAGCGCTTCTCTTCCGTGATCCGTCGCCGAACCCGGTTCACGGTGTCTTCGCGTGCTTCGAGAGAGACCGCCTGGCCGTGGGTGATCACTGCCGTATCGGTGACCTGGGCCAGCGAGAACCGGATGGTGGATCGGGTCGACCGGGCCGGCAGGTGCAGGCGGGCGACACCTGCCGGGAGTTCGGCGCGCAGCGCTCCGTGCCGACAGATCCACAGCGTGGGATGCCCGCGCAGCGTTTCGTTGCGGAGCTTGTCCACGGCGGTTCCGTCGTCCTCATGACGCTGCCCGCCGTCGAGGACGCGATGGCGGCTGCGGCCTGTGGGGCAGCCCGGCAAGGCGTGTCGGCGTACGACTCACTATGTCCAGTCGCGTACGTGGGGTGGTGCGCAGGCTCTACGGCTTGAACCAGTGGCGATATAGACACTCAAGGTGTCATGATGACATTGTGAGTGTCGATGAGCGTGCGAAGCATGAACCCCCGTCGGGGCCGCTGCTGTACGAAGTGATCCGCAGTCTGTGGCCGCTGCACCGCACGGTCGTTCGTGCCGTGCAGCGGGAGCTGTTGGGCACGGGGATGACGGCTGGTCAGCATGCGGTGATGGACGAACTGCGCAGGGGCGGCCCCCGCACGGTTCCTCAGCTGGCCCGCCTGCTGGGCCTGGACCGCCAGCCGGTCCAGCGTCTGGTGAACGATGCGACAGCCCTGGGGCTGGCCGAGAGCGCGCCCAACCCGGAGCACCGGCGCTCGCGCCTGATCCGGCTCACCCCGAAAGGGGAATCCACCATCAGGAGCATCCAGGAAGCCGAGGAAACCGAACTGTGGCGGCGGCTGTCCGATCTCACCTCCGGTGACGTCACGACGGCTCTGCGCGTACTCCGTCGCCTCGGAGAGGAGTTCAGGGACCTCGCACAGGATGCCCCGCTACACCCCACGGATCGAGGAGACGACCCACGATGACGCATGCGCGGACACACCCGGTCACAGCCGCCACCGTACCCGTCGAGGCGGGCGAGCTCTTCTACGAGTCGGCCGGCGAAGGACCCACCGTCGTACTGCTCCACGGCGGCATGCTCGACCTGAACATGTGGAACGAGCAGTTCTCATGGCTCGCGGGCCTGGGATACCGCGTGATCCGCTATGACGCCCGCGGCCACGGGCGTTCCTCCACCGTGGCTGGGGACTACGCCCACCACGACGATCTACACGCTCTGCTCACGCACCTCGATGTCCCGGGCGCCACGCTCGTAGGGCTTTCCCTCGGGGCGCGGACCGCCGTCGATACGGCGATAGTTCATCCGGAGTCTGTGTCGGCACTGGTCCTTGCCTCGCCCGGGGTGAGCGGCCGGCCCTTCGTCGACCCCTACGTCGCGCACCACACCGCACAGCAGATGGCCGCGATGGGCGACCCGGACGGCGGCGCGCAGCGGTTCGTGGAACACTTTCTCCGGATGTGGGTGGACGGGCCGTACCGTGAACCGTCCCAGGTCAGCCGCAAACTGCGTGAGCGGATGCGTTCTTCGGCGTCCGCAAATGTCGTGCGGCATGCTCGCGGCCTCGGGGCCGGAATACCGAGAGAAACCGGTGCAGCGGGACGGCTGGCCGCCATCGGCGTGCCCACCCTGGTTCTCGACGGAGAACTCGACAGCAGTGACATCTCGTCAAACGCTCAGGCCATCGCCCAAACCGTTCCCGATGCGAGGCACCAACGGTTCGCCTCGGCAGCCCACATGGTCAACCTCGAGAGCACGGCACTCTTCAACCTCGCGGTCAAATCCTTCCTCGTGTCCACGACTGACCTCAACTGAGCACGTTCACCGGCTCTGTCGCTGATCTTGTGATCGGCTGGTGGTCAGGTTCTGAGGAGGATCCGGGTTCGGAGGAGGTCGAGTTCGGCTCGGCCGTATCCGGCTCGCTTGATCAGCTTGACTCTGGTGACCTGGCCTTCGACTTGGCTTGACAGACCTCTCCGGAGCACCCGGCCCGGACGGGCACCGAAACCGACAACGTCGTCTGCACCCGGAACATCACCACGGTCCGCCCCAAGTTGCCGCCCGCGATCACCAGCGGGCGACGCCCGCCTCCCACCCCGTCGCGGTCCACGGCACCGTCCAAGCGGTCCGTACCGACAACGGAGGCCGCCAGTACGTCACCCTCGCCACCGACGTCCCCGCCCAGCAGGGCCGCTTCCACGTCGTCCTGCGCTCCCTGTACGACAACCTCATCACCCCGCTCACCCCCGGCACCTGCGTGCTGGCCCTCGGAGACTGGTCCGTCCTCACCCGCAGCCACAACGCGCAGCTCCGACTCTTCGCGGACGCGCACTGGCAGATCGCCTACTGGAACGACGACGAAGCAACCGGCCGCCCCACCACGCCGACGTGCCCGCCGCCTGTCACAGCCCGCCAGCGAGCAGCGGCCAAGAACCAGAAGCCCGCGGCGAAGCAACCGGCACCGGTGCCGCGGCCGGCCGCACCCTCCCCACCGAAACGGCCAGCCACGCCCTACCCGGACAACACCGACCGTGTCATCAAGGCCGTCCCTGCGTCGCCCCCTCCCCTCACTCCGGCACCCACCCACGGGCCACCGCCCGTGCCGCCCCAGGCCCAGCACCCGTCCCCGCCACCAGCACAGGCACCGGTCGAACCCGCCGAGGTGTTCATCCCTCCGAAGCCAGCCGGGCCTCCGCCGCCCGTTCCTCCTCAGCGGCGCAAGGGCCTGCTCCGCTGGCTGGGCAAACGCCGGTGACTTCGGCAAGGCGCTCTTTTACCCCCTGTCTGGGAGAACCCGCTCCTGGTGGGGCCGCTGCGGATAGGGTCGGGGCAGCTCGTGCCAGCATGGGTGTACGGGGCAGGCCCGGTGCCCAGAGCGCTCTGGGGGCACTACCACCGGGCTGTCCCGCCCGCATCGGCTATCGAGCTGCCAGTGCTCTGGTGTGGACGGTCAGGTATTTCCCAGCCAGAAGTTCACGCGTTTCCCCAGGGGGATCCCGTAGTCGACTCCGTCGGCACCAGCCGCCCGTCGGAGACGCCCGTCCTTGTGACGCGCTTCGGCTGCCCGGCCTACAGCTGGATCGCCGCCTCCCCCAGAACGCCAAAGGTTCCGGCGAGAATACGGGCAATTGTCCGGTTTTAACCGAAAGGGCTGCCCGTATGACTCGTCGCTGGTTCACATCCACCCTGTGCGCGCTCGTACTCCTGGCACCAGGGTCACTCGGCGCGGCTTCGGCCGCCGAGGGCGGGGGCCCCCCTTTGCGGGTCATGACCCGCAACCTCTACCTGGGCGCCGACCTCGCGCCCGTCCTCGCCGCGACCAGCTCACAAGGGCTCGTCACGGCGGTGACCGCGGTGTGGGCGAATGTCCAGGCGACGAACTTCCCCGAGCGCGCCGAGGCTCTGGCCGACGAGATCGCCGAAGCCGACCCTCACCTCGTGGGCCTCCAGGAAGCCGTTCTGTGGCGCAGCCAGACGCCGGCCGGGCCGGGCAGCGCCACCCACGTGGAGTACGACTTCCTGCAGATCCTTCTCGACGAGCTCTCCGCCCGGGGCAAGCACTACAAGGCCGTGGCCAGCGTCACCGTCGGCAGCGACTTCGAGGCCCCGCGCTCCACACCCAGCGGCCTGCAGGACATCCGCCTCACCGACCGCGACGTACTCCTGGCCCGCACCGACCTGCCCGCACACAAGTTCTCCGTGGCGAACGCGCAGGCCGCCCGGTTCCAGAACCACGTGCCCATCTGCCGCCCCGTGCTGGGCTGCCCGCCCAACCCACCCCTGCGGATCGAGCGCGGCTGGGGCGCGGCCGACGCCACGCTGCGAGGCCGCACCACCCGGGTGGTGACCACGCATCTCGAGCCCACCGCCCCCACCGTCCAGGAAGCACAGACCGATGAACTGCTCGCGGGCCCGCTAAACACCACGCTCCCCACCGTGCTGCTCGGCGACCTCAACTCGGCGGCCGGCGGAGTCGGCGCGACACCGGGGACGAACACCCAGAGCTACAACCGCCTCCTGGCCGCCGGATTCACTGACGCCTGGATCGCCACCCGCCACCGCAACCCCGGCTTCACCTGCTGCCAGGCCCCCGACCTGCGCAATCCCACCTCCAACCTCACCCAGCGCATCGACTACGTGCTCTTCCGCGGCAAGGCCACCGCACTGTCGACCAACCTGGTGGGCGAGGCGCAGGCCGACCGAACCCCGTCAGGACTGTGGCCCTCCGACCACGCCGGCGTCAGCGGTGTGCTCCGGCTGCGTTGAGTGACACCCACACAGGAGTAGGACCCTTCGGGAGGGGGCACCTCCAACGCCCCCAGGCGGAGGCTCCGCCACAAGGGCCTCCGCCTGGGGAATTACGTGGCGCTCAGGGTGTGTCAATCGAACGGCTCTGTCTCACATTCGGTGGTGACGGGTGGTGTTGTCAGAGGAGGATGCGGTGGCAGAGCAGGGTGAAGCCTGCTCGTCCGTGCATCTGGCGGGCCATCCGCTTGGTCTTGGTGTTGATCCCCTCGGTCGGGCCGTTGCTGTACGGAAGTATGAGCGCGGCGGCGGTCTCGCTCGAGGCCGCGGGTGAAGGCGTGCAGGTGCGGCAGGTCGGCAGTACGGACCTGGGCGATACTCACCGCGGAAACCCGCAGGTTCTTCCACAGGCGCCAGCGTCACCACACAACGTGCGCGGCTACTTCGGCGGCCCGCACGTCCGCTACGTCCTGGACGAGAACCCTTTGAATTTCTGATCAATACCTGTCACGACCGCCTCTGTCTCTTAGCCTTGCGCAGGTCACACCAAATCCTGTAGCAACGCCCGCATTCGGTTTCTACAGTCGCCGCATGGCCACCGAGACGAGAGCCCAAGTCAGCCCGACATCACCGTGATGCTCAAAGACCAGACCAGTGCCTGCAAAGCAGCACGCGACGCCATCGCCGTCGGCGGCGAGGTAATGCTCTTCGACGGACGGCCGCCACAGTGGATGGTCTTCGGCATCGCTGCGTCAAGGCTGAGATGGTCGTTGAAGATCGGCCTGACGACCCTCGGCCTCGACGAGACCGTTGAGAACCTCCGCGCTCGGCACCGCGACGAGCAACTGCGTACCGGCAACATCGTTGCAGCGGACCGAACTTGGTTCTTCACCCTGTACTTCGACGCCACCGGGACCGAGCTCCTGGCATGCAGCGGTGTCCAGAACGAGCGCCCCCCGCGCAGGAACGCTCAGAAGCTCCAGCTGTAGAGGCCACCACCCGTGTCCACCGCAGACACCGCAAGCCGGGCAACTCCTTG
Organism: Streptomyces sp. NPDC006463; assembly: GCF_042870715.1. NCBI lineage: Bacteria > Bacillati > Actinomycetota > Actinomycetes > Kitasatosporales > Streptomycetaceae > Streptomyces > Streptomyces sp. NPDC006463. The sequence continues at coordinate 15,053 of NZ_JBIAHP010000041.1, read as the reverse complement.
CAGGACCGCCAGTAGATCATCGTCGGTCATGTCGTCCCGTCCTCGGACCGGAGCCGCGTGGTCCAGCGGCCTGCCAGCTCTTCCAGTTCGGCGGAGGTCGTGTTGGCCAGTGCCCGGGTCAACCGCTGCGGCAGAGCGAACACCTCAACGCCGTCGTTCAAGGGTGCAGTGACCCACTCCGGCCACGGCCGCCACGCATAGATCTGCTCAACCGGCGGGGCATCGGCTGAAGGCTCCTCGAAGTACATGTCCCATTCGGCGATGGCACTGTCCGGGTCAATGAAACGGCAGGTCACTGATTCAAAGGCCTCACCAGGTCCCCGCAGGCGCGTGGCAGCAGCGGTCTCGTCGTCGGCGGCGAGGAAGAACACTATGTCGTGGGCCATCTGAGCATGATGGCAGCCCGCCGAGCTGACGCGATTGACGGATATCGAGGCCAGGTGACATGTGTCTCGACCAGTCATATGCGGCTGAAACCCCGCTCTGGACTGCACGGCTTCTGTCAGTGGCCTCTGTCAGGATCTCCCGGTCAACATCGTGATCAGGAGTGACCATGGGCACTTGGGACGTCGGCCCCTTCGACAACGACACCGGACGTCGGCCCCTTCGACAACGGCACCGCAGCGGACTCTGGCGGTGACCTTGATGAGGTAGCTGCAGGCGAACGTGAGGGCATGTGTCGGGGGGGGGGGGGGGGGCGGCCGCCCCCCCCCCCCCGGGGGGGGGGCGGGGGGGCGGGGCCCCCCGCGCCGCCGCCCCCCCCCCCGCGCCCGGCCCCCCCCCCCGGCTCGGGGGTTGGGGTGTGGTTGGGGTTTGTTTCTGTCTGCGCCGTGGGTGTGCGGGGGGCCGGGGGCCCCCCCCCCCCCCCCCCCCCCCCCGACATGGGGTGCGACGGGTGGGAGCCGGCCCGCCTTGATGCAGGGCCCGGACCGGTGCTCGGTGCCCCGCAGTGGCAGGCCTGCTGCCTGCGACCCTGCGCTTACCGCGCCGGGCCCGTCGCGAGCGGTATTGGGGTCTGTGTGGGTGGTTCCGGGCGGTGTGGGGCGGGTCGTGGGTCTTTATCGTGGGCGGGTCCGCTGCTCGGCACTCTGCTGCTTGGTCGATACGGGCGGCGGAAGGGGCTGGCAGTGGTCTTGGATCCGCAGCGTTGGCTGGAGCTTCGGCGCTTTCGTGGCTTGCTGGAGTCCGGGGCGATGAGCTTGTCGCAGATCGCCAGGGAGACCGGGCTTGACCGCAAGACGGTCCGAAATACCTGTCGGCGCCGGGGCCGGCGACGCCTCCGCGGAGGTCGCCGAGTGGGCGGTCGCAGGCCAGGGTGATCGACGAGTTCGGACCGCTGATCGACTCGATGCTCCGGGCCGAGGTCCTGATGAAGGCCGCGGTCATTCATGAGCGTCTGACCCAGGAGTACGGCTTCACCGGGAACTATCAGCGGGTCAAGCTCTACGTTCAGACGGGCCGGCCCAGGATTGCCGAGGAGCTCGGGATCACGCCCAAGGAACTGGCGGGGATGCACCGCCGGTTCGAGGTAATCCCGGGCGCCCAGGCCCAGGTTGACTGGGGTGACGAGGGAAAGATCCTCGCTCACATGGGCATCGCGAAGGTCTATTCCTTCCACATGACGCTGTCGTACTCGCGTGACCCGTTCTGCTGCTTCACCACCAGTCAGGACCTGCAGACGTTCTTCGACTGCCACCGCCGGGCGTTCGCCCACTTCGGCGGGGCGCCGATGACGATCGTCTACGACCGGCCCAAGACTGTGGTCCGCCGCCACGTTGCCCCTGGTGAGGCGGTCCCGCCGCATCCGGAAGCGGTCGGCCTCGCCGGCCACTACGACTTCGACATCGACGTCCTGGCCGCCTACCGGCCGCAAGGCAAGGGCCGGGTCGAGCGGCAGGTCCTGATCGTCCGCGACCACGTTCTGTCCGGCCGGGCGTTCTCCTCCGTTGACGAGATGGACGCCAGCGTTCACGGCCTGGGTGCCCGTGCGGCGGGCCCAGATCCACAAGACCCACCGAGAGGTCATCGCGGAGCGGGCGGCGAGAGACCATGCGGCTCTCAAACCGCTTCCCCCAACTCCGTATCTGGCGGCCGAACGGCAACTGCGGGACGTCGGCAAGGACTGCCTGGTCGCCTTCGACGGCAACCTCTACTCCGTCCCGGCCCGCCGAGTCCGTCCCCGCCAGCTGGTCGAGATCCGGGCCACGAAATCCCAGGTCATGCTGCATGCAACTCTCGCCGATGCTGGCGGTCATCGACGAATCGCACTGCGACGGGTTGCCCACCGGCAAGAACCGCTGTACCACCACCGGCGATATCCCGATCCAACCTCGTCAGGAGCGGCCGCGGGGCGAGGAGACCGGCCCGTTGCAGGCCTTGCTGAACAGGGCCGCAGCCACCCGGATCGAGGTCGGGCGCCGACCGTTGTCGGTGTATGACGAGCTGACCGGAACCCGCCCCTTCACAACCCATCGAGCGACGAAGGAATCGTCTTGAGCGAGCTCACCGGCAACCGCATCCGCACCACGGCCGGCAAGCTCGGCCTGCCCCACCTCGCGGAAACCATCAACGAGTTCACCCGCCGGGCCGACGAGGCGAAGATGGGCTACCTCGACTTCCTCGACCTGGTCCTCTCCGAAGAACTGGCCGTCCGCGACGACCGCCGCTTCCGCCAGGGCCTGAGACTCTCCCGACTGCCGCACCACAAGACGCTCGATGAGTACGACTTCTCCTTCCAGCCCGACCTCGACCCGCGCAAGGTCAAGGACCTCGCCACCCTCTCGTTCGTCGAGACGAAGGCGAACGCGCTCTCCTGGGTCCGCCGGGGGTCGGGAAGACGCACATCGCCGTCGCTCTCGCGGTCGCGGCCTGCCGGGCCCGGTACTCGGTCTACTTCACCAGCCTCGACGACATGGTCCGCAACCTCAAAGCCGCTGAAGCAGCGGGCCGCCTGGCCAACAAGCTGGGTACTTACCTGCGGCCGGGCGTCCTCGTGGTCGACGAGGTGGGCTACGAGATCCTCGAGCGCGGAGAAGCCAACCTGGTCTTCCAGGTCATCTCAAAACGGTACGAAAAGGGCTCGATTATCCTGACCTCAAACAAGACTTCAGCGAATGGGGACAGATGTTCGGCGATGAAGTCCTCGCCACCGCTATCCTCGACCGCCTCCTGCATCACTGCGACGTGATCTCCATCAACGGCCCAAGCTACCGGCTGAAGAACCGCCTCAAGGCAATCGAGCGGGACACAGACGTGGCCTAGCAGCCGGTGCTGCGACGGTTGACCCACGACATCTCCAACTCCGACAGCGGAGGTTCGGGCGTAGGACCGATGTCGTTATAGACGGCCACGGGATCGTCGGGCGCCGACCACGAGCCAATCGTCCACAGCCGATACACGTGCTCGCGGCCCTCCGGCAGCGGCACGGTGATGCTCTCGGGCGCCGGAGGGCCGGGGACACAGCGGCCGACGTCATCTCCGTATGGCCCGCCCCCGAAGACGGCATGCATCCAGCCGTGCGGTGGCGTCCCGCTCAGAGTTGCCGACGCCGGGAGGTCCGACGAACAGGACGTTGGAGGCGGCTGTCTGCGGTCTCGTCGTCGAACCAGTAGTCGCCGGCGGCGAGGTAGCGGAAGGAGTGTGCGCTGTGGGCGGGGAGGGTCACGGTTGCGGTGCGGGTGCCGTCGCCGCCGGGCTTGAGGGGGTGGGCTGCGGGGTTCCAGTGGTTGAAGTCGCCGACCACGCTGACGGGGCCGGCGGGGGTGTGGTCGGGAAGGATGAAGGTGACCTGGGTACGGCCCTTGACCTGCTTGCGTTCAACAATGAGCGCTCCAACCACGAAAGAAGGGGGGACGGGCTCCTGCATACCGCCGCCGAGACTGACTGTCACCTTCCACCTCGCTGCGCCCGCGCACCAGTTCATGCGCCTGCTGGAGGTGACCGGCACCGCGGACCTGTTCGCCATCGACCCCCGGCGGCCTGAGTGACGCGGACGGCGGCCGGGGGTGAGCACGTTAGCTGAAGGGCACGCTGGGGCCGGAGCGGCATCCGGGAAGAACATGCGCCGCGCGAGACGGTCCAGCCGTCGATCCACTGCTTCACCCAGCCGGTGACCTGGTCCTCGGCAGAAAGCCGGTCGCGCCACCGGCGCGATGCCGTGCCGAGGGTCTCGTCCACAGGCCTCTCCTTCTGGGGCGTGGCGCGTGGCCAGGGTTCCCGCACGGTGCCCCGCGCCGCCTTCTGGTCCCCGGCGCGCCCTGCGGATTGAAATCGCCGGGGCCCCTTCGGGCGCGTTTACCAGCAATTTCGCTCCGCTATACGGACCGCCCTGTCCTGGGCGCCTGCCCTGCGCGCTTTCGCGAAGGGGCAGCGTTCGCCTCTGGCCCGGGTCTGCCGCCGTAGGAGGTGTCCGGTGAGCAGTGGTGGGCTTATGGCCGGTAGCGGGACGCGATGGGCGCGGGAGGTCCCCGCGGACCCGGGAGCGAACCGTTCGGTCTGCGCCTCCATACGGTCGACGATGCCTCCCTCTCCCGCTTGTCCCACCGGCCGGTGGCGTACTCGGGTAACGGGCGACACGGTGGGTAGGCGCCGGACACGCCGGCCGACCTGCCGGCACGGCGGGCGAGGAGGCAGACATGTCCGCACGCATTCCAGACCCAGAGCCGCGCAACACGTCCCGACCCAATCAAGGAGTGCCGCCCGGCGAGACGCCGCCCGGTGAGTCGAGTACCGGCTCCGGCGCGGGTCCGTACCGTCCTCTCACACGCGGCTGGGCCAAGGGCCCGCTCCTGGTGATCTGCCTGGTGGCCTTGGCCTGCGCCCTCTTCTTCCTGGCCTACGCCGTCATGCTGAACGTCTGACGCGGGGCCGGGCCGACGAGACGACTCAGAGCCCCACGGTCGCTGCGCCCCTGTGGTGAGGAGCAGGTCCGATGAGACGCATAGCGACGATCGGCGTCTACGGATTCACGGCCGACGCCTTCCTCGAGACGCTCGCCGGTGGGGGAGTGGGGCTGCTGCTCGATCTCCGTCAGCGCCGCGGCGTTCGCGGCTCCGACTACTCTTGGGCCAACTCGGCGCGTCTCCAGCACGCGCTCGCCGCGGCGGGCATCGGCTACCGGCATATGAAGGAGCTGGCACCGACGACGGAACTGCGTCAGCTCCAGTACCGCGAGGACGACCGCCAGGGCGTGGGCAAGCGCAACCGCATCGTCCTGGCGCCCGAGTACGTCGAGCGCTATACCCGCGAGATCCTCGACCGCTTTGATCTCGGCGCACTCGTGGCCGATCTTCCGAGCCGTGCGGTGAGCGCCCTCTTCTGTGTCGAACGCGATCCGGAGGCATGCCACCGCTCGCTCGTGGCCGAGCGCCTGCGTGTCGAGCACGGCCTGCTGGTCACGAACATCCGCCCGGGGTAATCCGTGTCCGTGCCCGTCCGGTGCCGGAGGGGATGGTGCGTGTGCGGCAAAGAGGCGGGAGCGGGAGCCGCTGTGCACGGCGAACGCCTTGGCGTACGCGGACCGCGGGACGGTCGGAGCCTCCCGGTCAGGGCGTTGAGTATGCGCGTGCTTCCCGGGTGGTTCAGGCCGCGGTGGGTGCGTGTGTCTCGCGCGGCTGCCGCTCTGCTGGGTGCCATTCGGCCAGGGGGATGGTCGCGTCGTTGGTGAGGTGGTTTTCGTGGTGGTCGAGGATGGCGCGGACGAGGCGGCGCAGGGCTTCGGGTGCGGCTTCGCCCGCTGCGGTGGCGCGTACGACGGTGTCGAACAGGCGCTGTTCGCCGAAGAGTTCGCCGGAGGCGGAGCGGGCGTCGGTGACGCCGCCGGTGTGGATCAGGATGCGGTCCTGCGGTTCCAGTTGAGCGTGCTGGATGACGCTCGGCACGCGCTCGGTGTGGGGCGGGGTGATACCGAGGGGGAGCCCTCGCGTTCGAGGGCGGCGGCGGCGACGCGATGGCGGCGGATCAGGAGGGGCGGGGGGTGGCCGCAGTTGACCCAGGTGAGCTCCCCGGTCTGCAAGTCCAGGTCGGCGAAGACCGCGGTGAGCAGCCGCTCGGGGAGCCACTGGTGTTACGACGTGCACCGTCTGGGCTGGCGAAGCACAGCTCGTGCACGACCAGCCGCGCCTGGTCCGCGGGCAGGGCTGCGATCAGCTCGTCATGCGTCAGGTTGGCCTCCGCCTCGACTTCCAGGGCGGACGGAGTGTGGCCGTAGTGGAGGATCACGGTGTTCGTCTCCCGGGTCTCCTTCAGGCGGTGGAGCGCGCCAACGCCCTCCGGTGAAAGGCCCTGCCGGGGTACTCCCGAGGTTCTCGTCTCGCGTGGCTGTCATGTGGGGAATAACGGTGCGGTGGCGGGGAGGATGCGCGCGGCGACGGCAGGAGCGAGACAAGGCCCGGGCGTGAGCCGAGCCCAGTGTGACAGTCAGCACAGCGGGCCCACGTTCGTGGACCCGCTCCCGCGAGCGTGCATAGGCGACGCCGTCGGGGTGGGAGAGGGGCCGGCGGCCGTGACAGCACCTTGGTGCCCGCCGTGGACGTGGGAGCGATATTCGACGCGTTCCTGCCCACTGAGGGGTACCGCGGTGGCTGGGGTTCGCCGCCAGGGCCGGGCCTCACGGCAGACGGCAGCTCAGTCCGAGGACAGTGCTTGGAGCAGGTCGCCGACTTGGGGATCGGGCAGGGCGCGGGCGACGTCTGCCTGGGCGACCATGCCGACCAGGCGGTGACCGTCGATGACGGGCAGGCGGCGGACCTTGTGTTCGGTCATGGTGCGCAGGATCTCCGCGGCGTCGTCGTCCGCCCCGATGGTGACCGCCTCGCCTTGCGCGAGCTCCCCGGCCTTCACAGCGGCAGGGTCCCTGCCGGCACCGAGGACCTTCACCACGATGTCGCGGTCGGTGAGCATGCCCTTGAGTTTGTCGTCGGTGCCGCAGATTGGCAGGGCACCCACTCCCATCTGCGTCATCTTCTTCGCGGCGTCGAGCACCGTCTCTTCGGCGCCGATGCACTCGGCGCCTTCGGTCATGATCTCGCGGGCCGTCGTCATCTGGTAGCACTCCTTCGTCGGTGTCCACGGGCGTACGCAGCTGATCGGGGCACGCCGGGGACATGAGTGCCCGCGGCGGCACACGCGGATAACGCCGCTCGCCGGGGGTCCACCCACACGCCTGAACGGCATGCGCGGGCGCGGCTGCGTTGTCGCCCGCTGGAAGGCTTCGATCACCGGGTCACCGGGTCACCGGGTCACCGGATCACCGGATCACCGGTGCTGAGGGGGAAAGGCAGGCCGCTCACGGTCTCCCGACACGGAACCCCTGCGGCAAGGGGTCCGTCTGTCAATCGGCGGTCCATATCAGCCATCCCCCCTCGCTGCTCTTCGATGTCCCCGGGTCGCACGATGAGCCTCATTGCGCCTGCGGTTCGGACCGGTGGTGGTGACAATCAAGACAACTTGCTGATCAAGGAGCCCGTCATGACGGCAGACGCCCCCTCCTCCGCCTCGCCTACCCCGCTCAGCATCACGGCGTGCGACGACAGTGCTGTGTTTTGCTTCACCGGCCAGCTGACCGCGCAAGAGCTTCTCCGGCTGGAACAGCAGCTCCTCGACCCACGCCTGACCCGGGCGGGCGAGTGGGTGTGGGACATGTCCGGCCTCGAGCACCTGGACCTGATCTGTGCTTACGCCCTTCTGCGGTCCGCCCGCCGGACGGCGAGTGGACCTATTCGCGTCCGGGGCGCACGACGCAACGTCCAGAGGACCTTGAGATATGCGGGCGTGCAAGCGATCGTCACAGTGGATGCATAGCCACATAGCGCAGCGGGTGGACCAGCGGGGCCCCGGCGTCTAGAACTTTGACCTGCGCTTCGCCAGGCACATACAGCCGCTGGTACACCCTTCTGCGACTCGCATCACCGACCTGTTGGGGCGGCCTTCTTGCTCCACACCACCATGGTGATCCTCTGGTACCGATCCTGAGCCGGAGGAGCGGGCGGTGCGGTCTCTTGTGTCCTGCGCGCCGCCCTCCCGCGGCATCCTCGATGCTCCGACGGGTAGGCGCTGCAGACCAGGAATGGTCAGGGCAGCTGGAGGATGCAGTGCAGCGTGTGAGGGTTCCCTTGATGTCTGTGTACTGGACCCGGCAGGCGTTCGTGCACTGGCCATACCCCCCAGCCGTCATCCAGGGCCTGCTACCGCCCCAGCTCGAAGCCGATGTCTTCGAAGGACAGGCCTGGGTGAGCATGACACCCTTCCTCATGTCGCGCACCCAGGTCCTGGGAGTGCCGATGCCCTGGGGGACTTTCCCCGAGACGAACCTGCGCACCTACGTACGGCGTCGCGGCGGACCGAGCGGCCTGTGGTTCCTTGCCCTCGAGGTCACCCACCCGGCCATGCTCACCGCGCGGCTGCTGGGGATTCCGTACTCCCTGGGGCACCTCGTGGCGGAGGAGCACGGCGGCACGCGCCACTACGCGGGTCGGCGGGGGTGGCGAGGACCACGCTACGAGCTCGAGGTGCGCACCCATGAGCGCATCCGAGCGCCCCGACCGCTGGACTCGTGGCTGACCGACCGCTTCCACGCGTACTCAGTGTCCGCAGGCGCGCTCTGGCGAACCCCGGTCGTCCACGAGCCCTGGCCGCTCTCCACCGGAGCCGTCGTGCGCATGGAGGAGTCCCTGCTGTCTGCTGCAGCGCTGCCCGAGCCGGCCGATTCCCCCCTCGTCCACATCTCACCCGGTGTCGGCCCGGTACGCCTCGGTTTCCCCAGGCGCGTGGCATAACAGGCGCGCCTCTTGGTGGGGCGGTCGTGTAGCGGAATCTTCGACGCCGCCTACTTCGGCGCGAGGTCGGGACACTCACGGACAGCACCGCTCTCGAACTCGGCGCCGGACGCTACCGGATGGACTCGGCAACCATCGAACCCGAACAGCTGACGTCCTCTCGCGTCCACCGATTCGTTCAGCTGACCTGACCCGAAGTTGGTGCAGAGAAGGACCAAGATCAGAAGGTGAGACACCACCGAATCAGCTCCTGGCCCCCGCCCCAAGCCGACTCCGCTGTCGGTGGGAGAGCCCGAAGCGCAACTGCGGCACCTGCGCCGACCGAACCGGTCCAGCTGGCACGATGCCCTCATGGAGCCGCTGCCGACCCCGTGCCCCGCCCACCTGGTCCCCGACGTCACCAGCTTCGGCGACTTCGGCGGATTCGACGCCGCGTACCGGCAGGCCCAAGCGCAGCACGCCGTGTTCGTCGCCCTCGAAAGCCAGGGCCCGTGGTGGACCGTGAAAGCGGACACCCTCACCGCCGCCCGGGACACGCCGTCGAGGACACCGTGAACGACGCCGCTCGCAACGCTGTCCAACGGCTGGTCCAGGCTGGCGAAGTCAGCCCCAGCACCTCGGTCTCATACCACTCCTGGTGGTGGCGCGTCATGCCTCATCGTGACCGCGCAGCGGCGTGATCGGTGCGCGCCCCGCCGGAAGCCGGGCCGCACCTCCGTCCAGGAGCGACCGGAGTAGAGCAGGTCCGGGGCTGGTTGGCGCCGTGGCGCTCCAGCAGGCTGCGGGCCTTCGCCTGGGCTTCCGCGCTGGGGCGGCCCTGATGACGGAGGCGAGCCGGCCAGCGGACCAGGCGGTGCGACGGCTGGTGTCGCCTCATAGGCTGCCGCCATGACCGAGATCCACACCCCGACGCCCCGCGACGCCTTCGATCTGCTCATGGCCGGCAACCAGCGCTTCGTCTGCGGAGCCACCGAGCATCCGAACCAGGACGCCGCCCGCCGCACCGAGATCGCACCGTCCCAGCAGCCGTTCGCAGTTCTGTTCGGCTGCTCCGACTCCCGGCTGGCCGCTGAGATCATCTTCGACCGTGGCCTGGGCGATCTCTTCGTGGTGCGCACTGCCGGGCATGTCGCCGGCACGGAAGTGCTCGGGTCCATCGAGTTCGGCGTGAGTGTCCTCGACGCGCCGCTGGTTGTTGTCCTCGGCCACGACTCCTGCGGCGCTGTCGCCGCGGCCTGTTCCGCCCTGGAGAACGGGCAGACGCCGGGCGGCTTCGTCCGGGACGTTGTCGAACGGGTGACCCCGAGCGTGCTGGCAGCCCGTGCCGCCGGACGCGAGACGGCCGAAGAGATACTGGCCGAGCACATCGAGCACACGGTGGACCTGCTGCTGGAGCGTTCCCGCGTTCTGGCCGAGCGGGTGGCCGCCGGCCGCCTTGGCGTGGTGGGCTTGTCCTACCGGCTGGCCGACGGCAGTGCGCAGCTCGTCGCGTCCCGCGGCCTCGATGCGGCGGTCCCCGCCGCACCCTGACCGCCCCGGCCATGGCCGCTCACGCGGAGTGTCGGGGGCCCGCGGCACGGCGGAGCCGGTTGGCGATCGCGAGCCCCAGCCCCTCCTCTACGGGCAGGGACGCGATGATGAGGTCGCAGCCCTGTTCGTCGAGGTCGCGCAGGAACCCGTACAACCCGTACGCGTACGTGTCCATCGAATCAGGGAGGGCCACCACGGCATGCGCCTTCGTCGAAGCGCCGGCGAGGGAGGCGGGAAGGAAGACGCCCACCTGATGGCCCCGCTCTTGCGCGAGCTCGGCTTCGGCGACGATCTGCTGCGGCTCGACGAGGACGACACGCGCCCGCGGTGCGTAGTGCGACGGGTGCTGACCCGGCACCCGGACGCCGCTTGCGGAAGGGACGGCGAGCGGGTGCCCGAGCACGGCTTCGAGGTCCTCGCGGGTGACCCCGCCGGGCCGCAGGATCGTCGGGGTCTCACCCGTGGCATCGACGATGGTCGACTCGACGCCGACCTCACAGGGCCCGCCGTCCAGCACGAAGTCGACTGCGTCACCGAGCTCCGCTCGGACGTGGGCTGCGGTGGTGGGGCTGACCGAGCCGAAAAGGTTGGCTGAGGGTGCCGTGACGCCGCCGCCGAAGGCAGACAGCAGCGCCAGGGCGACGGGGTGGTCGGGCACCCGCACGGCCACCGTCTCCAGCCCACCGGTCGCTTCGAGAGGCACCCGCCGCCCGCGCCGCAGGACCAGCGTCAGCGGCCCCGGCCAAAAACGCTCCGCCAGCAGGCGCGCCGTCGCGGGTACCTCCTCGACCCAGTCGTCCAGGTGCTCCGCGCTGGCGAGGTGGACGATCAGCGGGTGGGTGGGAGGGCGCCCCTTGGCCTGGAAGATCCGCGAGACGGCCGCAGGGTCCTCGGCGTTGGCGCCCAGACCGTAGACCGTCTCGGTCGGGAGACCCACCAGGCCCCCGGCGCGCAGTACCCCTACCGCCTTCTCGATGTCACTGGTCGTTGCCGTCACGCTTGTGCCCCTCTCACCGTTCCGCCTCGTGTCCGTGCGCGCAGGATGACGAGGACCACGCCTTGCAGCTTCATCATGCCGCCCCGGGCGGACGATCCATCCGCAGCCTTGGCAGCCTCGACGCCGAGGGTGACGGCCCGCAGCCCCTATCCAGGAGGCGGCCCGCAGCCGCTGGTTCAGCCTCGGGCTGCTGGGGCACGCAAGCCTGACGGCGAGCGGCCAAGCCGAAGTTGCGTACGGCCGAAACGCAATAGGGCGGCAGCCCCTGATCGCTGCTGACGGCCGGTTCGACGGTGACATTCGGCAATCAGCGCCCTGAGAGGATCGAGTGGGTGCCAATACGGTGCCAGCAGGCGGGGCGGACAGGCTTCGAGGCACTGTTCCACCGAATTGCCGAGCGGCCTGGTTCTCGATGGCGCACAGGCCGTCTGGGGCGCGGCGGGCCAGTGCTGCGATCAACATCAAACAGCCTCGGACATGCTCACGGAGCACCCCCGCCTGGCGGGCTGGCCCACCGGAGGGCCTGGCACCGCGATTCTACCGGCGGTAGAATCAGATCATGGGCAGCAGCAAGGCGACGAGCGTCAAGACGACCGAGGCCGTCCGCGACCGGCTGCGCGTTCTCGCGCAGGAACGCGGAACCACTATTTCCGAGCTCTTGGAAGAGCTTGCCGCGAGCCGGCTGACCTCTGCCGAGCAAGAGCAGCGCGCCCGGGAGGCGGCTGCCGAGCTCGGCCTGGAGTACACCGAGGAAGTGCGGCGCACCGGACAGTCCGCCTGGGAGCGCGTTCGCGCCCACCAGGGCGGCGCCGCCGCGTGAGCCTGACCGCTGTTTTCGACCACACCGCCCTGGCTGCCTTGTACAAGGCGGACGCGTTCTTCACCGGCCTCTACATCGAGTCTTCGCGCGGCGGCGGGCGCGTCCTGATCCCGGCCCTGTCGATCCTGGCTGCCGAACGCTCGGTACCGGGAGCCGGCGCACACGCAGCGAGGCTGCGCTTCGCCGAGAGCGTGGCGTTCACCGCCGCGCACGCGCTGGACGCCGCCTTGTGGCCGGCCACAGACTGGGCTGTCACCCATCCCGCGGCCATCGCCTGGCAGGCGGCGAAGACGGGCGAGCCCGTTACCGTCCTGTCATTGGCCCCCGAGCTGTATGAGGGGACGGGTATCTACCCGCTCAATCCCCAGTAGGGAGCGCGGCCGCCGCGCGCGGGCCCCTCCGAAGGCGACACCCGAACCGCCCTGGCCGCCTTCGGAGAAGGCGGACTGCACCGTGTGTCCGGAATCATCCCCTGCGAGGACGCGAGATCGGTGCTCCACGATGACGACTACGCAAAGCTCCTGGACCGGCGGCCGTTGAAGGCCGGCTGTGTCACGGAGGTTCTGACCGGCCCGCCAGGCTCCCCGCTCTCGTTCGACATAGTCGTGCTGCCGGATCTTCTGGAGCGGACCTATACCCCTCGCCGCGGTGAGCGGACGCTGAAGTACCTCGAGGGAGGCAGACTCATCCGTTCGGTGAGCCTCCAGGGCATCTACCGGCTCGCCCCCGCGTCTGCCTCCGAATTGCGCCAGCGGGTCCTGGACGCAGAAGGCTCCACGATGATGCGTGCGAGAGGTTGAACGGCATGGACGACCAGCGAGGCCGGCCGAGCTTTCCTTCGGACTTTACAGAAAGGGCAGGTCCGCAGGGGTGTGGTGTCTTCCCTGGTCAATTTCGGCGCGTTCGTGGATCTCGGCGGGTGTGTCGATGGCCTGGTAAACGTGGCGGAAGTGTCCTGGCGGCGCTACGACCGCCTGACGGACGTGGTCGAGGTGGGCCAGAACGTCACGGTGGTGGTCCTGGACATCGACTTGGACCGGGTCCGAATGTCCCTCTCAATGAAGGCATTGCAGTCCGACCCCTTCAAGGGGTTCGCCCGTACTCACCTCGGCCGCGCCCTTCCCGGCCGCGTGACCAAGGTCATCCCCTTCGGCCTCTTCGTCCAAGTACATGAGGGCATCGAGGGCTTGCTGCACGAGTCCGAGTTCAAATGGGGTGACACCGGCCGCGTCGCATCGCTCCCACAGGTCGGCGACGAAGTCGTCGTTGAGATCACCGACATCAACTTCACGCCGCGCAGAGTCTCGCTATCGCTACACCACTGATGGGCCACTGGTGAGGCGGTACTGGTCGAGCAGCCTCCGCAACCGGGGTCGAGCCCTCGGGGGCGTTGCGTTCGATGTCTGCTGCCCAGCCGTACGACGCGTTGCTGCCACCATTGGATCCTGCGTAACTCGCGGCGGAGTGGCGGTCGAGGTCGTCGGGTGTGGCGAAGGGGGTGTTGGCCATCGCTCTGCGCACGAGTGACCAGACGGTCTCGGACGGGGTTCAGGTCGGGTGCATAGGGCGGGAGCCGGCGGTGGTGAGCCAGTCGTGCTCGGCCTCGTACTGTTTCAGCCCGGCGGCCAGGTGGGTGTTGAGGTTGTCCCAGACCACCACGATCGGGCCGTCGAGCTGGATGTGTGCCCGCCCGCACCAGAAGGTCGCGGTAGTCCTTCCAGGAGAAGCTCTTGCGTGCGCCCTTGAGCAGGAGAGGGGCGCGGGGCCGGTGGATGAGACGGCTCTGCTCACCGGGTTTGTAGCAGCACGCACTGCCAGATGGTGCGGGTCCGGCGAGCGAGACGGAGAGGTATACGCGAGGAACCGGTGTGAAAGCCTCCTAAGGTGCCACCAGCTCGAACCTGGCGGATCCGGGCTGGTAGCGGCGCGCACCCGCACCGTGGTTGTTGGTGCCGGGGAACTTCCGGGTGGTTTGTGCTAGACGGCCCGGGAGGCCACAGCGAAGTGCTGCGGGTTAGCTGTGGCGATGCCGCGGGGGTATAGCCGGGCGCCTACTCCGTTGATCGATCGATTGGTGAACACGGGAACCTTCCCGGTCTCGCCCCTCGTCCGCGCTGCCAGCGCGGTCGGGACGGGCTGGGCACATCGTCTGCCGAACAGGCTGGGCAAGGGGCGGAGCCGCCGTAGTAGTCCGAGGCCGGGAGAGCCGGCCACATGGCGAAGGGCGGCAGCGAGATTGCATGGGAGGTACTGCGATGTCCGAAGGCACCGGGGTGAATGCCCCGGTCACGTGGCCGGTGGCTGAGTACGCCGAGCTACGGGTACGGAAGATGCAGATCAAGCTGCACCGTTGGGCGGTAGCCGATCACGGCTTCCGGTTCGATGATGTGTTCAACTTCGTGTGTGACCCGGCCACTCTTGTGGTGGCGTTCGAGCGGGTCGCAGGCAACACCGGAGCCCGAACTGCGGGCGTGGACGGCCTTCGTGCCGACCACGTGCAGGCATTCGGGGCGGAAGCGTACTTGGAGCAGATCCGTTCGCAGCTGATGGCAGGGGTCTTTCGGTCAATGCCGGTGCGTGAACGGATGATCCCCAAGGCGGGCGGGAAACTGCGCCGTCTGGGGATCCCGACCATTGCGGATCGGGTGGTCCAGGCCGCGCTGAAGCTGGTCATAGAGCCCATTTTCGAGGCGGACTTTCGTCCGTGCTCGTACGGGTTCCGGCCCAACCGGCGGGCGCATGACGCTATTGCCGAGATTCATCTGTTCGGCACTCAGGGTTACCGATGGGTGCTGGACGCCGACATCGAGGCGTGCTTCGACCGTATCGACCACGCGGCTCTTAGAGGTCCTAACAAAGGCGTTGGACATGTCGGTGGGTGATGAGGCAGGTGGCGAGGCCGAGGAAGGCTTCGTGGATGTCGTCGCGTCGT
>NZ_JBIAHP010000040.1:0-37270 GCF_042870715.1 Streptomyces sp. NPDC006463 | reverse complement strand
TTTCGCCCGGCAGTTCTCGGGGGCGGGCGACCCCGGGACCCCTGGGGCGTTCGGGTTGGCACGCCCCGGTCCACTTGGCACCCCGTTTGGCCGCGCCCGGGTAACCCGCGGGGGCGCGACGTCGCGGGTCGGTGTGTTACTTGGTGAGCGGGGACAGCTTGGGGTCGTTGGCGTAGGCCTCGGCCGCGTTCTGCTTGGTCACGATGACCGGCGGGAGGAGGTAGGCCGGGACGACCTTGGAGCCGTTGTCGTAGGACTTGGTGTCGTTGATCTGCGGCTTGTCGCCCTTCTGCAGGGACTTGACCATGTTGATGGTCTCGGCGACGAGCTTGCGCGTGTCCTTGTTGATGGTGGAGTACTGCGCGCCAGCCATGATCGACTTGACCGACTCGGCCTCGGAGTCCTGACCGGTGACGACCGGGACCGGCTTGCCGGCGCCCTTCACGGAGGTGAGGATCGCGCGGGCGAGGGTGTCGTTCGGCGACAGGACGCCGTCGAGCTCCTTGCCGCCGCTGTAGGTCGAGGTCAGCAGCGAGTCCATGCGCTGCTGGGCGTTCTCGGCCTTCCAGCCCTGGATCGCGGTCTGCTTGATGTCCTTCTGATCGGATCCGACAACGATGTCACCCTTGTCGATGAAGGGCCCCAGGACCGACATCGCGCCGTCGAAGAAGACCTTCGAGTTGTTGTCGTCCGGCGAGCCGGAGAACAGCTCGATCGTCCACGGGCCCTGCGCCTTCTTGGCCTTCATGCCGTCGATGAGAGCCTGCCCCTGCAGCTGCCCGACCTTGAAGTTGTCGAACGCGATGTAGTAGTCGACGTCGCGCGTGTTGGTGATGAGGCGGTCGTAGGCGATGACGGCCGCGCCGGCCTGCTTGGCCTGTGCCACCTGCGTGGCGAGCTGCGAGGCGTCGGTGGCGCCGACGACGATCACCTTGGCGCCCTTGGTGACCATGGCGGAGATCTGCGACTGCTGGTCCGCGACGGTGGTCGAGGCACCCGCGTACTGCACGTCGGCCTTGAAACCCGCCGCCTTCAGGCCGTCGGTGAACAGGTCACCGGCGAGCACCCAGTTTTCCGAGGTCTTCGACGGCAGGGCGACACCGACGAGGGAGTCCTGCGCGAAGCCCTTGGCGTCGGTGCTCCCGGTGCCGGTGGACCCTTCGCGTTCGTTGGAGCAGGCCGTGCCCATGGTGAGCAGGGCGACGGCGCCGACAGCGGCGATGCCTCTGGTGATGATTCTGCGCATGGTGAGTTGAGCCCTTCGTGCAGTGTGGCTGTTACCGGGGTGATGTGCCGCGGGCTGTGGCCCGCGAGTGCGTGGCGGTCAGCCTGTGACCAGCGTTTTGTCAGGGTCGGAAGCCGGGGCGGCCGGGGCGGCCGTTTTCTCCCGGCGCAAGGGGCGCATGAGCGAGCCGATGATCGAGAAGCGGCCCTGGCGCTTGTTGTAGACGTCGAACGCGACGGCGAAGAGGAGGACCAGCCCCTTGATGATCTGGACCATGTCGGAGCCGACGCCCTCCAGTTGGAGGCCGTTGTTGAGCAGTGCCATGACCAGGCCGCCGACGATCGAGCCGCTGATGGTGCCGAGGCCGCCGGAGACCGCCGCACCACCGATGAAGACGGCCGCGATGGCGTCGAGCTCCCAGCTCAGGCCGTCCTGCGGGCCGGATGCGGCGGACCGTGCCACGAAGATCATGCCGGCCAGGGCGGCCAGTACGGACATGTTCATCATGACGACGAAGTTGACCCGCTTGAGCTTCACACCGGACAGCTCAGCCGCGCGGGCGTTGCCGCCGACGGCGTAGATGTGCCGGCCGCCGATGGTGTTGCGGGTGTAGTACGAGTACGCGAGCACCAGGACGATCAGGATGATGCCGGAGATCGGCAGGCTGGTTCCGACGCGACCGCCCGCGAAGCGCAGCGCCGCGAAGACGATGACGCCCAGCATCACCACGAGGCGGATGCCCGTGATCCACAGGGGTGCCACGTCGGCGTTCATCTCGCGGCGGGTCTGCCTCGCCTTCCACTCGCGCCACACCATGCCCGCGCAGGCCGCCAGTCCGAGCAGCAGGGTCAGGTTGTTGTATCCGGTGTCCGGCCCGACCTCGGGCAGGAAGCCCGCTCCGATCTCTCGGAAGTCCTCGGGGACCGGCACGGTGTCGGCGTTGCCGATGTACTGGTTGCCACCGCGGAACAGCATCATCCCGGCCAGGGTGACGATGAACGCGGGCACCCCCACGTAGGCGACCCAAAATCCCTGCCAGGCGCCGATCAACGCGCCGACGAGAAGGCCGAGTGCGATGCCGAGGGGCCACGGGAGCGAGTACGCCGCCATCGCCTTGGCGACGACGATGCCGGTGAACGCCGCGACCGAGCCGACCGAGAGGTCGATGTGCCCGGCGACGATCACCATGAGCATGCCGATCGCGAGGATCAGGATGTAGGAGTACTGGCTGACGACCGCGATGAGGTTGCCGGAGGTCAGGGTCAGTCCCCCGGTCCAGATCTGGAACAGCAGGACGATCGCCACGAGGGTGAAGATCATCCCGAACTGGCGGGCGTTGGAGGTCGTGCCTCCGAACAGGTTCTTGTGCAGGTCTTTGATTCGGTTCATGAGGTCGGGCTCTTCTTCATCGCGGTCATCTGCTTCATCAGCACTTCGGGGTCGGCGTCGCGGCGCGGGACCTCGCCGGTGATGGTGCCTTCGAACGCCGTGTAGATGCGGTCGCACAGTCCGATGAGTTCGGGCAGCTCCGAGGAGATGACGATGACGCCCTTCCCCTGGCTCACGAGCCGCTGGATGATCCCGTAGATCTCGTACTTGGCACCCACGTCGATGCCGCGCGTCGGCTCGTCGAGGATCAGAAGATCCGGGTCGGTGAACATCCACTTCGCCAGGACGACCTTCTGCTGGTTGCCGCCGGAGAGCTTGACGACGCTCTCGTCGACGCCGGGCGTCTTGATCCTGAGGCTCGTGCGGTAGTCCTCGGCGACGCGGTACTCACGCACCGGATCGATGACACCGCGCTTGGCGATCTTCGATGGTTTGGCTGCCACCACCGAGGTCTTGATGTCGTCCAGCAGGTTGAGGCCGATGGACTTGCGGTCCTCGCTGACGTAGGCGAGGCCGTGGCGGATGGCGTCCGACACCGACTTCAGCCGGATCTCCTGGCCGTCCTTGAAGACCCGGCCGGACAGGTAGGTGCCGTAGGAGCGCCCGAACAGGCTCATCGCGAGTTCGGTGCGCCCGGCGCCCATGAGGCCGGCGAAACCGACGATCTCGCCGCGCCGGACGTGGAAGGTCGACCCCTTGCACACGAGCCGTTCGCCGGAGCTCGGGTGCTGCACCGTCCAGTCACGGACCTCGAAGAAGACCTCGCCGATGTCGGGCGTGTGGTCGGGGAACCGGCTGCTGAGCTCACGGCCGACCATGCCGCGCACGATGCGGTCCTCGTTCACGCCGTCCGCCTTGACGTCGAGCGTCTCGATGGTGCGGCCGTCGCGCAGGATCGTGATGCTGTCGGCGACCGCCTCGATCTCGCCCAGCTTGTGCGAGATGATGATCGAGGTGATGCCCCGCTGCCGGAAGCCGCGCAGCAGGTCGAGCAGGTGCTGGGAGTCGTCCTCGTTGAGAGCCGCGGTCGGCTCGTCGAGGATGAGCAGCTTCACGTCCTTCGCGAACGCCTTGGCGATCTCCACGAGCTGCTGCTTGCCGACGCCGATGTCCTTGATCAGCGTGTCGGGATCCTCCCGGAGCCCGACCTGTTCCATCAGCTCCAGCGCCCGGCGCCGGGAGGCCTTCCAGTCGATCCCGCCGCGCCTTCGCGGCTCGTTGCCGAGGAAGATGTTCTCGGCGATCGACATGCCCGGCACCAGCGCGAGCTCCTGGTGGATGATGACGATCCCGGCCTTCTCACTGGCCCGGATGTCATGGAACCGCATCTGCTCGCCGCGGTAGACGATCTCGCCCGAGTAGCTGCCGTGCGGGTGAACGGCGCTCAGCACCTTCATGAGGGTGGACTTGCCGGCGCCGTTCTCGCCGCAGATCGCGTGGATCTCGCCTTCTCGGACGACCAGGTTGACGTCGGCGAGCGCTTTGACGCCGGGGAAGGTCTTGGTGATGGACCGCATCTCCAGCACGGCCGGAGCCGTGGTCATGGGCAGACCTCCGCACTGCTCAGGCCGCGCGGAGTGCCCGGGGCCGAGCCTTGACGGATGCGGGGTTTCGTGGACATCAGCTTGCCTCCGATGGCACTGCGTGGTGCCTCGAGTCCGGGTTGCTACGACTACGTGCCGGGACAGTAAATCCATTTGTTTTATTAAGTCAATGCCCCGGAGAATGTCCGTACGGAGAGCCACAGAGAGGACCGTGCGTGCGGCAGGCAGGAACGAACCTCCCCAAGGTGGGGCGGTACAACCAAGCGGTGGTGTTGGACCAGATCCAGCTGGCCGACGGCATCAGCCGGGTGGAGATCGCCCAGCGGACCGGCCTCACCCCACAGACGGTCTCCGGCATCGTGCGCCGCCTGCTGGACGAGGGCATCGTCCGGGAGGACGGGGCCAGCAGGGTCGCCAGTGGCGGGAAGCCGCGCACCACGCTGCGGCTCAACGCGGAGTCGGGCAGTGCGGTCGGACTGCACTTCGACCCGATCGAACTGACCTGTTCCGTGGTCGACCTGCGCGGACGTCCTCTGGTCGTCAAGAGGCGCCCCACCCCGCCCAGCATTGACCCGTCCCATGTGGTGACGGCCATGGCCGAGCTGGTCTCCGAAGTGCTGGACGAAGCGGATGTCCCGCGCGACAAGGTGCTCGGCCTGGGCCTCGCCGCCCCGGGACCGATCGACCAGGAGCTCGGCATGATCGTCACTCCGCCCCAGCTCGCGCACTGGACCCGGGTGCCTCTGAAAAGCATGCTGAGCGATGCCACCGGACTGCCGGTGACGCTGGACAACGACGCCACCGCCGCGGCGGTCGGTGAACGCTGGTCCGGCGCGGGCAAGGGCGTGGCGAACTTCGCGTACTTCCTCTTCGGCACCGGCATCGGTGGTGGTCTGATCCTCAACCACCAGGTGTACAGAGGTGGTTCGCTGAACGCGGGAGAGTTCGGCCACTCGTCCGTGCTGCCCGACGGGCCGGAATGCTACTGCGGCAACCGGGGCTGTCTGGAGCGGCTGGCGAACCCCTCGGCGATCGTGGCCGAGGTGCATCGCCGCCTCGCCGGCCGCCCCCGGGGCGACAGCGGACTGTCGCATGCCTTCGACCGGGATCCGGCTTCGGTCGACCATGCCTCGATCCGGCTCGCCGCAGCGGCCGGCGACCCCGTCGCCGCCGCTGTCATCGACGAGACCGCCGAACACGTCGCCTCGGTCGCGGTCAGCATCGCCAACTTCATCGACGTGGATCTCATCGTTCTCGGCGGTCACGGCATCCAGCACGTGGAATCGCGCTACGTCGACGTCGTCGCCTCGGCACTGGCAACCAGGACGATGTCCCGCGGCATCCGGGTCGTCGAGGTCAAGGCGTCCCCCCTCGGCACGGACGCCGCCGTGGTGGGCGGCGCCTCCCTCGTACTGCACTCGACGTACTCGCCCCAGCTGTCCGCCCTTCTCGCCGACTGACCACACCCCGGGACCCCGAACATTGTGGACCTGCGCCCTGGGAATCCTCCTGACGAATGTGGTCCTCCCGTTCGTCCCCAGCGTCCTCAATCTTCAGGCCATTTCGCCGTCGGGGCCTGCCCGGGAGAGCGAGGTCCCCGCTGGCAACCGGTGAAGCTCCGCTGGGGCGAGGCACCGAATCGCGGTTCTTCGACGTCGCTCGAACGCGTTCCTCGGAGCTGGACGAGGGCCTGGGCCTGCTGCACAAGCGCCTCCCACCTGCGTGGACCGTGATCGACGGCTAGGTCTGGTGGGTTTCGTCCGGGTGGAGGGCCGTGCGGACGCCGGTGATGACCACGGCGATCAGGCAGAGAGCGATGATGGTCTCGGCCCACAGGAAGGCGAACCAGTCCAGCACGCAGCCGATCGGGGGTGTGCCGGGGGCGGTGTTGCGGAACGCCGAGAGGGCGAACAGGGTGGCGGCCATCCAGGCGAGGGCGGGCCAGACCAGGCCCTCGCGGCGGGTCGTCAGGTACCAGGCCCCGATGAGCACGGACGCCGCGAGCGCCCACATCACGAGCATCATGAAGACCGCGAAGACGAGCAGGCTACCCGACCGGGCCAGATCCAGCGCCACGACGGCCGCCTGCCCGAAGGGCACGGGTCTCGCGGAGATCGAGAAGAGCGTGTCGTTGTTGGAGAACAGCATCCGCACCGGCACCTGCTTGCCGCCCAGCGATGCCCAGAACCCGACGTCGGTCTCGTAGGTGTCGAACGGGTAGTCGCTGACCGATCCACCCGCGATCGCGACCTTCACGTCCCTGGTCGCGATCCGCTCGTGCGCCGGGAATTCCAGGTCTCCGAGGGTCGCCGTGGAGGTCTGGATGCTGAGATCGGCCACCGGGGCGGTCCCCTCCTGCTCGCCGAGGGCTCCGCGCGGGGTGACCCGGACCCGCAGTACCAGTTCCCTGGCCGCGGGGGCGACGCGTTGGACGGTGGCATCCACGTCCACCCGGTCGGCGGCTGCGGATCCGACCGTGTAGACCGCGTCGATCGACTGCCGCTCGGTGAACTGCAGCCACGACCCCACGGCCACCGCCACCACGAACAGGACCGCGATGAGAAGCAGGACCGGCAGCATCGACGCCCCGGAGCGGCGTGGGCGAGGTGATTCCGAGGGTGGGGTCATTGGGACTCCGACGAGGTGGGAGGGGCAACGGGATCATCCGGCCCGACACCGGGAGCAGACCTCGCCGCCCACGCGGCGCGGTCTGCCGAAGCCGGGCGCGATCGTCGCGGCCGGCCGTCTTCTCCGAGGCGCGGGGCGGTGGCCGCGTTGCGATCCTCGTCCACCGAGCAGGTGATCCACCCGCATCCGGGCGGGCGTGTCGGCGCCGACCGGGCCGTCGGATTCGACGTGATGGTCGACCTGCTGACCAGCGGCACGCCTGGACGCATCCCGACCAACGGGGGCGCGTTCACGCCGGTGCGGGCCGGCCCCGTCCATCGCTGCGATCCTCGCCGACGGGGGTGTCCTGGAGCTTTGCCCGGCCACGCGCCGACCGGAGACGGGATACCCGCGCCTCGGGCTGACGGCACCGGCGAGCGGCTCCCCGACCCAGGCACCTGGCCGGCACACCCTGACCGATCCGGACGGCCGGACCGTCGTCCTGACGGTCCCGGAGCGAAGCACCATGACGGGCGACCTGCTCCAAGTCCTCTGGTGCCCGCGGAAGCCCAACGTCTGTCGCTGGGTTCTGTGCAGCACCGCAAACGGCGCCCGCCCCTGACCTTGGAGGCGGGCGCCGCCGTTGCAGGGGCGCGGGGCGGGCGACGGGCGAGGTGCTCAACACTTCCGGGCCCACAGGACCGCGTCAGATTGGACGTGGTTTCAGACGCCGAAACTTCCGCGTACACCGATCAGGGCGTCGTCGAGGGTTTCCGCAATGTCCTCGTGCCCGGTAAATCCGTCGTCCGTTCCGGGGTCGACGGTCCAACCCCATCCGCTGCTGTCGTCGCCGTCGATGGTGGCCGTGTGGTCACCACTGTGGATGCTGATGGACAGATTTCCGCCGGGGAGGGTGGTCACGTCGGCGTGGGCGGTGTCCCCCAGGACGCGGCGTACGGAGTCACGGGCAATCTGCTCGGTGGTGGTCATGATGGTGCTCTCTCCTTGGACGGCCGGAACGACGGTCCCCATCAGACAGGGCCGCTGAGAAGCTGCAACACGGCACGCCGAAGATGCACACAGCCTCCGGCCGCCGGCTGGAGCACCCGCGGGATCGTTTCCCCGGTGAAACCCGCTGACTACCCCGGTCCGCCTGGCCCCTGCATCGCGGCGACCGCGGCGTCGTCTGCCTGGTACGTCACGTCGACGCGCCCGTCGGGCTGGTGGGTGACGACCTGGAGCAGCCGGTCACCGTGCCAGGCGTAGACGTCGCGCGAGGTCGGCACGCCGGCGCCGTCGAAGTGCTCCTCGACCCGGGGCCGACCGCCGAGATCCACCTCGGTGCGGGCGCGCGCAGTCCGGGTGCCGTCGGCGCGATGGTGGCCGCGCTCGATCACCTGGCCGGTCGTGGTCCGGGTCGTGCGGACCACCTGGTACGGGACCGCGCCGTAGCGCGCGGCGTGCCCGACCGGCTCAACGCCGTGGTAGATCACCTCGTGGATCGCGCCCTCGCCGAACCGCTCGACGATCGCCCCGACTCCGGCGTCGATCCGCCGAACGTGGTTGGCCCGGCGCACGGCCTCGTCGGCGGTGAGCTCGTCGTCGGGCTCGCAGCTCTGATGGGCGAAGTAGCGGGTACTCATATCTGCAAAGCATCTGGTGAGACACCGCTGTCATCAAGGCGTCGTGCCGACGCGGCGACAGAACGGCGAGGGACGGAACCATCGGAATGACGCCCGGGCGCCGGTCGTGGCGTGCCCCGCACGCCTTCGACTCCCTCGCGGGAATCGGCCTTACCGTGCGAGCAACCCGTCCGGAATACCGGACGACGTCCCGCCACTCCGGCGCTCCCCAGGAGGCATGATGCCCAGTCCACCCCGGCCGTTCGGCACCGTTGTCAGCACCATCGGCGTCAACCTGAGGAAGTATCCGAGTACGGACTCCTCCATCATCGGCAACCTGAGCCACGGCACCGAGGTCGGTCTGGACAGCAAGGTGCACGCCGAGACCATCGACGGCAACAGCATTTGGTACCTGCTGCGCGACAAGGCCGCGTGGGTCGCCGCCCGGCACGTCGACAACACCGGAGAGGTGCCGCTGTCCAAGGACGTCGAACCGGCCGCCCCGCAGGGCTAACGGCGGAGCGGCCCCTTCAGGGCAGTCCGGAGCCGTCCTGGGGGCAGCCCCGTGGCTGTCCCCGGGACCGACCGGTGGTCGGCGAGCGCGGCGGTGACCGCCAGTCCGGCAGGACGGACTTCCTCAGGCCGGACGGGTGCGTCCAGCCGCGTCCCGCACCCGGGAGCGTTTCCTGGCCGAACCGCGGGGCAAGGCTCGGGGCGCGCGGGCTTCGGCCGGCCTCCAGGTCGCCGAGGCTGCGCTGCACAGCCGTCCACCACGCTCTTGCCGCAGCACGGGCCGTCGCGACGATCTCAAGCGTCAGCTCCGTCTGCCTTTGCCCATAAGCCCGCTCGGCACTCGCCAGTTCGGCCTGCCGAGCTGACTCGGCCTGCGCAACTGCAGCCGCACCTACAGGCCCAAAGCTGCGCCGCCCGAAATCCGGCCGGCCCGGGCAGCACGACACCGACGTCCAGAAGAACGCTGCTGACAGTGCCCGAACGGCGGATTGACGTAACGTCTTCCTGATCGAGCGGGTGCCACTCGTGGTCGTGGGTCTCGAAGGCGAAGCCCTGTTCGCCGTGTCTCTGGTGGCCTTCGGCCGCAGCTCCGCCCCGGCCAGCGCCCGGGCGAGGCGAGCGGCCGCTACACGCGGGGCGCGTCGCACGGGGCCGCACCCGCCTCCCCCGCTAGCGTCGGCGCATGGCGCTGCTTGACAAGATCTACTACCTCGACCGCTCGGACATCCTGCCGGGCCGGCTCGACGACGCGAAGGCCGCCATGCGCGAGCTGGCGGCCTTCGTCGAGATGATGGAACCGCAACTGCTCGCTTACCACTTCTGCGTCGACGAGGCCGGATCCACCATGACGCTAGTGGCGGTCCATCCCGACGCGGCCTCGCTGGAGCTCCACCTCGAACTCGGCGGGCCCAAGTTCCGCGCCTTCGTCCCCCTGATCCGCATGCGCTCCATCGACGTGTACGGCGACCCGGGACCTGCGGTCATGGACCGCCTCCGCGCCAAAGCCGCCCTCCTCGGCGGCGGCAAGGTCACGGCCCACACCCCAGTCGCCGGCTTCACCCGCTGACACCGCCTGCGATCTCGCCTTCGTGTCAGTCCACGTCCCGTACGCCCCCGGGGACCTTGCTGGGGCGTCCGGAGCGTCGGCGGGCCGGACGGGTCCGGACGCGAGGGGCGTCGTCCACCTCATTCCACCGGTCGATCATCGCGTTGAGCTCGGCGAGCGTGTCGGCTACGGGGACGGGGACCAGGCGGTTGCGACGGAACCAGTCGATCCGGCCAGCCCTCGACACCGCCCTTCTCGTATCTCGTATGCGCCGCGGATTCCAGGCTGGCAATAGGGAGCTTGCAGGACACGCGCCCAGGCCAGGCCCGCTGCGGAACCCGGGTCAAACACGCACCTCGCCAGACTGCCGCTGAACCCGGGTGGCATGCTTCAGCCCATGATCGAGCCACCACTGAACGGCATCTCACCGGTGATCCCAACCGTTGCCGCCTCCTGGCAGCGCATCGATGCGTGGCTGGCCCGACATGCGCCCGACCGACTCGCGGAGCTTCGCCCGCCGGCTTCGGCCTTTGCGATCGACCAGCTCGAAATCACCTTGAATGTACGGCTTCCCGTCGACCTACGCGCATCACTGCTGTGCCACGACGGCGATTCGTCCTACCTCGGCATCTTGCCGTGCGGCCCGCTGTACTCGACCGAGCAAATCGTCAAGGTGCGGCAGATGCGCGTGGAGATCTGGGAGGGAGAGGACGATCCAGATGAGCAGGAGGCCCCGTGGTGGGGGGCGCAGTGGATCCCCTTTGCCGGCAGCGATGGAGACGAGCACTTCATCGACGCGGGCCAAGGCCTGTGGCAAGACCATCTCGGCCGCGCCGCCCACGACGACCACGCGTACTTCCTGGGGTGGCCGAGCTTGGGATCGTGGCTCCACGAGGTGGCCGAGGCCATGGAGAACCACGACCGGTCCAACTGGCTTGATGCCGTAGCGCATCCGTCCGTGGACGTGGGCGGACAGATCGACTGGTGACCGCAGCAACGTCTCGCTGAGCACGTTTGGGTGTACGCCGACGGGTGCGCACGCCTGTCTCGCGGCGGTCAGCGTGGGTCGAGTCTGCCGACTCGGTCATTGCGCTGGTGTAGCGGAGGCCGGCCTTGGCTCCGAGGGAGAAGACGTGTGCGCGGTGGAGGGAGTCGGCGCCGTTGGGGGTGATGCGGGGATCTTGATCGCGGGCTTGCCGCCTTTGATGGCTCGCATCGGGTTGGCGAAGATCAGCCGCTCGGCATTGAGCGTACTGAACAGTGAACGCGGGGCACCGGCGTCGTATGCGCGACAGGGCCGGTCGGCGAACCAGCCACTAATGCCGACGCGGGTGGCCAGCCGCGTATGACGTGGATCGACCGCTACCGCGGCCGGTTCGACGACGGACCTCGAACGTGAAGCCGAGGCCATGCTCGCGCGCGAGTAGGCTGTGAGAGCTCCGGCTGCGTGCCGCCCTCGGGAGCGGGGCGCGGGGGTGCGGGAAGCGCGCCAGGACGTCAGAGAGGCCTCCCCGTTCGTGCCTCCAGGTGGTTGCAGGTGCCGGGGCCTCCCGGTCGCGGTACGAGTACTTCATGACGCAGGAGAAGGACACGACGAGCGACGGGGCCAACGACCGGAAGGGGCAGCGGGGGCAGCAGGGAACCACCGTCGCCGTGCGCGCGGGAGCGCTGATCGGCGCCCTGGCCGGTCTGACGGGGAGACGCTCGCCTACTTCGAGGCGAAGGACACGCACAGTCGGGAAGCCGACGCCCGACGGGCGGACATCTGGCGTGCCGCCTATGTCGGACTCGCGGCGAGTACGAACAAATACGTACAGCAGGCCGCCCAACTGCTGGCGGTGACCCTCGACCCTGCGAAGAGCGCCGAGCAGTGGGAGCGTCAGTTCGAGGACAAATACGCCCCCGCCGACACCGACCTCGCGTGAGCAATCACGACCGTGCGCCTCGTCACGACGCCGGGACGCAGGCGCGACCTGGATAAGATCAACGCCCTCTCCGCTCGCCTGGGGAAGATGGCGACTGCCAGGTACGTCGAGGGCCCGGAAGGCGTCGACCTCAAGAAGACCGGCGCCGAATTCGACGAGGTGACAGAGCGCCAGCAGGCTGCGCTTCAGACATTCATGGACCGGTCCGCCGACGAAGCGCTGTGACCGCCCTACCGTTCGGCCTGGCGTTCGGCGTGCCGGACTGGTCGCGGGGCGAATCGAGTCCGCATCTCCGCTGCCCCGCCGCCATTGCCGCAGTCCCCAGGCGGCCTCAAGGCCGGACGGATCTGGGCAGTCGGACCCCCTGCTCTCTCAGCTGGAGTGAAGGACCCGAAAGCGATCGGGTTCCGCCGGATCTCGATCAACGACTTGGACTGGCGTCCAAGCCCATTGCCAAACGCTGATACCAGGCATGCGCGAGAACCGGATCTGCCCGCGGCTGCCTTCGACTGCAACGCTCGGCCAGGATTCGGCAATGCCCGCCGGGTCCGCCCCGTGAGAACGCAGCACCTCGGCGAGGACGGCGACCGTGTCGTAGCCCTCGAACGCGACGAAGGAGGGCGCTTCGGCCAGCCGCTCGCGGAGGGCCGTCTCGACTCGAGCACCGAGCGGGGTGAGGCGCTCGGGCAGGTAGCGCAAGAACGGGATCGCGGCGCTGTCGTCGCTTAGCAACGTCGCCCATTCGGCGAACTCCGGTTGCCCGGCCGGAGCACCGATCAGGATCTCGGCGAGGCGCTGGTCGCGGCGGACAGACTTGACGATCGGCACTGCCGGCTCCGGGTGGCCGACCAGCAGGAGGAGGGCTGTCGCGCGATGGTCGACGAGTTCGTCGCACACGGCCGCGGGGGTGAGCGCGCGCATGTCGAGTTCGATGACGGTGCCGCCGCGTGGAGCGAGGTAGTCCCGCAGAATGCGGGCACCAGAGGCCCAGTAGACGCTCGGCTGGGTCGCTACGGCGATGCGGCTGTGGCCCCGGCCGAGGAGGAAGTCCGCGTAGATCTGCCAGCCGCGGGACTGCGGCGGGGAGAGGCGCGCGACCCATCGCGTCGGCTGTTCGGTGAGTGCGTCGAGAACCGCCGACGAGCAGAGGAACGGCAGGCCGAGGGCGTCGGCCCTGGCGGCAGCGGCGCGAGCGACGACGCTGTGGTACTCCCCCACCAAGGCAGCCACGCCCAGCCGAGCCAATTCGTCTACGGCCGCCGCGGCCCTCTGTGGATCAGCCGCGGTGTCTCGGACCACCAGCTCGAGTGGTCTTCCCACGATCCCGCCGGCGTCATTGACTTCGCGGACGGCCAGCTCCAGTCCGGCGAGCAAGTGTTGGCCTGCCTCGACCCAGCCAGGCCGAGTCAGCGGGACGAGAGCGCCGATCTGGACGGATGGTCCGTCAGTCCACTTCGCTCCAAGCGGCGATGGTGGTGCATTCATGCGTCGGCTTCTCCCGTGCGGCGATTCGTTTGCAGTTCGTCCGGATCGCAGAGTCGCAAGGCCCGTGGTGAGCGTTCTTCTGATCTCGCCGTGCCGGGCGCACCTCGGTGACCATGCCGGACATTGCATCCACCGCCATTGCCAACCGGCAACCGATTATTTGTTCGCATAGCTGCGAGGTGGTGTTCGCCTGGTCCCGAGGCAGAGGCCGGCGCGGCATCTGCCGGGCATCGAGCGCAAGGAGACGTCCCGCGGCATCGCGGCTGCCGAGTCGCCCGGCGCCGGTCCGGTCGGCGCGGTGCCCGGCGGCACCGAGGATCCCGGCTTCCGGTGGCCGGCCGCCGACGCGCCGATGAGCGTGGGACATTCACCCGGTCGGGTCAGGCGAAGGCGGTCGACTGGTGCGAATGGCCCAGCATCGGGACATCAGACAGGCCATGAGTCGGATGAAATGCCTAACGTCGCTGCCAACGCATCGGTTCACGAAGCTTGTGGAGGCACCATGTCCCATCGACGCCGTTGGCTGGCGGGCGCCTGCACAAGTACGGTCGCTATCGGCCTGCTCGTCACCGGGGGCGCCGTTTCCACGCCGCCACGGCACAGTTCGGGCAGAGACGTCGGGAGCGAGGTCGGGAGCGAGGTCGCAGTGGGCGCCTATCTCCACTACGACACGCCCGGCGTCGAGAGGATGAAAGAACTCTCGCGCTGGCTCGGGGGTACCGAGCTGCGCGCCGGGCACACCTACCTGCCCGGCGACACCTGGTCGAACATCGAGGGGGCCCCCGCCTTCCTGTACAGCTGGGCACGGTGGCGCAAGGAGAGAGCCGACCGGCTGTTCGTCCTGAACGTGCCCATGCTGGCACGCAACGAGGCCGACGTCCCCGACGGCAAGGTCGCCGAGCTGCTCCGCTCCGGCGCGCAGGGTGAGTACGACCACCACTTCCAGCGGCTGGCCGAGCGTCTGGTCGTCCTCGGAGTGCCGGACACGGTGATCGTGCTCGGCTGGGAGATGAACGGCTTCAACTACACCCACCGGTGCCGGCCCGACCCCGAGAACTGGAAGAGGTACTGGCGGCGCATCGTGGCTGCCATGCGCTCTGTGGAGGGACAGCGGTTCCTCTTCGACTTCGCCCCCAACCGCGGCAGTGACGCGATCGCCTGGACCAAGTGCTACCCCGGCGACGACGTGGTCGACATCGTCGGCATGGACACCTACGACCAGCCGCCCGGTCATACTTTCGACGACCAGGTCACCCAGCCCTACGGACTCCAGAAACAGGTCGACTTCGCGAAGGCACACGGCAAGCCGATCTCGTACCCCGAATGGGGGCTGTTCCGGAACGGCGACAACCCCGAGTACATGCGGGGCATGCTGGCATGGATCGCCGAGCACAAGCCGCTCTACCACAGCATCACCGACTACTGCCCGCACGGCGTGTGGCAGTGCGGCCAGAACCCGCACTCCGCACAAGTGTTCCGGGAGTTCCTGTCCACCGAACAGGGCGGCGACCGGCCTCCCGGCTTCGACCGTGAGGACCACAGGTCCCGGCCGAGGGACTGAGCCCCGCGACCCCGTGGGTGACGGCAAGAGCTGTGACGTGAAGGTGCCGGAAGGCCGGCTCTTCGTGATGGGCGACAACCGGGTCAACTCCTGGGACTCCCGCTACTTCCTGTCGGACGGACAGAGCGGCACGATCCCTGCGGACGCAACCGACTCCCGCGGCGCCCTGCGTCTTCCAGTCGCCCTGACCGGGTCGCCCCGCCGCAGGGAGGTCACAGCCGCCAGTACGTACCCGCACGGGAATCGACATGCACCACGTGCCGGCCGACGCGCACAACGTGGTGGTCCGGACCGGACCAGGAGCCGGTGGCACCGTCGGCGCCGGGCAGCGGGGTCCAGATCTCCAGGAAGGTGCTGCCGTCCGGGTTGGTGCCCCGCTCGACGAGATGCGCGCCCTCCCACCGGAAGGCGCCGGCGTCTTCGCCGGGCTCGCCCGTGAGGTGGTGGAAGTGCACCTGGTAGCCGTCGAAGGACGTGGTACCGGCGAAGCCCCGGCTGTCGGCGTAGTACGGGCCGGCCTGCAGCCACACCACTTCGCGGTCCTCGTCGAGCACGGGTCCGCCGTTGCGGCTGATGCCGCGCCGCAGCCAGGCGCCGTGCTCGGGTACCGGGATGCCGGGGCCGCCCGGGAAGCGGCCCGCCGGCTCCGGCTCAGGCCCGGTCATCGGTGGCGGGGTCGTCCACGGCCAGGAGCGTCAGCGGTACGTTGCCGCGTACCGCCTGGGAGTACGGGCACACCGCGTCCGCCCGGTGCAGCAGGGGCTGGAGGTCCGCCGCCCGCCACCCCGGCAGGCTGACGGTGAGGGCCACCGCGAGGCCGTAGCCCGCGGGCGTGTCCGTGGTGCCGAGCTGCACTTCGCAGGCCACTCGCGCGGCGGAGGCATCCGCCCCGAACTCGGCGGCGACCTCCGCGAGCGCGGAGGTGAAGCAGGCGGCGAAACCGGCCGCGAACAGCTGCTCGGGGTTGGTGGTGCCGGGCACCTTCTTGCGCGGCGGGGCGAGGCGGACGTCCAGGCGCCCGTCGTCCGTGCGGACGGATCCGGTACGGCCCCCGGCGGCATGCGCGGTCGTCCGGTACAGGCTGCGGGTGAGTGGCACGGTCATGGCGTTCGGCCCCTTGCTCGACGAGGACGCTGCCCGGGTGCGGACAGCGGACGGCGCTGCTCGTGCAGCACCTCGCGCGTCGTCGTGCGTAACCGGGTACGGCGCATCTCGTCCGGGGCCTTGGATCCGGCCGCCGGACAATCTAGCAACGCAGGCGGCGGGCCGGGGCCTCGCCCGCGGTGAAGTTCCTCACCCGCTGCCGGCCCCGCCGCGATCCGCAGACGCGGGCAGGTGCCGGCTGCGGTACGCCCCGGGCGGCATGCCCTCCCACCGGGTGAAGGCGCGGACCAGGGCCGTCGCGCCGCTCAGGCCGACGAGGGGGGCGATCCGGTCCAGTGGCAGGGCCGTGGTCTCCAGCAGCCGCCTGGCCCGGCCGTGGCGGGCGGTGTCGAGGAGCGCGCGCCACGACGTGCCCTCCGCGTGCAGGGCCCTGCGCAGGGTCCGCACGCTGAGGTTGAGCTGCTTGGCGGGGCCCTCGGGGCCCGCGTCCTCCAGCGCGGCGTGTTCCAGCCACTGCCGTACGCGCTCGGCGACGGTCGCGGGCGCGGACAGCTGGTGCAGGAGCCGGTCGGCGTATGCCCGGTGCAGGGCGTTGAGCGCCGGATCGTAGAGGGGACGGCGCCTGTCGAGGTCCTCGTCGGCGACCGTGATCGCGTTCTCCGGAGCGTCGAAGGTGACGGGGCAACCGAGGACGCGGACGTAGGGCTCGGCCGAGCCCACACGGGGGTGGGCGAACGACGCGGACAGTGGCGCCCAGTCGTCGCCGGCGATCCAGCGGGCCGCCCTCACCATGATGCTGACGACCGCTTCCACCTGCTGGGGGTGCATGGCGGCCGGGTCTACGGTCGGCCGGTAGCAGATCCGGCCGACTCCGCTGCGGCGGTCCAGGGTCACTGTGCCCGCCTGGCTCACCAGGGGGTGGTAACGCTCGGCCGCCTGCGCTGCGTCCGCGAGGCTGGCGCAGGTGAGGACGAGGTGGCCCAGGATGTGCAGGCCTTCGGGCCGGATGCGGTCGCCCACGAGGAGCCCGGTGTGCGGGCCGGCACCTCGGGCGTCGAGCACCGCGTCCCACAGGGCGCGCATCTCGCCGTACTCCAGCCGGTCCGTGGGCAGGGCCCAGGAACCGGACGACCCGCCGTTGCCCTCTGCCGTCGCGCTCAGGACGGCGAGGGCGTAGGACGCGGTGACGGAGGGCGGCTCGGTGGTGGACACGGCCGCCAGTCAATGCGGGTGCACCACCCCCGTCAATACCGTCCACGGGACGGCCGCCGGGTGCCGGGTTCGGAGAGTCAACGCATTGGCCGCCGGAGTGAATGACGGCGCCGCGGGCCGCTCCTAAGGTCGGCCTTCGGACACCGAGGGGGTCAGGGGCCCACGGAGCGCCGGGCGAGCGTGCTGCCCTGATCACCACCGCTCAGAGGAGTACGCCGTGATTCTCTTCCTGCTCCCCGCAGGCGACTACGACCCGACCGAGGCGGCGGTGCCCTGGGCCGCACTGCGGGACGCCGGCTTCGAGGTGCGGTTCGCCACCCCCGGCGGGAAGGTCGCGCTCGCCGACCCCCGGCTCACGGACCTCGGCTTCTCCTGGTTGTCGCCCTGGCTGATGACCCGGCGCGCCGAGCTGGCCACCTACCGGCGCCTCACCGATGACCGCTGGTTCCTGGCCCCTTCCTCGTACGCGGATGTCGACCCGGCCGACATCACGGGCCTCTTCGTACCCGGCGGCCACGCCGCGGGCATGCGGACGCTGCTGGAAGACGCCACCGCCCAGCAGCTGTTCGCCCGGGTCTTCACCCAGGGGCTGCCGGTGGGGGCCGTCTGCCACGGCGTGCTGCTCGCCGCCCGGGCCAAGGATCCCGCCACCGGGCGCTCGGTCCTGCACGGCCGGCGGACGACGGCTCTGACGTCCCTGCTGGAGTTGACCGGATGGAACCTCACCCGGTTCTGGCTGGGGCGCTACTACCGCACGTACCGCACCACCGTGCAGCAGGAGGTCACCGCGGCGCTCGCCGATCCGGGCCACTTCCTCGCCGGCCCGCCGCTGCCGGTCCGCGACACCGCCGCCCGGCCCGGACGGGGCTTCGCCGTCAAGGACGGCAACTACGTCTCCGCGCGGTGGCCCGGTGACTGCCACCGCCTGGCGGCGGAGTACCTGGCCCTGGTCCGTGCCCATGCGGCGGGAGCGGTGCACCGGTCGGGCTGAGCCCGGCCGCATCGCGTCGGCCGGTGACCGAAGACCATCTCCGCATTGTCATGAACGCTTCGCGAAAGGGATGGGGATGAACCGACGAAGAGCCTTCGGACGACGCCGGTACCTGTTAGCCGGCCTGGTCCTCGCGATGGTCACCCTGGTACTCGGCCCCGCGGCCGCCGGCGCGTCGGGGGGCCCGCAGTGGTGGGAGCCCGTGGCGCGCCCGGCCCCGGACTCTCAGGTCAACGTCACAGGGGAGCCGTTCACCGGGACCGACGCCCAGGGCCGGGTCCGCGGATACGTCGACGCGCACGTCCACCTGATGTCCGACGAGGGCTTCGGAGGACGGCTGGTCTGCGGAAAGGTCTTCTCCACGGCGGGGGTGGCGGACGCCCTCAAGGACTGCCCCGAGCACTACCCGAACGGCGTCCTCGCCCTCTTCGACATGATCACCAAGGGCGGTGACGGCCGGCACGACCCGAACGGCTGGCCGACGTTCCGCGACTGGCCGGCCCATGACTCCGCCACCCACCAGCAGACCTACTACGCCTGGGTGGAGCGGGCCTGGCGGGGCGGCCAGCGGATCCTGGTGAACGACATGGTCACCAACGGAGTCATCTGCTCGCTCTACTTCTTCAAGGACCGCGGCTGCGACGAGATGACCGCGATCAGGCTCCAGATCCAGAAGACGTACGAACTCCAGGACTACGTCGACGCCATGTACGGCGGCGCGGGCAAGGGCTGGTTCCGGGTCGTCACAGAGCCCGACCAGGCCCGCAAGGTCATCCAGGAGGGCAAGCTCGCCGTCGTCCTCGGGGTGGAGACCTCCGAACCGTTCGGCTGCAAGCAGGTGCTGGACGGCGCCCGCTGCACCATGGCCGACATCGACCGCGGCCTGGACGAACTGCACCGGCTCGGCGTGCGCAGCATGTTCCTGTGCCACAAGTTCGACAACGCCCTGTGTGGCGTCCGGTTCGACTCGGGCACCCAGGGCATGGCCATCAACACCGGCCAGTTCCTGTCGACCGGCACCTTCTGGAGCACCGAGCCCTGCACCGGCCCCGAGCACGACAACCCGATCGGCTTCGGGCTCACCGCCGGACTGGCCGCCGAGGGGTCGTACGGGAGCGGGGCGGGCCAAGACTCCGGCGCCTCCGACGGGCAGGCGCAGGACCGGATCCGCGCCGCCCTCCCGGAGGGAGTCGAACTGCCGCAGTACGGCGCCTCGTTCCAGGCGCAGTGCAACCGCCGGGGCCTGACCGCACTGGGCGAGTACGCGGTGCTGGGCATGATGAAACGCAACATGCTGCTGGAGATCGACCACATGAGCGTCAAGGCGGCGAACCAGGCGCTGCGCGTACTCGAAGCCGAGCAGTACTCCGGCGCCCTGTCCACCCACGGCTGGATGGACGACAACTGGACCGAGCGGGTCTACCGCCTGGGCGGCTTCATCACCGGCCACATGTACGAGGCGCCCGCGTTCACCGCCGAGGCGCGCAGACACGCCGCCCTGCGCGCCGAGTACGGCGCCGGGTACGGGATCGGCACCGACATGAACGGCTTCGCCTGGCTCCCCGGCCCCCGGGCCGCGGCCGGAAACCCGGTCCGCTACCCCTTCCGCAGCCCCGACGGCGGCTCGGCCCTCGACCGGCAGGTCACCGGCTCGCGCGTCTGGGACGTCAACACCGACGGTGGCGGCGCCCACTACGGCCTCGTACCGGACTGGATCGAGGACATCCGGGTCACCGGCGGCCAGGACGTGGTGGACGAGCTCATGCGGGGCGCCGAGGGCTACCTGCGCACCTGGGAGCGCACCCGCGGCCACACCACCTCGTACGCGCCCCTGGTCCGCGGCTACCGCCCCCACGCCGGGCACCTGGCCTCCTCACGCCCCCTGCCCGCAGGTTTCACCCACGAGGCGGTCTGGAAGGTGCTGCGGGACCCCGCGCCCGGCACGGTCCGGCTCTACGAGTGCAAGGTGGCGAACCACTCGCTGCTGACCGCCGACCCGGGGTGCGAGGGCCAACAGCCCCTCGGTGCGGTCGGATACGTGCACACCAAGGCGGTGCCGGGCTCGGTGCCCCTCTACCGGTGCTACATACCTTCCGTGTTCGACCACTTCGTCTCCAACAGCGCCGACTGCGAGGGGCCGTACACCCGGGAAGGCTTGCTCGGCTACGTCCTACCGGCGGACGCTCGCTGAGAACCCGCCCCGGGCTGCGCGCGCCTCGCGTCCGCGCGGCCCGGGGACCCCAGGGGCCCATCGCCCTGCCCGGAAAGCTACGCCCCAGAACGTCCGATTATCGATCCCCGCGGCGGAACACAGCGCGCCTTCCCGTCAGTTCACAGAAGGGAACCGGGGCGAGCCCGCACGACTCGGCCTCGACCGGCAGAACAACGGCAAGGAGAACCCGTGCGCATACTCTTCACCGGACCGGCCGCGGCCGGCCACCTCTTCCCGATGATCCCGACCGCGCAGGCCCTGCGCGCCGCCGGCCACGAAGTGCTGTTCGCGAGCTCGCAGCCGCTGGACCGGCTCCGCGAGGCCGGTTTTCCGATAGTCGAGATCGGCGACGGCCGCACCATCCGGGACGTGTTCGAGCAGTCCTCAGGCGAGGAGGTGCGCTACGTCAACCCCGACATGACTCCGGACCAGATCCTCGACATGGCGGCCCGCGCCTTCGCGCTCGTC
Source organism: Streptomyces sp. NPDC006463 (assembly GCF_042870715.1). Classification (NCBI taxonomy): domain Bacteria; kingdom Bacillati; phylum Actinomycetota; class Actinomycetes; order Kitasatosporales; family Streptomycetaceae; genus Streptomyces; species Streptomyces sp. NPDC006463. Next base: position 16,367 of record NZ_JBIAHP010000040.1, on the reverse strand, counting down.
TCCCGCCCCACCGTGGACGGCTTGCTGGAGGTCGCCGACAGCTGGGGCGCCGACTTGCTGGTCTACGACTCCTTCCAGGCCTCCGCCCCGCTGGTCGCGGCCAAGCTCAAGATCCCGTCGGTGATCCAGAACTTCGGTGTCACCTCCGGCCTCGACATGGTCGGCCGGCTCGCCGCCAACTTCACCGAAGCGTACGAGACGTACAAGGTGGCCGGCCCCGCCGAGCCCACCGCGCTGAACATCGTCCCCGCCTCGCTCGGCGGCGACCCGAGCGGCTTGCGGATGCGCTACCTCTCCTACAACGGCGGCGGCACCGTCTCCGCCGAACTGCTGCGCCGCGGCACCCGCCCGCGGGTCGCCGTCACCCTGGGCACCGTGCTCACCGAGCTGGACGGCGTCCGCGCGATCGTCCGCCTGATCGAGGCCGCCGCCTCGGTGGACGCCGAGTTCCTGCTGGCCGTCGGCGACGCCGACCTCACTCCGCTCGGCACCCTCCCGGACAACGTCCGCCCGCTGCCCTGGATCCCGCTCGCCGAGCTGTTGAGCGCCTCCGATGCGCTGATCCACCACGGCGGCTCCGGCACCCTGCTCACCGCCCTGCAGGCCGGCCTGCCCCAGCTCCTGCTCCCCCAGGGCGCCGACCACTTCACCAACGCCGCCGCCCTGACCGCGACCGGCGCCGCCCTGCGCTCCGCCTCCGACGACGTCGACGCCACGCTCCTCACCCGACTCATCACCGACCCGTCCCTGCGCGAGGCAGCCACCCGCCTCCAGGCGGAGAACGCCGCACTGCCGACCCCGGCCGAAACGGTCCCCGCCCTGGAGGCCCTGGCCGCCTAGGGCGCGGCACAGCCGCCGGTGGCGGGGCGCCCGTCGCCCCGCCGCATCGGCGGTCATCCGGCACAACACCTCTGGGCGTCACTTCTGCGCCGTCCCGGGCACGGCCCGGAGCCGCCGCGGGGTGGCGGCTCCGGGACCGGGTCAGGCGGCGTGCTGGGCGGCCGGGCGCTGCTTCTGGCCGTTCACCACGCCCCGCTCCAGGACGGCCGTCCGCTCGATCACCGTTCCGGGCTTGACCTCGCCCTCCTGCCTGATCTGCACGCCGCGGCTGCCGAGGTAGGTGTACGTCGAGCGGTCGAAGACCAGCTCGGTGCGCGAGCCGCGCTGCTCGTCGACGCGGGCCAGTGCGATCCCGTCACGTCCCGCTGCGTCCTGGGAGTGCTGGACGACGACCACCCCCGGGATCTTGGCCGCCGCCTGGTACAGGGCCGCGGCAACGCCCGGCGGTACGACCTGCTCGCCGATGATCGAGCCGATCTCCTCGAAGGCCTCCTGATCGCGGTCACGTCCACTGCCGACCGCGAGGATGGCCTTCAACAGGGCCTCCGGGTCCGTCGGCTGCGCCTTGAGCCAGTCGTAGGACAGGTTGACGGCTTCTCCGGGGACGTCCTGGCCGTTGAGCGGCTTGGACAGGGGGTCGTCGTGGTCCAGGGTGATACCGCCTTCGGGCTGCTGGCCGGGCTCGTCGAGCCAGCCCTTCTTGCCGTCCGGGGACTTCCACACCTCGCGGGTGTGCAGCGGCTGCACCCAGGTCTTGGACCGGTCGGCGTCCACGTCGACGGTCATCGAGAGGTAGGAGACCTGGCTCTTGATGTACACGTACTGGCCGGGCCCCGGCTCCGGCAACCTGCTCTGCGAGGCGGCCGCTGCGATCTGGCCGACCGTGGCGATGAGTTGGTCGGAGCTGCCCGTCTCTACGGATACGACCGGCGCCTCGACCGCGGCGGTGCGGCCGGACCGTCCAGTGGCTGCCGGGCCCGGCACGGCGTTGAACGCGATCACGCCTGCGAGCGCGGCGGCGGTGACCGGGATACCGATCAGCAGGGACCGCCGTACGGGCCGCCGCGGCGGGTTCGGCGCGCCGGCCGGGGCGGCGGACTGTTGTATCTCGTTCATCAGGTGCTCCTCAAGCAGGCGCTGACGGTCGAGCGGCAGGTCCGGGCTTCCCGGGGGCGGCAGCAGCCGCCCCAGTTCCGCGTGGTCCAGCGACTCCTCGCGCCGCCACTTCTTGCGGATCATCGGGATTCCTCCTCGTAGGACTGCGACTCTTGCGACCGGGCCGCGAGGGTGCGGCCGCCCTGTGTTTGTCCGGAGCGGGGAAGCGGTTCCCCGGATCTTGCCAACTCCTCCTCCGAGAGCTTGCGCAGCCGTGTCCGGGCGCGGGACAGGCGGGAGCGGACGGTGCCGACGGGGATGCCGAGTGCGGCCGCGGCCTCGGCGTAGCCGAGCCCGGACCAGACGCACAGGGTGAAGACCTCCCGCTCGCTGCGCCGCAGCGCGCGCAGCGCTCGCTGCGCGGCGGCGAGCTGGTCGGCGTCGGCGAGGCGGGCGACGAGCTCGTCGGCGAAGTCGGGCACCGTGCCCCTGACGGGCAGCCGGCCCAGCGCGCGCTGATGGCGCCGGGCGGCGCGCGTGGTGTTGCGCAGTACGTTCACGGCGATGCCCATCAGCCAGGGGCGCGGGCTGTCTCCCTCGTCCCGCAGCTTCTCGCGCAGGCGCCAGGCCTCCAGGTACGTCAGCGAGACGACGTCCTCGGCGAGCGCCCAGTCCCCGGTGGCGCGTACGGCATGCCGGTGCACCAGCTGGGCGTGGTCGCGGAAGAGCGCCCGGAACGCCTCCGGTTCCCCGGCTCGTATCCGGGCGTGCATTGAATAGTCCACGTCGGATTCTTGTCCGGCGGTCCCGAGCGGTTCCCGTGTCCCACGTCACATCACGGTGCTCAGGCAGGCACGCCTCGGTCGCCCTCGTCGGACACGGCGCACTTCATGCGTTCCCTCGGCTTCCACGGTCCTCTGCCCCGCCCTCGGCCGAGCTCAGCTCCGGCCGGCCCGGGACCGCCCACGAGGTGACAGCTGCCGGGAATACGCCCTTCAAGCGTGTTTCACCGAATTCCGGCGAGGCTCTCCCGAAGATCGTGATCGAGCCTGAATCCGAGGCGGAACTGGGCTAGAAAGGTCGGCATGGAACTCACGCAGATACGCCTGTTGGTGTCCGACTTCCCCGCCGTGTACCGCTTCTACCGGGACGTGCTCGGGCTCAAGCCGCAGTTCGAGGCCGAGAGCGGCCCGTACGCCAAACTCAGCCCCGACACCGGACACGCCGCGATCGCGCTGCAGGACCGCGCGCAGATGGCTGGAGTGCTGGGGCAGTTGGGGGCGGAGCCCGGCGGATACCGCGCGCTGGTGGTGCTCCGGGTGGAGGACCTGGACGCCGCCCACGCCGAGCTCACCTCGCGCGGGGCGGAGTTCACCAGGGACCCGGGCCCGATGGGCGAGCGGATGCGGGTCGCCTACCTGGAGGATCCGGAAGGGAATCTGATCGAGCTACAGGAATGGCTGACCCTCCGCGAGCAGGCCGGTAACGCACCGGCGTAGCAGGTGTGGCAGCGCCGATCGGTACTCGACGCGATCGCGGGTACGTGCCTGACCCGAGGCGGTCAGGCACGTACGAGGCGGGGGAAGAGGAGCTCGGCGTTGCCTCGGTGGATCGACTGGAGCTGGCCGTCCTCCCAGTGCGGGTAGCCGTCCAGCCCGTCGTCGAAGCCGCTGCACCACTCCTCGGGCACCATCGGGAAGTCGCTGCCGTACAGGACGTGTCCGGGCGCGGCGAAGGCCAGGAGCGAGGGCAGCGATGCGGGGCCCGCGCAGAACGCGGTGTCGAAGTAGAAGCGCCGCAGCTCGGCCAGGAGGTCCTCTGGAGCGGTGCCCGGACGCAGCCGGGCGGCGGCCGCGAAGCGGTGGGCGGCGTACGGCAGGAAACCGCCCGCGTGGGGAAGGATCATCTTCAGCCGGGGGTACCGGCCCGGAACACCGGCGACTGCCAGGTGCAGGGCAGTGCGGGCGGTGTCGTACGGGAAGTCCACCAGCGGGCTGGGCAGTTCCGGGACCATCGCACCGGGCGGCGCTGTCGGGTGGACGAGGACCACTGCCGCACGCGCGTCCAGCTCGGCCCAGAGCGGCTCGAACTCCGCGTCTCCGAGGTAGCGCCCGTGGGCGTTGGACAAGACCATCACGCCGTCGGCATCCAGCTCGTCCAAGGCGTGGGCGGCCTCGGCGAGCGCTCCGTCCACGTCCGGCAGTGGGAGGACGGCGAAGTTGCCGAACCGGTCGGGCCGGTCCTTCACCAGCTCTGCGGTGAACTCGTTCACGTTCCGGGCCGTGGCGCGGGCCCCCTCCAGGTCGTCAGGAGCCCCGAGCGGAGCGGCGTACGAAAGGACGGCGCTGGCGATCGAGCGGCGGTCCATCATCGCAATCGCGCTCTGCCGGTCCCAGGCGGGCACCGGCCAGCCCAGGGCAGCGGCCCGGTCGGCGATCGCGCGGCTGCGGTCGGGCGGGATCACATGGTGATGGACGTCGATGCGTGCGTGTTCACTCATGCCGGTCCTCGTCTCCTCCCGCCGATCTCCGGGGCGGCCGGTGCACGGTGGACGGGAACGCGGCGGGCCGACCGCTGTCCATAACACTCCACGGACGCCGACCGCCGCCAGCACGCGCGTCCGCCGCCACAGCCGGTCCACCCGTCCGGCCCACGCGCCCCGCGTCTGCGCTGCACTGAGGATGCGGTGGTCTGCGCCAGCAGCGCGCCGAGGAAGCGCTGACGCGCGGGGACGAACCCGCCGTACTCCTGCAGGGTGACGCAGCGCCTTTCCGATCTTTGTCCCGCGTTGACGGGGAAGGCATCCGTCGGCCCAGAAGATCAGCGGCGACCCGCGCGGGCGCCGCGTGTCAGAAGTGGAGTCGGCCTTGGCGCCTGTACCGAACGGCACTTACATGATCACCCGCCCTCCCGAGCAGTTGCTCACGATGGAGGGAGGGGCATCGGAACCCAAGACCCCCGTTGTCCTGCTACCGCCTACCGGCAACCCCGGCGAGCAGGAATGGCAGGTGGAGGTACTCAGCAACGGCAACTGCACGATCCGCAATCTCCGGAGCGAAACCTATCTCTCCTACGACGGCGACCCGGAGATGAACAAGCTGGTCGTCGGATTCCCCGAGCCACGCGAGTGGGCGCTCTACAAGAGCGCGAGGCCGCACACCTTCCACGTCGTCGTCCCCGGAGGCCCCGTCGAGGGCGTGGAGCTGGCCCTGGATCTCAGCCTGCTGCGGATCTTCCCTCCCCGAATGGCCCTGAGGGCTCTCGAGGTCGGCGACCAAGGCCAGGCATGGACCTTCCAGTTCATGGAGTAGAAGTCCGGAACTGAGTGCCCGGGCCGACGGCCGGCCCGGGCACCGCCCCAAGAGCGCGGCCCTGCGCGCCACGGCCGCGGGCCGCGGCGGCCTGGTCAGGTCGCCGACGGCACGGCCTGAAGGTGCTGGGCGGCCTCGGCTGCGGTGTAGGAGGAGGCGAAGGTGAACGCGCGTGGGGACGGCCCGTGCGCCCGCAGATCCGCCAGTCGCTCCAGGGCCTCACCGACGGTCGGGAGGTGCCCTGCCGGGACCCACCAGAGCACGAGGTGCGCCTCGACGTGCCGCTCGAACCATTCGCGGCGCCGCCGCATCACCTCCAAGTGCCCGCTGCGGTAGGCGAAGTCCCACAGAGCCTCCTGGGTTTCCCACACCGACAGGTTGACGATGACGTTCTCGCCCGCCGGGCGCAGGCCGGTGGCATCCGCCGCCCCCTCCTCCACGAGCCGCCACACGAAGCCGGGCGCGCCGTCGGCGGCGGCGTTGACCGGATCGAGCATCTCGACGAACGGCGCCACGCGCGGGTCGTCGAAGGAGTGCCGGAGTGTGGCGACGTTGAGCTGGGCGAGGTGGGCGGCATGCGTGGATGCGGTCATGGCCTCATCCCAGCACGGCGGGCTTTTCTATGTCAATCACCATTGTCTTTAGAAGCTTCGATCACCACGCAGCACTCCCCCGGCCGGGGGTCCATGCGGGCGCGAACGGGACCGTCCGCGCCGAGCAGCCCCTCCAGCAGAGCGAAATTCATGCCGCAGACGAGCGGCGGGAAGCGTTCGGCGACGGCATGGAAGGGGCAGTTGCGCATACGGACGACGGGTGCGGCTGCCTGTGCCGCCCCCTCGGCGCCTTCGGCGCCCTGGACGCCCTCGGCGCTCTCGACGCCTTCCAGGTGCGGTTCGTAGCCCCGGGCCGCCAGCATCTCCATTGCTTCTTCAAGGCCGCCACAGGGCGCCGCCGAGCCACGCAGGGCCTCTCCCCGGCGGCGCGCGACCGCACAGAGCCCAGCGTCGAGCCCGGCCGCCTCGGCGGCTTCGGCGAGCAGCTCGGCGGCGGTGCGGTAGTCACGGGCCGGCAGCGATACCGAACGCTCGGCCGGCGCCCGCGTGTACACCTTGGCGGGACGGCCCGCCCCCGGCCCCGAGCGGCCCGTCAGGCGGCGGCTGCCGCTCTCCAGCAGCCCGGCCTCGGTCAGCCTGTCCAGATGGTGCGCGGCGAGCGTGCGCGCCACCCCGGCCGCCTCGGCTGCCTCGTTGCGGCCGACCTCGCGGCCCTGTGCCGCCACGTACTCGTACAGGCGGCGCCGCACCGGATCCTGCAACATTGCGATCGCGTCGATGTCCTCCACCTGGCCATTCTAGAAACAACACAGGTTGGAGATAGATTAGCGGGCTGTCCTGCCTGATGCGGCCGACAAGAACCGGCGCGAGCGGCGCCTCCGCATCGTCCGACCGCAACCCGATTGGCACCGATGACGACGTCACCCCCCTCCGCCGCGACCGACAGCAGCGCACAGAGGCGTGCCGTGACGCCCGGCACGGTGATCGCGGCACTGCTCGTGCCACTCACGACCTTCGGCGGTGTGGCCACTTCCCTGCGCACGGAGGACATCGAGAGCGCGTGGGCCGAGCGGCAGCAGGAAGCGTGCCGGCACATGCCCTTCCCGACGACGGGGTACGTCGCCGCCTGGGCGGGGCTGATGCTCGGCGTGACGGCAGTGGTGGTCTGCGTACTGCTCTCGAAGCGGATCCCCCGGCGGTGCGGCATCCGGCTCGGGGAGACGTGGCCGGGGCTGATCGCCTATGTGGGCGTGTGGTTCAACGTCCTGACGATCCCGATTGAACTCATACAGCTGTACGCCGTGTATTCGGTGGCAGGGTCGGGGATCGTCCTCGGCGACTGCGGATAGCGGCCGGTCGGGGTGGCAGAACACGGCCGGTTGCGTCACGTACGCCCGAAGAGTTCGGACTGGTCGGCGAACTGCTCGGCCATCGTCCTCGTGACGGTGGGACGGGTGTTGCTGATCGTGCGCAAGTAGTCCTCGGTGACCGAATGGGAACGATGCCCGGTGTCGAGGGTGCGCTCGAAAGCGCTCTGGGCAACGAGACGGGCGACCTGGGCGATGTCCGCAGGAGTGAACCCTTCGCTCGCATCGGCGAGGGCCGGGATGTCGGCCTCGGTGGCGGCACCGGCCAGATAGCTGCTCCACAGGGCGCGGCGCGCCTCCACGTCGGGAGGCCCTACCGGAAGCACGTAGTCGAAGCGGCCGTGACGCAGGAATGCGGGGTCGAGCGCGGACACGTCATTGGTGGCGCAGATCAGCAGCCTGCTGTCCCGGTCGCGGAACCGCACGATGGAGGTGAGGAGCTCGTTGACGACCCCGATCGCGCCGTGCCCGGCGGCCTCGGTGCGGCGTCCGGCGACGTCCTCGACCTCGTCGATGAACACCACCACGTGGTCGAGCTGGGCGATCTCGTCGAATCGGCGCCGCAGTCCCGGGGCCATGCCTTCCTCCAGTGCGAGCCGGGCGGGGAAGATCTCTGCGAACGGCCATCCCAGGCGGCTCGCGACGGCTCTGGCGAAGGTGCTCTTGCCGGTGCCGGGCGGGCCGAAGAGCACCACCGCACGGGGCGGTTCGACTCCGTGCTGCGCAGCCAGCTCCGAGTGGGCGAGAGGGAGCACCAGACGCCGTTCGATCAGGTGCTTCTCCTTCTCCATCCCGGCCAGTCGGGCCCACAGCCCGGCCGACGGCACCGCCGCGTCCAGGGACTTCAGCAAGACCACGTCCTGAGCCGTCACGGCCTGCGGCTTCTCGAAGTAGGTCATCCCCTCGCGGCGCAGGAAGCCCGAGTTGCGCAAGGCGGTAGCTCCCGACTCGTCCTCGCGGAGTACGGCGGCCACGGTCCTGGCCCCCGATTCGTGCAAGCGGTGTTCCAGGGCGGCTACCAGCGCGCTGCCCATCCCCAGGTTCCGCCAGGCCGGGTGCAGGGCGATGCGCAGGATCCACGCCCGGTCGGCGTCCCTGCGCCCCACGGCGGCACCCACCAGATGGCCGTCGGCTACGGCGACCACGGCGGGATGCTCGCCGTGCAGGGCCGCGACCACGTCGGACAGCCGGAACGCCGCGGGCCGGTCGCCCAGCCCGCTCTCCGCGTCCAGGCGTACGACCGCCTCCAGATCATCGGGGCCGAAGTCCCGGACGTGCCAGCCGGCCATCCCAGCAGCCTTTCGCAGCCGTGCACCGCTCCTCTCATCATCCCGGCCACTGGGCCGGCCCCGCACGTCCAGACCGGGGTGATTGTTCGCTGCGTGCCGAAATCATGGGGCATCCTGGGACCATGAACGAGTTGCATCCCCAGCCTTCTGCGGACGAGCCCGCCCCCGCCGCCCGCCTGGCGGCCTTCGCTGCCGCCCTGGCTGACGAGACGCGGGCCGCCATCTGCATGACGCTGCTGGAGGGACGCGCCTGGACCGCGGGCGAGCTGGCCCGGATCACCGCGGTGGCGCCCTCCACCGTCAGCGGACACCTGACCCGGCTGCTCGATGCGGGCATCTGCGTGACCGAGCGGCAGGGCCGCCACAGTTACGTGCGCATCGCCGACGCCGCGACCGCCCGCCTGGTCGACGAGCTCGCCTCGTACGCGATTCCGGACCGGGACGCAGCGCACGCGGTACCCGTGGTCGCCGCACCGGACCCGCTGGCTCGCGCCCGGACCTGCTACGACCACTTCGCAGGGCGGTTCGGCATGGCGGTGACCGACGCGATGGAGCGGCGGGGGCTGCTGCGCACGGAGGGCGTCTTCGAGCTGACGGAGGACGGCCGGGCCTGGTGCGCCGAGGCCGGCGTCGGCCTTGCCCACGAGGGGCGCAGGCCGCTGGCGAGTTCCTGCCTGGACTGGACCGAGCGGCGCCGCCACCTCGGCGGCGTCACCGGGGCACGGCTGTGCGCGCACGCGTTGCACGAGGAATGGGTGGTACGGCCGGCGGGCGGCGGACGGGCGCTGGAGGTGACCGGGGCCGGGGAGCGGGCCTTCGGTTACCTGCTGGGGATCACGCCGGAGGCTTGGAGCTGAGCCCTGGGGTCCGAAACCGGGAGTCAATATTTCGGTAGACGCCGAAATGTTGCACCCATAAGGTGGCCCCATGACGTTCCGCACGGGTCGAATCCCGCCCCACGTGCTCACGGTCGGCGCCGTCTCCTTCACGGTGTTCGCCTGGGCTTCCGCCTTCGTCTCCATCCGCAGCGCGGGCGCAGCCTACTCACCCGGGGCCCTGGCCCTCGGCAGACTGCTGGCCGCCTCGCTGGTGCTCGGCACCCTGCTCCTGATACGCGGCCAGGGGCTGCCGCCCCGCGAGGCCTGGCGCGGAATCCTGCTGTCCGGTGTGGTGTGGTTCTGCGGCTACACGATCGCGCTGAACTGGGGTGAGCGGCTGGTCGACGCGGGCACGGCGTCCCTGCTCGTGAACACCGGGCCGATCCTCATGGCACTCCTCGCAGCCCGCCTCCTCGGCGAGTCCCTGCCACCGCGGCTACTGGTGGGCATGGCCGTCTCCTTCGCCGGAGCGGTCGTCGTGGGCCTGTCCATGTCGTCCGGCGACGGCGGTTCCACCTCGGTGCTCGGGGTCGCACTCTGCCTGCTCGCGGCGGTGGCCTACGCGACCGGCGTCGTCGCGCAGAAGCCCGCGCTCTCCTACGGAACGCCCCTGCAGATCACCGCCTACAGCTGCCTGACGGGAACCGTGGCCTGCCTGCCCTTCACGGGGCAGCTCTTCGCGGAACTCCCGAAGGCGCCGGCGTCCGCGACCCTGAACATGATCTACCTGGGCGTGGTGCCGACCGCCCTCGCCTTCACCTCGTGGACCTACGCCCTGGCACGCATGCCCGCCGGAAAACTGGGCGCGACGACCTACGCCGTCCCGGCCATCGTCGTCCTGCTGAGCTGGGCCCTCCTGGGCGAGGTACCCGCATGGCTGACCCTTCTCGGCGGCGTGCTCTGCCTGGCCGGAGTCGCGGTGTCCCGGTACACTCGGCGCTCCCCGCGAACTCCCGACCGGGACGGTCGACTTCCTTCAGTCCGGACCTGACCTCCGTGGACCAGCCGCACCACCCGCTGCCGGCCCCCGCCCGCGCGGCGCCCTGGGCTTGCGGCGCCCTACCGGCCCGGGCGGGGTTCGGGCAGGATGATCCGGCTCACCGGAGGTCACCCGCGGCGGTGGCCCCTGCCCGGCCCCGCCCGTGATCCGGAGGTCCCAGTGACGTCGTACGACGACCAGGCACGGCGTGACGAGCTGTACCGCGACCCGTACCCGCTCTACGACCGCGCCCGCCGGGCCGAAGGGCTGACGTACGTGCCCGAGTTCGACGCGTGGCTGGTGGCGCGCGACCGGGACGTACGGGAGGTGCTGCTGCGCGCGGAGGACTTCTCCTCGGCCAACGCCCTTCTGCCGGACGTCCCGCTGTCGGAGGCGGCGCTGGGCGTCCTGCCACGGGGGTTCGGGCCCCGGCCGACCGTCGTGTCCACGGACGGCGCGGCCCACCGCCGGCACCGGGTCCCGCTGAACCGGGGGCTGTCCGCCGCCCGGGTGGCGGCGCTGGTGCCGTACGCCCGCGCGTGCGCGCGGGAGCTGGTGGACGGCTTCGCGGCGGACGGGTCCGCGGAGCTGGTGGAGGCGTACGCCCGGCGGTTACCCGGCATGGTCGTCGGGCGGCTGATCGGGCTGGACCCCGCCGACGTGCCCGCGGCCGTGCACGGCGGCTACCGCGCCGAAGAACTGCTGTTCCGGCCACTGTCACCGGAGGAACAGGTGGCTGCCGCCGAGGACGTGGTGGCGCTCCAGCACCTGCTCGACGGGTACGTCCGCGACCGGCGCGCCCGGCCCCGGGACGACATGTGCTCGATCATGGTGGCCGCCCTCGCCCCCGGAAACGCCGAGCTCACCCTCGAACAGCGCCACGAATCGGTGACGAGCCTGCAGAACCTTCTGATCGCCGGATTCCTCACAACGAGCGCCCTCATCAGCACCACGCTGCTGCACCTGCTCAGCGACCGGCGGCAGTGGCGGATGCTGCTCGCCGATCCGTCACTCGTCCCGGCTGCGGTGGAGGAGGCCGCCCGCCATGACGCCGCCGTCCAGGCCTTCCGGCGGACCACCACCCGGCCGGTGACCCTCGCCGGGACGAAACTGCCGGCGGGAGCCACCGTGCTGGTCGCGTACGGTTCGGCCAACCGCGACGAGGAGCGGTACGAGCGGGCCGGAGAATTCGACATCACCCGTCCCGGGAACCCTCACCACCTCGCCTTCGGGCACGGACCCCACGGCTGCCCCGGTTCCCAGCTGGCGCGCGAGCAACTGCGCCTGACACTCGAACTGTTCACGCGCCGCCTGCCGGAGCTGCGACTCGACGAGGACCGTCCACGACCGCGGATCCGGCCCACGCTGATCCACCGCTCGCCGCAGGACCTGTACGTCACCTGGTGAGGCGGTCGTCGAGTCCGTCACGGGGCGGGCCGGCGAGGCCGGGAAAGGAGTCCGTCAGCCGCCGTGGGGCTCCGCGGCTGACGGACGTCTTCCCGGCCCACGGGCCTGACTACGCGGCACCCGTCATGCGGGCGAACACCACCACGTTGCTGTCGTAGTAGTGCTTCTTCGGGTCGAAGTCACCGCCGCAGGTGACCAGGCGAAGGCCCGCATGGTCGAGGTTCTTGTAGACCTCCAGTGTGGGGAACTCGGCCTTCGGGTACTCGGCGACGCGGTCCACCGTGAACGTGACCGTCTTGCTGTCCTGCCGGGTCACCTTGATGGTGTCACCGGCCTTCATCGTCTTCAGCTTCTCGAACACTGCGGATGCTCCGTTCCACGTGACGTGCCCGGCGATCACGGCTGGTCCCTGGGAGCCGGGGGTCGGCCCCGGCTCGTACCAGCCCGCGAGCGCGGGGTCCTTAGGGGTCTGCATCGTGCCGTCCGCGTTCTGCCGCAGCGTCTCCAAGGAGCTGGACAGGCCGAGGGAGGGGATCGTGATCTTCTGCGGTTCCGACCGGGCGAGGGCGGGCTCGGCCCGGCTCTCCCCCGTACCTGTGCCGCTGTGCGATCCGTGCGAGGGTGACGCGGCACCGCCGGCGGGCGCCTTCCCGGTGGGTGCGGCGCCGGCTGCGGCCGGTGCCTCGCCCTGAAGTGCTTGCCCCTGTGGGGCGGGGTGCACCGCGTTCTGGCCTGCGCATCCCGCGAGGAGCAGCCCGGCGACGGCGACGGCCGCCAGGGAGCCTGCGGTCCGGCGGCTGGGCCGCGTGGTGGATGCGACGGGTGCGAAATGCACGGGAGTCGGCTTCACGCGCCGCCCCCGGTGGTCTGCCTGGGGGTGGGTACGGCAGCGGCCCGCTTCCGCGCGACGGCCACCGCACCGGCCACCACCGCCAGTACGGTGATCGCCGCACCGTCGCGCACCGTCACCGGCACCGTCGCGCGCTGCGGAGAACCGCCGCCGGTCTCGATGCCGCCGACCGGAATGGACCCCACGGCCGCGCCCTTGACCTCCCCGCAGTTGGTCGGAGCCGTGGCCTCCTGGGGCAGCTTGGGGTCGAGCTCGCTCTTGCCGGCCCCCTCGAAGTCGTACTTGCCGTTCTTGTTGCGGTCGATGCCGTGCTGCACGACGTGCAGGTCCTTGATGTGGTCGACCACGTCCTGGCCGACGGCGATCGTCCGCTTGTAGGAGACCCTGCCTTGCTTGTCGGCGACGGGCATGCGCTCCACGGCGAGACCACTCGTGGCCTTGGTGTCCCCGGCCGTGGTGAGTGAGATGTTGATGTCGCCGTAGTCATGCGTGGCCTCGGTGTTGCTGAGGACCCCGTCGCCGTCGGTGTCGTCGCTGGCGTCCGGGCAGTGGAAGTCGTGCCCCTTCGTCGACCCGTGCAGATGCTGCGCCGACGGCTGTCCGGGCACCATGCCCTCGGACGCGATTTGCACGGTGAGTTGGTTGCCTTTGAGGCTGAGCATGACCGTACCGCTGGAGCCTGATTCGTTCAGCTGCGCCAGATCTATCTGGTACGCCTTTCCACCCTCCGCGAGAGCTGGTCCGGAAAGGCCGAGGGTCAGGAACACGGCGGCGGGTGCGGCGGCAAGTACCACGAGGCGACCGGCGCGCTTGACTATCACATTCGCTCCTGTTCCGTGGATCCCAGGACGGAATCGCACATCGTGCGGGGTTGAGATGAGCTCCTGGAGAGGTCTCGCCCCTTACTTCGGTGCCCCAACGCCTGTGGATGGGTGCCTATGCAAAGAATTTCAGGCGGCTGCCATGGTCGACAGCCGACCACCGGTCATCCAGATGCGTGATATCGCATCAGCCAGTGCGGGGTATCGAGCAGCCTCGCAGAGCATTTCCGAGAGCACGAGAATTCCGTGTGCGGTGCACTTCGGATCGCGGTTCCGGTGCAGCCAGATGACCGCGTTGCCCAGGGGGCGGCGCCCCAGGGAGATCCCCGAGCGCCGTACGTCGGCAGCCGTCTCCAGGTCGGAGCGGCCTCCGCCGAAGGGCAGGGCCTCCACTCGGCGGATTCCCGGTGGCGCGGCCGAGTCCCGCACGTGGCGGACATACGCTTCCGGCGGAGCCTGGCCGTTCTCGAAGGTGTTGCGGAACCCGACGATGCGAAGGTCCGCATTCTGCAGTCGGAGCTCGATGTAGAGCTCGATGAACAAACCCCGAAGCTGAATGCGCACGGGGAGGTAGGGCGTTCCTCCCTCCCCGTGCCCGGCCCTGCTGAAATTGCCCTGAGCCTCTCCAGCTCTCGACCGGATGGTCGACGTCAGGAGCCGGTACTCGTCCACCGATGCGTAGGCTGAGGAGAACGCCACGGGTTTCAGCATGGCCGCCCGCATCAGGTGAAGGAGCCGGAACTCGGACTCCTCGGAAGTAATCTGGCCGCAATCGGTTCGATCCTGCTGCTGCACTCACACACGCGCATCCACCGCCTTCGACATCATCCCGAGCGTCGACGGATGACATCATCCTCGTCGCCGGATTCGGTTCGGTGCGGTCCTTTCTAGTCGTCCTGGCAGCGACCGGGTGAATAGTTGGCCTCTGATGCTAAGAAATCGGCGCGTGATCCCGGCGGCCGGACGGCCGCCGGTGATCGTCAACGGCCTTGGAGGCGTTGCGGATTGGCGCCCCTGCTCCGCGTTCAGGTCCCTGGACACCGTCGACGGCAGGCCGGTCCGCCTGGGGTGGGGGTGCGCGCCCTCAGACTCCTGCGGCCTGCAGTTGGGCGAAGGTGCCGACCTTCGCCGACCACGCCTGCTGGCCCGGCACAGGACGCCATCCGATCAACGAGTCGGGAGTGATGCTGTCAGGCCAGATCATGTAGCCGAGCATGACGAGTTCGCACCCCGCCGCGTGGGCGGCGTCGAAGGGAAATGTCGGCCAGTCCGGCCAGTGTGAGAGGTCCTTCTCGGCAAGGGGCTCGCAGCTGCCGTCCCGGACCACTTGCAGGAGATAGCCACTGTCCGCGGACTTGCAGACGGCAGTGAGATCAGGGCGGCAGTTGTCAGTTGTCATGACGGCACGCTAAGGGAAGGGCCGGGCCGTACTGGCGGCGCACCTGGCTTCGGTCCGCTGTGGGAGCTGACCGAAGGGCGCACGTGCTGCCGCGGGGGTCTGGAGGAGTACGCCGACGCCCGCACGCCGCCGGGCGCCTACTGGGGCTTCGTAGCGATCTGGATCAAGTTGCCGCACGTGTCGTCGAAGACTGCGATGGTCACCGGGCCCATCGCCACGGGCTCCTGGGTGAAGCGGACGCCGAGGTCGCGCAGGCGGTCGTACTCCGCCTGCACGTCGTCGACGGCGAACTGGGCGAGCGGGATACCGTCCGATACGAGCGTGTCCCGGTAGGTCTTGGCTGCTGGGTGGCCGGCGGGTTCCAGAAGGAGTTCGGTGCCGCCGGGCTCATCGGGCGAGACGACGGTCAGCCACCGGTCCTTCTCGCCCACCGGGACGTCGTGCTTCTTCACGAAACCGAGGATCTCGGTGTAGAAGCGCAGCGCCTTGGCCTGGTCGTCGACGAAGACGCTGGTCAGGTGGATCTTCATGGGTGCTCTCCTGCGATCCGGATGTGTCGGGCACAGATTGACAAAACGCCCACTTGCCTATCAAGTCGAGGTGCGCCGCGAGTCGGGTGGCGCTGAAGCGGTCGGCCGTCAGCGCGAGGCCGCCGTACCCGGCAGGGCAGGCAGAAGCCCCTGCGTGACCCGACTGGGCTGGGCAGGGGCTGATCAGCTGCACGAAGGCTTCACCGTGCACTGCCGGCACGGTACGGAGAGCTACGCCACCGGGCCTCGGCCTCAGCCCGAGGCAACCGGGGATTTCCCCGCGGGAGCCTGGCCGGATCCCGGCGTGGGCACCCGGTCCGGGTTCTCCCGGTGCGAAGCTGCGGAGTCCTCCGCCTTCGGGGCCGGGACAGGGGCCGGCTTCTCGGGCTTGTGTTCGCAGTAGACCTTGCCCTGGTAGAACTTGCAGCCCGGCATGTTCTCCACGTCCTTGATCTTGCCGTGCTTCTTGTCCTCGTTGTTCCTGCTGTTGTGCTTCTTGCTGCTGTGCTTCTTGACGTTGTCCTCGTGACTGCTCTTCGCATGGCCGACGTGACCGGCTTCCAGCGTGGCCGCCTCAACGGTCCGCGGCGCGGCCGGAGCGGCGAATGCGCTGGTGGGCAGCAGCGCGCCTCCTCCGAGAAACGCGGCCGAAACGGCGATCATCGCAAAACGCTGCTTCCGGGACGTGCGGGCCATGAGGGCTTTCTCCAGTTCAGAGGCGGTGAAGGGGGGGTGATTCCAGTAAGCCCTCCAGCGCCGGGGCCCGTCATGACACTGCATCTCGGGACTTGACACACGGCGGCAGGGGCCTCACCCTCCGCCGCCCGGCGCTCATGCCCGCTTCGCCGATGCCTGCCGGCCGCCATCGACAGTTCGGTGGCCGGGTACGCGAAAACGCCCGGCCGGGATGGTCCCGGCCGGGCGTTTGCGTGCGCGTGTGCTGTCCGCTGGCGGCTTAGTACCAGTGGTGGGTCTGCCAGAAGTTCCAGGCACCGACCGGGCTGCCGTAACGGGAGTTCATGTAGTCCAGGCCCCACTTGATCTGGG
>NZ_JBIAHP010000039.1:0-38342 GCF_042870715.1 Streptomyces sp. NPDC006463 | reverse complement strand
GCGTGGGGGGGGGGTGGGCGATCCGCAACCGGCGGCGCCCCCGGCCCCGCAACCCCTATCATACTCTGCGGCCCCCCCCCCCCCGGCGCCCCGGCCCCCCCCCCGGGGGGGGGGGGGGCGGCCGGTGCACGGCGCCGGGGCGCCGCCGTACGGTGCGGGCGGGGCGTCAGTTCTTGTCGTACATGCCCATCAGGTCGACGATCAGGTCGGTCGGCTGCCAGCCCCGGTTCCAGAAGTCGACGACATCGGTGCTGCCGGTGCTCGCCTGCACCAGGTTCGCGACGGTCGCGTCCTTCGTCCAGTTCAGGTCGGACGAGTCCGGCGGCGTCGGCTGGACCGTCTTGCCGGCGATGTAGTCGTCCAGGGTGTTCGGGTCCGGAGCGACCGAGAGGTGCCCGCTGCCCTGCGGGTTGGTCACCGTCGTGTTCAGGACGAGGGCCTCGAGATCCATGCCGTGCGTCCACAGGGTTTCGTAGTGGTACGTCTGGCCGTCGAGCGGGAAGCTGGAGGTCCGCGAGTCGTGCATGCGCCTGGGCTCCACCGGCAGGTAGGCGGCCTTGCCGTCGGCGCTGTAGTAGCCGGTGACATCCACGATCACGTCGGTCGGGCTCCAGGCGCCGTTGCGGATGTTGATCCTGCCGTCCGGTCCGACCGGCACGATCACCGCGTTGGCGACCGTCTGCCCGGCGGTGAAGTTCACGCTCGACGTGGACGGCGCCTGCTGGCCGCTCGGGAATACGGTCAGGTGGCCGGCGCTCTTCGGCTCGGTCACCGTGACGTTGAGGGCCACGGCCGTGACGCCGTTGGCCGGCAGCCCGCCCTGACCGGCGATCCGGACGTCGAACGTGCTCTGAGCGGCGGCCTGGCCCTTGGCCGTGCCCAGTCCCTCCCGGGTGTCGACGAGCCGGGACGGCTTGACGGAGGTGTATCCGCTGGCGGCGGAGCGGGTGAAGTAGCCCGTCACGTCGGCGATCAGGTCCACCGAGCCGACGCTGCGGTTGGCCAGCTCGACGTACCCGTCCTCGCCGACCGGCACGATCGCCAGGTTCGGCACGGTCTGGCCCGCCGCGAAGTTGACGTTCGAGGTGGTCGGCTGCTCCTTGCCGGAGGCGTACGCGATGATGTGCCCGCCCGCCGAGGTGTTGGTGGCGGTGAGGTTCAGGGCCACGGCGGTCACGCCCGCCGGGATGCCGGCGTTGCCGGCGACCTTCACCCGGGTCGTGCCGTACGGAGCGACGGGGCGGCCGGCCGAGGTGCCGGTGCCGTCGCGGGTGTCCAGCAGCCGGGTGGGTGCGTGCGGGGTGAACTCGGAGCCGTCCACGACGACGTCCTCGGTGGTGGTGGAGGTCACCTTGGTGAGCAGGTCGGTCGCCGTGATCGTGATCTTGTGGGCGCCGACCTCGGCGTACTTGTGCTTGAAGTACACGAACTCGCCGGCTTTGCCGAAGTCCTGGCCGGTGAAGCCGTCACCCCAGTCGACATCGAACCGGACGTAGCTGTTGGTCAGGTCGGTGCTGACGGAGGTCGCCAGGCCGATGGTGTGGGCGTAGTCGGTGCCCGTACCCATCCCCACCTCGAAGTACTCGCTCTGCTGCGTGCCGGCCGGCGCGCCGGACCCGGCCGTTGCCCTCGGCGCCGCCGCCTTGGCCTTGGCCACCTTCGCGGCAGCGTCCTTCGCGGCGGCCGCCTTGGCCGCCTCCTGCGCGGACGCGTCGTGTGCAGCGGCGGCCTTCGCCGAACCGGCCCCGGGCGCCGGGGAAGTGACGGTCGCGGCCCGACCGGGTCCGGTGGGCGGACCCGCTGCTTGCGCCGTGGCGGGTACGAAGCCGACGGCTGCCGCGACGACGGCGGCGGAGATCATGACGCGGTGACGGTACACCGGCCCCCCAATTCCTGAACTTGTTCATAAAGGTCATGATCAGGCTACATGGGGGCAGGTCCGCGCTCTGCTCAAGTCGTTGCGGGCGCCGCGTCCTTGGGGGACTTCGGGGGCTCAGAGGTCTCGGCGGGGACCGCGGCCCCGGTTTCGGCATCAGGACGGGGGATGCGGTGCAGCCCCCTGCGGTCGTAGAGGCGGGTGACCGCGAAGCCGAAGGCCAGCGCGGCGACAAGGGCGATACCCATGGATGCCCACGCCCGGGTGAGGCCCGCGTCGGCCTGGGCTCCGTAGTAGAGCAGGGAGCGCAGCCCCTCGGTGATCTGGCGCAGCGGCTCGAACTCGGCGAGGGCGCGGAAGAACCCGGGCAGCGCCTGGACGGGCACGGTGGCGCCGGAGGAGGGGACGGCCATCGCGACGAAGACGATGGTGGCCAGCAGCATGCCGGGGGTGCCGAAGGCGGCGAAGAGGGCGAGGCTGCCGATGCCCACGACCGCGATGGTGGCGACTGAGTAGAGCCACAGCAGGCCGAGGTGGGAGGCGTCCATGTCGAGGATGCCGACCGTGGCCACCTCGACCAGGGTGCCCATGACCAGTGACAGGCCGAGCATGAGCGCCATGCCGATGGCCAGGGTGCGGACGCGGCTGGTGTGCTGGACGGGTTCGCGCTTGCGGACGGGCCCGAAATCGGTGTGCAGGTAGCCGAGCGCGGTGTCGACCTGGGAGTTGACCACATTGGCGCCGAGCATGCCGCAGACGACCAGGACCAGTGCGTAGTAGAAGGCGCTCAGACCCATGGCGCTGCGGGGGCCGACGGGGTGGCCGTCGGCGACGTTCACGGTCACCGGGTCGGCCAGCTTGAGCTGGGCGGCCGTCGGGAGCGGGGTCTTCTGGGCTCCGGCCTGCTTGAGGAGTTCCTGGCCGAGTTGGGCGGAAGCGGCGTGGGCGGCCTTCTGGGCGGCCTGGGAGGACATCGAGGAGCCGATGCTGCCGGCGGCCTGGTTGGTCAGCACGGTCAGGGTCGGCGGGGCGGCCTTGCCCTGGGGCGCGGGCTGCGGGGCGGTGAGACCGGTCACCGTGGCGGAGAAGTCCTCGGGTATGACGAGGGCGCCGAAGACCTTGCCGCTGCCCAGCCGCTTGTCGGCCTCCTTGCGGCTCACGACCTGCCAGTCGATGCTCTTGTCGCCCTTGGCGGCCTTCTGGATCCCCGAGACGACCTGCTCGCCCAGGTTGACGCGGCGGCCGCCCGCGTCGGCGCCGCTGTCGCTGTTGACCAGGGCGACGGGCAGGTCGCGCAGGTTGCCCCTGGGGTTGACGTTGCCACCGACGTAGAGCAGCGCGAACAGCATCGAGACCACTGCGGCGATGAGTCCCGTTCCGATCCACAGCTGGGGTCGGCGGAGCACGGAGGGGGGTGTGGGATGAGGCATCGATTCTCCGGTGCGGCTGTCGTTCCTAAGTTGGATACTTAAGGTATCCAGCTACTGGATAGTGGCAGTATCTTGTTGTGGTGTCCAATCGCCGATGACGGATACCGGACGCGTGACCAGCAGGGAAGCCGTATGAAGATCTCGGAGCTCAGCCGGCGGACCGGCGTGCCGGTCGCCAGCATCAAGTACTTCCTGCGCCAGGGGCTGTTGCCCGCAGGGCGGGCGACCGCCGCGACCCTGGCCGAGTACGGGGAGGAGCACGCGCAGCGGCTGCGGCTGATCAAGGCACTGACCACGCTCGGCGGCCTGTCCATCGCCGCCACCCGTGAGGTGCTCGGGGCCGTCGACCAGGCCCACACCTCCGAGGGCGCCCTCGGAGCGGTCAGCTACGCCCTCCCGGTGCCGGTGGCGGCCCAGCGCGCAGCAGACCCCGAGCAGGAGGCCGAGGCCGACGCGACCGCCGGGGCCGAGGTGGCGGAGCTGCTCGCGGCGCTGGACTGGCAGGCGCCCGGCACGTCACCGCACGTGAAGGGGCTGACGGCGGCGCTGAAGGAACTGCGGCGGCTGGACGCGCAGTACGCCCCGGGCGAGCTCGCCGCCTACGCGAGGCTGGCCGAGTCGGTGGCCCGGCTGGACCTGGAGCGTGCGGCCGGCCTCGACGACCCGGTGGCTCTGGCCGAGCGGGCGGTCATCGTCTTCGCGATCTGCGCCCCGGTGTTCGAGCTGCTGCGGCGTCTCGCCCAGGAGGACCAGGTCCGGCGCCGGGTAGCGGGCGACAGCGCGGAGTCCGTGGCGCCCCGGTAGCGCCCGTACGGAGGGCGGCCGTGGCCGGGCGGGATCAGCTTTGGGGAGACGCTTCGGCCTGGGTGCGTCGCGCGTAGGCGCGGGCGGCGCGGGCGCGGTCCCCGCAGCGGATCGAGCACCAGTGGCGGCGGCCGTGGCGCAGCAGGTAGCGGTTGCAGGGGGTGGAGCCGCAGGCGGTGAGGCGCTCGGCGTCAGGGCCGGTGAGCAGGTCGGCGGCGTCGTCGGCGAGGACCGCGAGGGCGTGTTCGACGATCTGGGTGGTGGGGTGGGAGGCGGCTCGGTACGGGCCGTGCGTGCGGTCCCAGTGCAGCAGGGAGGCCGCCGGGGCGCGCGTGAGCGCGTCGTTGACGGCGGCGAGGGCCCCGGGTAGGGCCGGGTGGCCCTCGACCCGGGAGGCGAGCAGTGATCTGACCTGTTCGCGCAGCGACCGCAGCTGTGCGGCGCACATCTCCTGCAGTTCCACGTCCGCCGGTGCGAGGCCGCGTTCGATCAGCCACCGATTGGCGGCGGCGGGGGTGCCGAGGAGATCGGTGAACTGGCCGCCGGGCAGGGCTATGGCGCTGTTGGCGAAGTCGAGGACCGGGTGCTGCTCCGCGCCGGGTGCGGGTGGCAGGACAGGCTCGGCGGTCACGGGCTCCTTCATGGTTCTCATGTTACGGGTTGTGCCCATCCATGAGAAGCCGCTACCGTCCTTCACGGATAGACCACTACTCATCCGTGAGGTGTCGCTTTTCATGGCTAACTCCAGCCCGTCCGACGAGCAGATCCCCGTCCGCGTCTTCGGTGGCCCGACCGCCCTCTTCGAGTACGGTGGCCTGCGATTCCTGACCGACCCCACCTTCGACGCTCCCGGCGACTACCCGGCGCAGGGCGGCCCGCTCCTCGCCAAGACCGCGCCTTCCTCCGGCAGTCCCGCCGACCTCGGCCGAATCGACGTGGTCCTGCTCTCGCATGACGAGCACCCCGACAACCTCGACAACTCCGGGCGGGCACTGCTCGCCGAGGTGCCCCTCACCCTCACCACCCCCGGCGGCGGGCAGCGCCTGGGGGGCAAGGCCAAGGGACTGGCCGACTGGGAGGCGATCGAGCTCGACCGTCCCGGCGGCGGCACGATCACCGTCACGGGCGTGCCCGCCATACACGGCCCCGGGAAGCGCGAAGAGGTCGAGCCGATAACCGGCCAGGTCGTCGGCTTCGTCCTGACCGGGGACGGCCTGCCCACGGTCTACGTCAGCGGCGACAACGCCTCGCTCGATCTGGTCCGGCAGATCGCCGGGCGCTTCGGCCCGGTGGACACCGCCATCCTGTTCGCCGGAGCCCCTCGCTTCCCCGTCGTCTTCGATGGCGCGCTCATCGTCCTCGACAGCGCCCAGGCCGCCGAAGCTGCCGAGATCCTCGGTGCCCGCCGGGTGGTTCCCGTCCACTACGACAGCTGGGCCCACTTCACCGAAGGCCGTGACGACCTGGTGGCCGCCTTCAAGGCTGCCGGGCTGGCCGACCGGCTGGACCTCGGCGCCCAGGGCTGACCGGACCGGCCGGGCGTCGACCGGCGCCCGGTCCGAACCCGTCGGCTCGGCGGTGGCCCTCGTACCCGCGCGAGGACCCGCGCGATCGGCAGTCGCACCGGGCGAATCTCGCTGGTGGGGCCGGAAGCCTCCTGGTTAGCATCCGACGATGATGACGCCGGCGGACAAGTCCTTCCACGATGCGGTGCGTCGAGCTGACGTCGGCTGGTTGTCCAGCCGTCTCGACGCGCAGCTCTGCCCGCCGGCCGTCTTCGGATGTCTCATCCGGCACGAGGATCCCCGCCTGCGGTATCTGGGGTTGGTCCTTCTGGCCGAGCGCGTCACGTCGGGCCGGACGGGCGACGAGTCCGAGATGGCCGAGCTCGCGGGGCTGCTGCCGGTGTCACTGGAAGGACCGCCGGAGGCGGCGCTCGTCCTGGCGCGGCTCCACGAACGACTGGGGCCGTCTCTCCGGGGGCTCCGCCGGCCGTCGTGGCGGACGGCCGAGCTGCCGGCCCGGGTACGGATCGCTTGGCTGCGCGCCGAGCTTCTGAACGAGCCGACGGTGATCCGCAAGGAGTCTCCGGGTGAACTGCTGTACCAGGCCGTACGGGAAACGACCGTCACCTGCGCGCACCGGCCTGAGCAGCTCGTGAACGAGCTGGTGGACAGCGGTGACCCGGTGCTGCAGGCCGCGGCGCTGCGGCTGGCCCGGCAGGGGCTGCACGCCGGTCTGCTGGCTCCCGCGCTGGTTCGCGAACATCTGATCAGCCTGCTCGGTGTCGGCAGCGCAGACGTCGTCGCTGCCGTACTGGGTGAACTCACCGAGCCGTGGGCGGCGTTGGACTCCTTGCCGCCAGGACGGCTGTCCCCCTTTCTCGCTGCCGAATCGGTGACCACACGGCCCGAGGCGGCCGATGCCGCACTCGCGGCTGCGGCCCACCACGGGCACAGTCGGCTGCTGTGGCAGGTCATCGATGATCCGGATCTGCCGCCGGGTCTTCGTCGGCGCGGGATGGAACTGCTCGGTGACCTGGCGGACCGCGGTGACATCGGCGCACTGACGGCCATCGCCGCAGGGGACCCGTTGCTGTTCGGCGGGCCGGCGGTGACATGCCTGCGCGGGCTCCACCGGCGCGGGCACTTCGCGGATGGTGCGCACGTCCCGTCCATCATCGGTCTGGCGCTGGCCGATCACTCGATTCCGCCCCACGAGGTCGCGACGATCCTGTTCACCTGCCGACAGGAGATGTTCCGGGTACTGGTGGATGCGGCCGCCGGCGATCCGAGCTGGCCACGACGGCTCATGCTCCTGGTCGCCCTGGCCGGACAGGGGGCAGGGGAGCTTCCGATCGGGGACGCGATCACACGCGTACTGCCCTCGGCTCCCGTACCAGGGCCGTTTCTCGCCGCGATCCGCGCGCTGCGCCATGCGGATGCCGAAGACGCCGTGATCGCACTCCTGCCTTCAGCACCCGCAGCGGCCCTGGACGCTCTGGAGGCCATCGGCGGGCATCGGACGATGACGGCGCTGAGGGAAGGGCTCGGCCTCGCCACGGAGGAGAGCGTGGGCGTGATCGCGCCGCATCTCCGCGCGGTGCGCAGCAGCGCCCTTGAGGTGCTGTGGCATCTGTCCCAGGACCCGTCCCAGCGGCGTGCCGTCCTCGTCCGTCTCGATCCCGTCGATCTGCCGGCTCGCATCGCGGCTGATCTCGGTGGCCCGGACGAGCAGGAACTGGCTTTCCTGAGTTCCCACATGGACCCGGACGAGCCGGTGGCGGCACTGTGCAGACTGGCTGCCCACGGCGGTGCCGGCACGCTGCCGGTCATCGCGGACCTCCTCCTGCGCATCGTGGGCGACCTCGCGGCGTCCTGGGAGCCGTACGGTGCCGCCCCACGACTCGAAAACGGACAGCCGGCCGGGGAGCCCGTGGTACCCCAGGAGATCCTGGATGCCGTTTGCGGCCTGGGCCGTCGTCTCCACGAGCGGGGACGGATCAGGCCGTCCTGCCTGCTCGACGCGGCGACTGCACGAGAGGCCGGACACGCACTCGTCGCGACCATGGCGCTGGATCTGCTGGACCGGCCCGGACTGTCGAGCTCCGAGCAGGCGATCCTGCTCGAACTCCTGCTCCGAGCCCCCTACGCGGGCACCCGTGCGCGGGCGCACCGCCTGCTGCGGCACCGCGACCGGCACGTGCGCAAGCACGTGATCGCGCTGCTCGCGCGCGACGCCACGGGGGACGATGCGCAGGCGTTGTCGGCGACCTTGATCGCGCTGACCGCCGCCCAGGACATCCAGACCGTCCGGCAGGCGCTGCTCGCCCTCGGTCACGCGCGGGCCCGCTGGGCCTCCACCTCCATCGCAGCATGTCTCGGGCATCCGAACATGAACATCAAGAAGACCGCCGCCGAGGTTCTGGTCCGCGCGGGCACGCCCACGGCGGTGCCGGCACTGCTCTACTGGCTCGGGCACCACGACAATCCAGGCCTGCGCGGCTCGCTCATCGAGGCCCTGCGCACCATCCTCGGCGACGCATACCTGGCGACCGTCCTCGCCGCCGCCGAACGCAGCGAAGACGGCCGCGCCCGCGAACTGCTGCTGGAGGGACTCGACCGCACACTGCCGGTGCGCTCGGTCCTCGCCCTGGACGACCAGGCATCACGGGTCGCACCGACCCTGCTCGCCCTGGTGGCGACGGGCCGGGTCGGCCTCGCTTCCGGGACGATCGAGGACCTGTCGACGGCGATGGCCAAACACGGCATCGCCACGTCCGCCGCGTCGCGGTCAGCGCCGGACATCGGAGCGGAGCTCGACGTCAGGTCGCTGACGGCGGAGGGCTGGAGCACGTCGGTCGCGCTGCGCATCGCCGAAAGGGAGGAGCTGCCGCACCCCGCCCAGCTGCGGGAGCTGCGGCCCATGCTGCCGGACTGGCTTCGCCTGGCCGGCTCCGAACCCGCTGTCCGAGGCCGCGTACTGCGGCTCACGCTCCGGCTCTGCCCCGCACCGTGGACGCCCGAGGAACTGCGAGCCTTCGCCCGGTCCACCAGGGTCCTGCTCGACGGGCTCACCGAGGCCTCGGCGGGAGACCGGCACGACCTCATCGCTGTCCTCGAAGCCGTCGCACCGACTCTGCCGGCGGCCGAGAAGCCGACCGTCGCCGACGCGGTACGCGCGCTGCCCTCCGCACCCGGGGGAAGCCGGTCCACACTGGCGCTGCTCCGCAGCCTCGGCGCGGTGCTGGTCCGCGCCGACCTTGAGCAGGCACTCGCTTCGGCCCGGCTGGGCGCCGACCCCCGGCAGGCCGAGGCCGCTGTGCTGCGGGACGCGTTCGGCGCCACGCAGTTCCCGGCAGCCGACTCGCCGGCCACGGCCATGGCCACGGCCGAGGCCGAGGCGTGGCGAGCCGCGCTGAATACCGCAGCGCGCACACCGAGCGCCCTGGAGGAATTCCGCCGACTGCGCCAACAGCACGAGGACATCCCGGGCTCCCGGGACCGCCTGACCGCACTGATCGATGCCTACGCCCCTGCCGGGCCCGAGGTCCGCGCCGCCCTCATCGACTGGATGACGGCGGTCCAGCCCCTCGACGCACCACCCTGGACCATCGCCGAGACCGCGCACGCGCCGGCGCCGCGACCGAGGACCGTGCACGTCGACGACCTCGACCAGCCCCGTTCGACCGCACAGCGGGAGCGCCTGCTGACCATGCTGCAGTCAACCGCCCCGGAGCGCCGGCACACTGCGGCCCTGGCGCTCCTGGAGTGGCCCGAGCCCGAGGCCGGGCTCCCCGTACTCCGAGCGTTTCTGCAAGGCCGCATCGACATACCCGTCGGTGTCGAACTGGCCCGCACACTGAGCGCCATCGGCGAGACCGAACTCCGTGCGGACGGCATCCTGCACGACAGGGTGGCGCTCGCGGCAAGCCGGCTCGACCCGTGGGACCTGGAACCGCTGGTCCCGCTGCTGCTGGAATGGTGGGAGCACGACGCGCCGTCCAGCAGCTCCGCAGTCGGCCCGGCGCTGCGACGGGTCCCCGCCGACGTGCTGGCGGAGCGCCTCGGTGACCGCCTCGACGCCGGTGCCTGGGGCTTCCTCGACCTGCTCTACGGGCGTTCCCTGCTGCGCACCCCTGCGCTGACGCAGACCTGTCGGCGGCTGCGTGCCGAAGGACGCGACGACCTCGCGGACAGGCTGATCCTCGTCGAGGGTCCGCTGCGCCGACCGGACGCTGTACACCAGGACGCCGCCGCGCTGGCAGCCCTCCGTGACCGCGCCCCGGCCGCGTCGACACGAGCGTCACGACCCCCTTCCCGACAGGAGCTGTTGGACCTGGCCCGTACCGGCGACCCGGTGCGGGTACGCCAAGCGCTCACGCGACTGGCCGAGGGACACAGCGGCCAGGACCCCGACCAGGACCCCGGCCTGCGGGACCTGATCGGCGAGTTGCTGCATCACGCCAAGCCCAAGGTCCGCCTGCACGCCCTGCGGACCTCGCGGGCAATGCTGGACCGGCAGACCTACCTCCACCACACGTCGATCCTGCTGGGCGACCCCCAGCCGGACCTGGTGCGCACGGCGATCCGGACTCTCTGCCACGCGACGTGGGCACCCGCGATCCCTGCCGTGACCGAAATGCTGGACCACTCGCATCCTGTCGTCCGCAGGGCTGCGGCCGAGGGGCTCATCGGAATCGGCGCGCCGGCGATCCCCGCTCTCAGACATGCCGTCGTCCACGTCCGTCCCGACAAGCGGGCCCTCTACACGGAGGTTCTCGAACAGATCACGGCCGCGTCCCCGCAGCCACCGCAGGCGAGGCCGTAAGTACGGGTACTCATGCGCGATTTGTGAGCGCCGCTTACGTTCGCAAGGTGCCTACGAATTCGACAGGGCAGACGTCCGCTTCTGGCAGGAGCGGCTGGTGCTGCTGCCTGCTGTTCACTGCCTTGCCTGTCGCCTGGTTCCTCGCAGCCTTCGTCCTGCCGGAACGAGCGCTCTGGTTCCCGATCTGGCTGGGGGCCGTGATGTGGAACGGCGCGGACGGCCAAGGCGGCATCAGCCACTTGCTCGGCTGACAGCCAGTACAGCCAGTACAGCCAGTACAGCCAGTACAGCCAGTACAGCCAGTACAACCCGTACAGGCCGTCGAGGCCGTCGAGGTCGGCGCCGAGAGGGAGCCTTGGCCGGATAGGCACCGAGGCGCGTCACCGGCCAAGGCCCGACAGCAGGTTCAGGAGGACTGCCCGGTCAGGATCGCCGGGTCCGACAGGCCGGCCGCACCCGTCTCGACCTTGCCCGCGAAGCGGCGCAGGAACTGCGTCGCCTCGGAGGCGGTGACCGACACGTCGTACCAGCGCTTCGTGTTCCGCAGCGGAACGCTGTACGTGACGGTGGCGCCCCTGGCTACGGTGAGGCGCTTGGGACCGCCGCCGTACGCGTTGGTGACCGTGAGCGTCGCGGTCGACGCCCCGGCGTTGGTGAGGGTGAGGTCGAGGTCGCCGGTGGCGGCGTTGTGGCGGGCGACGACCTCGGGGCCGGCGGTGGTGCCGGGGTTGCGGAAGCCGCGCAGGAAGCCGTTGGGGCCGTGCACGGTCAGGTCGGTGACACCGGCCGAGTAGCGGGTGTTCCAGGCGTCCGAGATCGACTTGCCCGCCTCGGTGGTGTACGTCCACGGGGCGTCGGTGCGGTTGGCGGAGGTGACGTAGAACTGCGCACCCAGGTCCGGACCGCCGCTGAACGTCAGCCGGAACTTGCCCTCCTCGACGAGCGCCGTGCCGTCCACGTACGGGGCGTACTTGAGCGCACGCGTGGGCCGCAGGCCCTTCTCCTGGCGCGGCATGGAGCCGACGGCCGGGGCGGGGGCCTTGAAGTCGGGGTGCCGTTCGCGGTCCTGCGGCTCCCAGGCGCCGGTGTCGGGCAGTCGGACCGCGCTGGTGTCCTTGCGGGCGAAGTCGAAGGCGGAGGTGAGGTCTCCGCAGACGGCGCGGCGCCACGGGGAGATGTTGGGCTCCTGCACTCCGAAGCGCTTCTCCATGAAGCGGATCACCGAGGTGTGGTCGAAGGTCTCGGAGCAGGCGTAGCCGCCGGTGCTCCACGGCGAGACCACGAGCATCGGCACGCGCGGGCCGAGACCGTACGGGCCGGCGACGTAGCCGGGCTTGCCGGGGAAGACATCGAGGGCGGTCGGCGTGGTCGACAGGCCCTGCGCGGCACTGGCGGGTGCGTACGGCGGGACGACGTGGTCGAAGAAGCCGTCGTTCTCGTCGTAGGTGATGAAGAGCGCGGTACGGGCCCACACGTCGGGGTTGGAGGTGAGGGCGTCCAGGACCTGCGCGATGTACCAGGCACCGTAGTTGGAGGGCCAGTTCGAGTGCTCGCTGAACGCCTCGGGCGCGGCGATCCACGAGACCTGGGGCAGGGTGCCGGCGGCGACATCGGCGCGGAGCTGGTCGAAGTAGCCCTCGCCGGCCTTGGCGTCGGTGCCGGTACGGGCCTTGTCGTACAGCGGGTTGCCGGGCTGGGCGCCCCGGTAGTTGTTGAAGTACAGCAGAGAGTTGTCGCCGTAGTTGCCGCGGTAGGCGTCGTTTATCCAGCCCCAGGAGCCGGCGGCGTCGAGGCCGTCGCCGATGTCCTGGTAGACCTTCCAGGAGATCCCCGCCGCCTCCAGGCGCTCGGGATAGGTGGTCCAGCCGTAGCCGGCCTCGGCGTTGTTGAGGACGGGACCGCCGCCCGTGCCGTCGTTGCCGGTGTGGCCCGACCAGAGGTAGTAGCGGTTGGGGTCGGTGGAGCCGATGAACGAGCAGTGGTAGGCGTCGCAGATGGTGAACGCGTCCGCGAGGGCGTAGTGGAAGGGGATGTCGTCGCGCGTCAGGTACGCCATGGTGGTGGCCGTCTTGGCGGGCACCCAATTGTCGTACTTACCCTTGTTGAAGGCGCTCTGTCCGCCGACCCAGTCGTGGTTGAGGCCCTGGAGGAACTCCATGCCGAGGTCGTCGGACGGCGGCCGGAACGGCAGCGTCTCCTTCGTGCCATCGGACTGGTGCCACACGGACTTGCCGCTGGGCAGCGTCACCGGGCGCGGGTCGCCGAAGCCGCGGACGCCGCGCATCGCGCCGAAGTAGTGGTCGAAGGACCGGTTCTCCTGCATGAGCACCACGATGTGCTCGACGTCGGCGATGCTGCCCATGGTCCCCTGCGCGGGGATGGCGGCGGCGCGCGCGATGCTCTCGTTGAGCATGGTCAGGGCGGCGGCGCCACCGGTGAGCTGCAGGAAGCGGCGGCGGTTCAGTTCTGCCATGGCGGGAACGACCTCTGCGGTTGAGGGGTGCTGTGCGCCCCCAGGACAGCGCGCCCGGGGTACCGGAGGGGGAGCCTCGCGTGACGGCGGTGGATACGCCAGGCGAACGGCAGTCGGATTCCGTCGGAGTTCGGCCATGTCGGGCCGATCCGGGAGTGCCGGCCCGCCCGCACCCGAGCCGCCGCACGGAACTGACGGGCCGTCACGCGATGGGGCAGTGCCGCCGGCCCGGCCGCGAACCCGTACTCCAGTACGCCAGTACTCCCGTACTCCCGGACGTCCGGACGCCCTGGAAAACGAATGAGCCGACGCCTTCCCCCGGTTATCCTGCCTCGACCTGAACAGGCCAGGGAGGTCCCGCACCATGAGCAGCACCACGTCGTCGTTTCCCGAACGGATCGAGCTCTCGGGAGAGGGGCTCGTTCTGCGCGACTGGACGGAGGCGGACCTGGCCGCGATGCCGGAGTTGTTCGACCACCCCGACATCGCGTACTGGACGCCGATCGTCTCGCCCTTCGACGAAGTGGCTGCCCGCAATCGGCTGGACCGGGACCGGCAGCTGCGGAAGGAGGGCACGACCATCCTGCTCGCCATCACCGTCGACGGCGGCGCCCCGCTCGGCGAGGTCATGCTGCGGCGCGCCCCCGAGGGCACCGAACTCGGCTACGCGGTCGGCCCCGCCCACCGAGGCCAGGACCTGGCCGCGCGGGCGGTGCGGGTGATGGCCGCGTACGCCTTCGAGCAGTTGGGCACGGACCAGGTGATCCTGGAGTTGGAGGCAGAGAACGCGGCCAGTGTCGCCGTGGCCACCAAGGCGGGCTTCAGGCTGCTCGACGTGCCACGGATCACGGGCGAGGAGAAGGGTCGGCCGTTCGCCCTGCAGACCTGGGGCCTGGACCGCCCTTGATCCTCGGCTCCTCTCCCCTCACGCTCACCCGCCCCCCGACCCCGGCAGCCCTCGGGCCACGAGCCGAGTACGCCTCGTGATGTTCCGCTGCCAGTACGTGACCGTCAACGGGCTGTCGCCCGCCGCAGTTGCCTGTGCGCGCACCCGTCTGTACCCGGAGCGCACGGGCCGCGGCCTCCCGGCGCGAACCCGGACGATCGAACATACGATGGGCGGGAACCGGCGCGGTCGGCCCGCGTGCCGCCCGCCCAGACCACTCGGGGTGGAGACGCATGGCACAGGCCGCCGACACAGCGCGCACGGTCATCCTGACCGTGGACGACGACCCGGGAGTCTCCCGTGCCATCGCCCGCGACCTGCGACGCCACTACGGCGCCGGGTACCGGATCGTGCGCGCCGAGTCCGGCGAGTCCGCGCTGGAGGCACTGCGCGAGCTGAAGCTGCGCGGTGACCTGGTGGCGGTGATCCTGGCCGACTACCGCATGCCGCAGATGAACGGCATCGAGTTCCTCGAACAAGCCCTGAACGTGTACCCGGGCGCGCGGCGCGTCCTGCTGACCGCCTACGCCGACACCAACGCGGCGATCGACGCGATCAACGTCGTGGACCTCGACCACTACCTGCTCAAGCCCTGGGACCCGCCCGAGGAGAAGCTCTACCCCGTCCTGGACGACCTGCTCGCGGCCTGGCGCACCAGCGACTACCGGCCGGTACCCGCCACCAAGGTGGTCGGCCACCGCTGGTCGGCGCGCTCCTCGTCCGTGCGGGAGTTCCTTGCCCGCAACCAGGTGCCCTACCGCTGGTACTCCTCCGACGAGCCCGAGGGACAGCGACTGCTGGAGGCGGCCGGGGCCGACGCAGAGCGGCTGCCCGTGGTGATCACTCCGGAGGGCACCGCGCTGGTCGAGCCGGAGGCGCCCGACCTGGCCGCCCACGTGGGGCTCGCGACGACGCCGACCGCCGACTTCTACGATCTCGTCGTGATCGGCGGCGGCCCGGCCGGGCTCGGCGCGGCCGTGTACGGGGCCTCCGAGGGGCTGCGGACGGTACTGGTCGAGCGGTCGGCTACCGGCGGGCAGGCCGGGCAGAGCTCCCGCATCGAGAACTACCTGGGTTTCCCGGACGGGGTGTCCGGCGCGCAGCTCACGGACCGCGCCCGTCGCCAGGCCGGCAGGTTCGGCGCAGAGATCCTCACCGCGCGCGAGGTCACGGGGCTGGAGACCAGCGGCCCGGCACGCGTCGTCCGTTTCTCCGACGGCTCGTCGATCGCCGCGCACAGCGTCATCCTGGCGACCGGAGTGTCCTACCGGCAGTTGCTCGCGCCGGGCTGCGACGACCTGACCGGGCGCGGGGTGTACTACGGCTCCTCGCTCACCGAGGCGTCCTCCTGCCAGGGGCACGACGTGTACATCGTGGGCGGCGCCAACTCCGCCGGGCAGGCGGCGATGTACCTGGCGCGCGGCGCGAAATCGGTGACGCTCCTGGTACGCGGGGACTCGCTGAAGGCGTCGATGTCCCACTACCTGATCCAGCAGATCGAGGAAGCACCGAACATCACGGTGCGGACCCGGACCGTCGTCGGGGAGGCACACGGCGAGGGCCACCTGGAGCGGCTGACGCTCCGGGACGAGGAGAGCGGCGCGACCGAACTGGTCGACGCCCAGTGGATGTTCGTGTTCATCGGCGCGGCCCCGCTGACCGACTGGCTGGACGGTACGGTGCTGCGCGACGAGCACGGCTTCATCCTGGCCGGGCCGGACCTCACTGCGGACGGCCGGCCGCCGGCCGAGTGGGAACTGGACCGGCCGCCCTACCACCTGGAGACCAACATCCCGGGCGTGTTCGTGGCTGGCGACGCGCGCGCCCAGTCCGCGAAGCGCGTCGCGTCCGCCGTCGGAGAGGGAGCCATGGCCGTGATGCTCGTCCACCGCTACCTGGAGCAGTCATGAGCGGCCGGATCATGCCCTGCAGCCCGCAGGAGATCGCCTCCCTGTTCCTGTTCGAGAAGCTCTCCCCGGAGCAGCTCGGGCGGCTGTGCGCCGAGGGGCGGGTGGAGCGGTTCGAAGCCGGCCCGGTGTACACCGAGGGCGACCCGGCCACCTGCTTCTACGTGATGATCGAGGGCACCGTCGTACTCTCCCGCCGGGTCGGCGGCGACGAC
This sequence comes from Streptomyces sp. NPDC006463, assembly GCF_042870715.1. Lineage (NCBI taxonomy): Bacteria > Bacillati > Actinomycetota > Actinomycetes > Kitasatosporales > Streptomycetaceae > Streptomyces > Streptomyces sp. NPDC006463. The sequence continues at coordinate 22,361 of NZ_JBIAHP010000039.1, read as the reverse complement.
GTGGAGGTGAGCCGCACCTCGCAGCGCGGCGTGTACGCGGGAGCCATGCAGGCGTACCTGGGCGACCGAGTACCGCAGACGTACACCAACTCGATGCGGGTGACCGAGCCGACCCGGTTCTTCGTGCTGCCTGCGGAGTCGTTCGCGGACATCATGCGGGACTGGTTCCCGATGGCCGCGCACCTGCTGGAAGGTCTCTTCTTCGGGTCGAGGAACACCCAGCGGGCCATCGGCCAGCGCGAACGCCTCCTGGCCCTCGGGTCGTTGTCCGCCGGGCTCACCCACGAGCTCAACAACCCGGCCGCGGCGGCCGTACGGGCCACGGCGACGCTGCGGGAACGGGTCGGCAAGATGCGGCACAAGCTGGCCGTCATCGCCCAGGGCAATTACTCCCGTGAGGCGATCGCCGACCTCATCGAGATACAGGAGCGCACCGTCGAACGCGTCGCGAAGGCAGTGGTGTTGAGCCCGCTGGAGGCGTCCGACCGGGAGGACGAGCTCGCCGACTGGCTCGACGACCACGGCATCGCGGAGGGCTGGCGGATCGCGCCGACCTTCGTACAGGCCGGGCTCGACACGCAGTGGCTGGAGCACGTCGCGGCAACCGTGGCCGAGGACATCCTGCCGTCGGCCATCGGCTGGCTCAACTACACGGTCGAGACCGAGCTGCTGATGGACGAGATCGGCGACTCCACCACCCGCATCTCCCACCTCGTGGACGCGGCCAAGCAGTACTCGCAGCTCGACCGTGCCCCGCACCGCGTCGTCGATGTCCACGAACTCCTCGACAGCACCCTGCTGATGCTGTCCGGCAAGATCGGTCCCCGGATCCGCGTGGTCAAGGAGTACGACCGCTCGCTGCCGGACGTGCCCGCCTACCCGGCGGAGCTCAACCAGGTGTGGACCAACCTCATCGACAACGCCGTCTTCGCCATCGCCGGCACAGGCGGGGACGGCACGCTGACGGTCCGCACGGCACGGGAGGGCGACCGCCTGCTGGTGGAGTTCCGCGACACCGGTCCCGGCGTCCCGGCAGACGTCCGCAGCCGGATCTTCGACCCCTTCTTCACCACCAAGCCGGTCGGCGAGGGCACCGGCCTCGGCCTGGACATCTCCTGGCGGATCGTCGTCAACAAGCACCACGGCAGCCTCCAGGTCGAATCCGCACCGGGCGACACCCGCTTCCAGGTGCTGCTGCCCCTGACCGCCCCCGAAACCGAGAGCGCCGAGGAGTCCGTATGACAGGCATCGACGGAATCGACCCGAGCGTCCCGCCCACCGGCACCGGCTGCGCCGCATGCGACGCGGTGGGCGGCTGGTGGTTCCACCTGCGCCGCTGCGCCCAGTGCGGGCACATCGGCTGCTGCGACTCCTCCCCGGCCCAGCACGCGACCGGGCACTGGAAGTCCACCGGCCACCCCCTGGTGCAGAGCTTCGAGCCGGGCGAGGAGTGGTTCTGGAACTACGACAGCGACGAACTGTACGAGTCCGGCCCCGAACTCACCCCGCCGGCCAGCCACCCCGCGGACCAGCCGGCCCCGGGCCCGACCGGCCGAGTCCCCCAGGACTGGACGAGCCTGCTCCACCGCTGACGGTGCCCGGCCACCGTTCACCTGCCCGCGCCCGGCGCCACGCGGGGGCTCGAACCATGAGTTGGAGGAGAGCCCTTCGCTGCATCCTTGGTCCTGCCGGGAAAATCGAACGGGGGGCGCGGGATGTGGTCAGTGGTGTCGTCGGGCGGACTGCCCGCGAGGGAGCGGTTCGACTGGTACGCCGACCTCATCTCGCGTGAGGTGATGCCTACTGTGCTCAGCAGCGAGCGGCCTGCCGAGTTTCAGGGGAAGGCCGCCGTAATGGCCTTGGGAGAACTCCGTGTGGCGAGGTTCGCCTTGTCGCCCCTGCGCTCGCGGCGTACACCCGCGCTGATCCGGCGCGGGGACCCGGAGGAGTATCAGCTGGCGCTCTTACGCAAGGGCGCCACGTCGTTGTCCCAGCACCGAAACGTGAGCACCGTCCGAGCCGGCGACCTCATGCTCTGGGACACCTCGCGCCCCTCCGACAACGAGATGCTCGCCGAAGACGGTCAGGTGCAGGCGACGATCCTGCTGCTTCCCCACGCCGTCCTGCCGCTGCGCACCGGGCGCCTCGACCAGTTGCTCGCCCGCCGCATACCGGGCGACCGCGGACTGGCAGCGATCCTGGCGTCTTTCATGACCGCCCTCGAAGACCACGGCGCGCAGTGCGCGCCCGAAGAGACGTGGCGGCTCGGCAAGGTCGCGGTCGACCTCGCGACGGCCTGCCTGGCCCAGCACCTGGACATCGAGGAGCACCTCCCCGCCGAGGTCCGCGCACAGGCTCTCCTGCAGCGCATCTACGCCTTCATCGAACACAACCTCAGCGATCCGGAGCTGACTCCTTCCGTCATCGCCGCCCGCCACAACATCTCGGTGCGCAGTCTCCACCAGCTCTTCCACGGCCAGGAGGAGAGCGTCCACACCCGGATCCGGCGGCGCCGCCTGGAGCGGTGCCGCGCCGACCTCGTCCGCCCCGATCTCCGCGCCCGCCACGTGCACGCCATCGCCGCCCGCTGGGGCTTCAGCGGCCCGGTGGTCTTCAGCCGTTCTTTCCGCGAGCTGTATGGAATCAGTCCTACCGAGTTCCGTGCGCGGACTGTTCAGGAATCCGGCGCCGACAGTTCAGTGCGGCGATCGAATCCTTCCTAGATTCGGACGCGGGCTGGTACAGGCCGGCCCGTACTGTCGCGCAATGGGAGGAACTGCGATGTTCGCTTCGTTGAAGCCGATCGGCAAGACCCTTGCCATGGTCGGGGTGGCCACTGGCCTTGCTATTGGCGTTGCCACACCGGCCAGCGCCAACAGCACGGTCAGCTGGCAGCACGAGGTGTCCGGTCTGTGTCTGGGCTGGAACCTGGACAACAACGATGCCAAGATGTGGGGTTGCTCGTCCTACGGAACGTCTTGGTACGAGTACAACAACGGCGACGGCACATGGCTCATGAAGCGCAACGACGACCGCGGGTACTGCCTGACGGGCTACTGGGACAACGACGTCTACATGGAGCCGTGCACGGGCAACGACTACCAGCGCTGGTACGAGGTTCAGACGTCGGCCGGCTGGAAGCTCAAGCACAAGGCGACCGGCCGATTCCTGGACGCCAATGACAGCGGCAGCAGCGTCTACCTCCACGACGAGAACAACGGCCGCTACCAGCTCTGGCACTGACCCGGCCGGCCCTGTGGAGGTGACGACCTGTAGGCGCGGGCTGCCCGCGGCAGCGGGTGCGTACGCGACTACCGGGTCGTGACACACAAGCTTGGGACGAGGGACCGGGACTTCTCCGTTGAGCGAGCCCGGTCCTTCGGCAGTTCTTCTCAACGAAAACCGGCGCCAAGCCTCCCTCGTCGATCCTTCTCCGTGGCTACGGCGCCGGCGGAGAGGAGCGTCGCAGCGGCGAGGCTGCCCCAGAGGGCCGCCGAGCCGTGGGGCGCGAGAGCGGTGATGACCGCCGGGGAGACGGCGAGGCCGAACCCCGTGGAGAGCTCGAAGCGGGCGAGGGTCCGTCCCAGGACGTGCGCCGGGGCGAGGTGGGTGACGAGCGCGGTGGCGCTGCCGGCGTAGATGATCTCGCCGATGGTGCAGACCACGGACACCGCGGCGACGGCCGGGGCAGCCCCGTGTCCCAGTGAGGTGGCCGCGAGGAAGCCGAGGTAGGCCGCGGTGAGTACTACGCCGGCGAGAGCCAGCGCGGTGCGCCGGGAGAAGCGGGACATCAGGACGGTGACCGGAACCTGCAGGGTGACCACCAGCACCGTGTTGGCCACGAAGATGGCTGCCGACCACACCGGTGATGCGTTCATCTGTGTCACCAGGACCAGAGGGAGCGCGATTTCGGGGACGTTGAGGCAGAAGACGTAGACCACGTTGGCGGCCAGCAGCGTACGCATCCGGGGCGCGGGCCCCTCCTCCCTCTCCTTGGCCGGGGTGGCGGCCGGATTGGCGTGTACGTGGACCGACCACGCCAAGGCCGCCGCAGTGAGATAGGCGAGCCCGGTGACGGCCGCCAGCGCCTGCAACGCGGCGGTGCCGCCCGCCAGGCATGCGGTGGCGAGGAGCGCGCCCGCGCCCAGGCCTGCGTTGCGCAGGGCGCGGCCTCCCGCGAGAGCGACGTCGCGGTCCCGGCCGTGGGCGACCGTGGCCACGAGAGCCGCGTGGGCGGCCGGCCATGCCTGGTTGCCGATGCCGAGGAAGAGCGCCGCCGCCGAGAACAGCCAGACCTGCCCGGCCGGGGTGGCCAGCAGCAGCGCCACGCCCAGCACCCGTACCAGCATCGACGCTGCCACGACCGTACTGCGTGCGCCCCGGTCGAGCCATCGGCCCACCGCGGGCATGCAGACCAGACCCACGACGATGCCGACCGTCATGGCGATGCCGGTGACCGGCGCGGACAGCCTCAGCACCGTCACCCCGTAGAGCAGTAGAAACGGCCGCAGCAGGCCGGTCCCGAGCGCGTCCACGGCCAGGGCGACGGCATAGCGGGGGCCTCCGGAGGCACGGACGAGGGCGCGGGGCCGGATCTTGGTGGTGGTTGTCATGGCGTCAACGGTGCGTTCGGCCACCGGACCGGCTGCGTCGGTTGACGGACACCGTCAACCGACGCCGTCGCCGGCCACCCGGTCGGTGATGATGAGGGGGTGACGTTGAGGATCGACATCGGCGGCCTGCCGTCCGAGCGACTGCGGTTCGCCGCCTCCCCGCTGGCCGAGCTGACCGCGATGCTGCACGTGCTGGCCGAACCCGGGCATCATCCGCAGCTCGCCGGCTGGGCCGCGGACGTCTGGGCCGGGCTGCGGCCCGAGCTGGCCGAGCGGTTGCGGGAGGCGGAGTTCCTCTGGCGTTCCTCACAAGCCGACTTCCTGATCCCCGCCCGACCTCGGCCGACCCTCACCGAGGAGTTGGACGACGTGGACCGGATCGACGACGAAACGTACGTGACCGCCGCGCTCGTCACCACGTGCGGCAGCAACCGGGTCCACTTCGCCGCGCCGTCGCCGCTCACCGACGCGACGTCGCGCGAACGGGCCCTGGACCTGGCCCAGGCCCGCGGCGCGCGGCAAGAGGCCTTCGCGGAACGGCTGCTCGCGGACCCGGCCGCCGTGCGGACACGGGTGCGCCACACCCTCGAACAGTGCGCCGAGGCCTTCTTCGACGCCGCCTGGACGGACGTCGCCGTACAGCTCGCCACCGACCTGCGACTGAAGAACGACCTGCTGAAGCGCCAGGGCATCGGAGCGGCACTCGCCTCGGTCTCCGGCGCCGTCACCCTGGCGCCGGACGGCGACTGCATCATCGTGGACAAGCTGCAGGACAAGGCGACCGCCGCCCACGGCACCGGGGTCACCTTCATCCCCAGTGTCTTCGGCCGCCCGCACCTGGTGGCGGTCCACGCGCCCGGGTGGCAGCCGGTGGTGCAGTACCCCGTGGCCGAGCCGGGTCCATCAGAGCCGGTATCGCTGGAAACGGTCACACTACGGCTGGAGGCGCTCGCACATCCGGTACGGCTGCGGCTCCTGCGCACCCTCGCCCGCGGCCCGCACACCAACGGTGAACTGGCCCACGCCTGGGAACTCTCACCCCCGGAGGTTTCCCGCCACCTCGCGGTCCTGCGCCGCGCGGGCCTGCTCACGGCCCGGCGGCACGGTCGTTACGTCCGGTACACCCTCGACCTGCCCGGTCTGACGGCACTGGGCGCCGACCTGCTGGCTGCCGTACTGCGCTGAGCGGCTGCGGTCTGCCGGAACTCGGGCGGGTGGTACGGAGCACACCGCCGCGGGTGGGCTCCGCACCGCCTCATGTCATCGGTCTTGCGAGAGCTCGTACAGCTCGCGGAATCGGCCCCCGTTCAGGGTGACGAGCTGGTCGAAGGAGCCCTGTTCCACGATTCGGCCGCTGTCCAGGACGATGATGCGATCCGCGAGGCGGCAGTTCTCCATCCGGTGTGTGACGATCACCGTGATCCGGTCCTCCTTCATGCCCCGCAGGCCCGAGAAGACCATGTGTTCCCCGCGCGGATCCATCGCGCTCGTCGGCTCGTCCATGACCAGCAGGCCCGGCTTGCGGTGGAAGGCGCGACCGCAGGCGATGCGCTGCCACTGTCCGCCGGAGGGCTCGTGGCCGCCCCAGATCGAGCGTGCCAGGAGCGTGTCCAGGCCGTCGGGGAACTCCTCGACGGTCGTCCGCATGCCGACCGCCTCCAGGGCTTCCCACACGGCCTCCTCGCCGCGGGGGTCCGGCTGGCCGAGGGTGATGTTCTCCCGGGCGGAGAACGGCCAGTACCCGTACGACTGGGTGACGAGGCCGACATGGGCCCAGGCGGAGCGCTGGTCGGCGTCCGAGGTCGGGACGCCGTCCCAGGTGACGGTGCCGGACGTCGGGGCGGTCAGCGAGGTCAGCAGCCGGATCAGCGTGGACTTCCCGGCGCCGTTCTCCCCGATGACGGCGACCACCTCACCCCTGGCCAGGGTGAGCGAGACCGGTCCGAGGGCGGGGGTGTCCTTGCCGGGGTAGGTGTAGGTGGCCTCCTCCAGCCGGATCTTCTCCGGCCCGCTCTCCATTACCTGCGGGCCGCGCGGGCCGGACTTCTCGGCGGCCTCCTTGACGAAGGTGGTGTAGTCGCCGAGGTAGAGGGCGTGCTGGAACATGGCCGCCCCGTAGACGACGAGCTGTGACAGGGCAGCGGTGGAGGTGCGCATGGCGACGATGGCCGTGCCGGCGGCGGCGATGGCCATGTAGCCGCCGATGACGAGTCCGGCGAGCGCCCCGTACGTCGCCACGACGAAGACCCCGGAGGCGGTGGCGGCGATCAGGTACACGGTGAGGTAGCGGGGCGCGGAGCTGACCATCTTGGAGTCGATGCGCTCGCAGACGGCCGCGTACCAGTGGTGCGCGTAGGGCCGCATGCTGTTGCCGCGCAACTCGTCGGCCAGCTTCGGGGTGGTCAGGTGCCAGCGCATCATGTGCTTGATGTTGCGGGAGGCGATCGTCTGGTTGTGGAGCCGGTAGTCGAGGCGCGCCGCGTACACCGAGCCGAGGCCGCGGGGGACCACCGACAGGAGGAGCAGGGGCAGAAGTACGGGGTGCACGACGGCGAGGACGGACGCGACCGCGATCATGTCGATCATTCCGCCGGTGAAGCCCAGGGCGTCCTGCAGGAGCATGGCGGAGCGGGCGGAGCCGGTCTCGGCGGCCTCCGAGCGTTCGGTGAAGTCGGGGGCGTCGTAGGCGGCGAGCTCCACATCCATGTGGGCGTCGACCATCGCGAGGTCGGCGAGGGTGGCCATGCCGGGATTGAGACGGCGGGCCGCGCTGCCGGAGCTGATGGAGGCCAGGGCACCGAGGGCGGTCATCGCAGCCGCCATGGCCAGCGGCCAGGCGGCGGCCGAGATGCGTTCCTGGGCGCCGTCGCCGGCCAGGAGCGGAACCATCGCCTGGGCGATCGCCGCGAGCGCTGCCGCCGTGCAGATCCCGCCAAGGATCTGCGAGGCGACCAGCACGTGGAAGGCGGTGCGGTTGACGGCGACGGCGAGCCGCGCGGTCTGCTTGAGGGCGGAGGGAACGCGACGGGCCATCTGCCCGAGCGACAGCGCTTCCATGGTCTCGTGGTGCTGGCCCCAGCTGTACTTGAACTCCGGAGGGGCTGGCGGTGCGATGGGTTCCTGCTTCTCGGTTTGCTGCTCGGACATGCTGCGTCTCCTTCAACTGGGTTGTCGTGGAGGCCAGTTCGTCCGAACCCGCACATGGCGAAGAACCCCGGGTCCGCGGTGTGCGGAGGGGCGGTTGCGGGGTCGTCGGAGCTGGGGCAGTGAGTACAGCGCAGACCGGGGGCCGGAGCAGCGGGATCTGGCCGACCTCGCGGCGACGGCCCCCTTGGCGTGGCAGCTGATCGCGTTCGGATGCCGTCAGGCTCCCGGGTCGGCCGGCACAACAGGTTGGCCGGAACCAGCCGGTGCGGGGGTCAGGTCATCGGAAATCGCTTGCGGCCCCGACGGCGTCCCGGCCGGCCGTCCCGGTCGGCGCGTGGACCGCTGGATAGCGCAGGATCTGGCCGGCGGTGGTGCCGACGAGGATCGTGCCGTCGGGAGCCGCGTGCAGGGAGACCGGCTGGTACGGGGGCAGCGGGCGCCGGTGGAGCACCGCCCCGTCGGCCGCGTCCACGGAGACGAGGCTGCCGTCGGCGCACAGGGCGTGCAGGACCCCGGCGTGCACGTCGAGGTCGAAGACCGCGGATTGCAACGGCCGGCTCCAGAGGACCTCACCGGACGGGAAGGCCCGGCGGACGAGCTCCGATTGCCCGTGCAGCAGGGCGGTGCCGGTGGCATCGGACGCGTACACCACCCGGCCGAGCGGCGCGTCGACGGTGAACAGCACGGTCTCGGCCGCGCCGTCGGGGGCGAGCGCGACCACGTCCCGACCCCTTCGCCCGTACAGCAGCTCGGGGCACCGGCGGGCGTCGAGCGGGACGAGGTCGTACCGGTCCGGCTCATGGACCGAGCCGATCCGTTTGCCGTCGGCGGCGAAGATCCGGGTGTTGGGCGGGGTGGGCGGCTCGGTCTCGATGCTGCGGTTGTACGTGTCCCGGATCGCCCAGACCCCGTCCGTACGCGCGGACATCGCGGCTGAGAACGGCACCGAGTGCTGGTCGAGGACGGTGCCGTCAGCCGTGTCGACGAGCAGGAAATCGGTCCTGGCACGGGCGTCGGGACCGGCCGCGGCCACGCGTACGGTCCGCTCGTCGGCGGCCACCTCGATGCGCGTGCCGCCGCTCGCCGACGGCGCGGGCACGCTCCACAGCGCCGATCCGTCCGCGGCCCAGCACTCCACCGCCACGTCCCGGCGGGTGGCGAGCACCCGGCCGTCGCGGAGCCCGGCCACGGTCCGGACCCCGCCCCGCCCGTCGTAACTGCGTCCGGCCCGCTCGGCGAGCGTGCGCAGCAGCGGCTGCGGGGGCGGTATGTCGTCGTACGCCCTCGGGTCCTCGGGGTCGTGCGCTGTCCGGTCGAGGGCGGTCAGATCGAGGGCGTCGGGGGCGAGGCCGCGCCAGTTCTCGCGTACGACGGACGCCCGAGCCATCAGGCCGTCGACGCCGTCGGCCAGGGCGAAGAAGGTCAATTGGAGGGTGTGGTCGTCCAGCCAGCGGACGGGCTCGATGCCCCATGCGGGGTCGGTGAAGTCGACGCGGTGTCCGGTGTCGGCCTCAAGGAGGGTGAGACCGCCTTCGCGGCAGTACTCGTCGTAGTTGTCGAGGCCGACGGCGAGCAGGGGCAGCGTGGGGTGGAACGCGATCGACTCGGCCTCCATCGTGAAGGTCAGCAGATGGGCGCAGGACAGGTCCGCGGCGCGGTACACGGCGACGCGGCTGGACCGGTGCATCACAGAACTGACGGCGATCCACTGCCCGTCGGCGCTGATCACGGCCTGGCACGCGTGTCCGAGCAGTTCGGGAAAGGGCTGGTCGTGGAGTGCGGTGTGCGGTTCCGGCTGGTCAGCCATGGTGCTCCGTAAGATGGGCGAACGACATCCGGGCGAGGACGTCGAGGGTTTCCGGCGTCGCGGCCGGCACGAGGTTCCGGAACGACGCGGCGAAGGCGCCGGACTGCGTGCTGAGCGTCCGTACCTCCAGCGCCTGGGTCAGACGGGGGATCAACTCGTCGTAGCAGAAGGGGTGTTCGGCTTCGATGAAGGCGAGCAGGCTCTCCTCGTACGAGGCGTGCTCCCCGTCGTACGCCCAGGAGTCCAGCGCGAGCAGCAGCGGGAACCGGGCCCGCACCTCCCACTGGGCCAGCGGGACTTCCTCGTAGCCGGCGGGCCACTCGCGGTCCGCGAGCCGCAACAGCATCGCGAGCTCGGTCATGAACTCGGGCACGCTCTTGGTCCCGGCGGCCGCTGTCCATGTCCGGCGGGCGTCCGGCGGGCAGGTAGCGAAGAACTCCTCGCTGAACGCCGTTGCCAGATAGTCGAGTTGGGAGGCGAGCGGCTGTGCGGTGTGTCGCCAGGCCACGTCCCAGTGATCGGTCCGGGTGACCCGCGTGAGCCGCAGCACCTCCCACTCCAGCGGATCGGGCCCGCCCGCGGCGAGCCCGACGAGGTGCGCGATCGGTCCGCTGGTGAACATGCCCTCGGGGTGCAGCGCCATTACTCCTCCTACGTCGTCCACGGCCCATCCAATCGCCCCGCGTGCGCGGCAATCGCACCGGGTGGGAGCGTGCAGGACGCTGGGGGGTTGCGCGGGTTCCGCTCCTGAATCGGAGGCGTACGTGGCTTGACCGCACGCCGGCAGAGTTGAGTCACTGCTGCAGCGGCGCGGCGCATGCCGCTTCAGGTGAAGGGGACGCGCATCCCGGCCCTCTGCCAGGAGGTCGAGCACGTCGGCGATCAGTTCGTACGGCGCGCCGTCCGGTGTAACCACTGGGCGCGCAACGGTCATCACCGCCATCCGCGCCAGCGCCGACAGGACAAGAGCCACCACTCCATGAGGGGTGGCGGCCCCATGCGGCGAGATTGCTCCGGCACGGTCTTGCGTACGCCGGCGCGCAGACATACGGGAACACCGTGCTGGTCTACCTGCGCGAGCGGGCCTTCATCGCGTCCTACGACACCCCCAAGCAAGACCCGTGGCCGATCCGAACGCTGTCACGCGGAAGCCACGACCTCACCGGACATGACTTGAGGAGGGTTGGGCAGCAGTGACGCAAGGTTGTCCCGCACGAAGTCCGTCGCCCTCGAAATCGATTCCTCGGCACCGGCCTGGTCCTTGAAGACGCTGGTCGAGACCATCACTCCGTCCCCGGCATCGACCCAGTAATAGGCCACGAAACCGGAGACCTGACGCATGAGCGGCACGAACCCTTCGTTCACCAAACGTCCTGCCTCGGCCGGATCGGTCACCCCTTCATACCGCCGGACTGCTGCGTACATCGCCGAGCTCCTCACGTGGGTTCCGGGTTCGTCACCTGTGGAGACGTCGTACCCCTGCGATGGAGGACCGGCCCGTCAGGGGTCCGGCAATCACCTGATGGGTCGCCTCGGGTGATCCGAACGGCGGCTTCCACCCGCCTCGCCACCCGCACCAAGCTCGACGACGGCAGTCAGTGGTCGTGGCGGGCACCGTGTTCCAGCGACTGGGGTCGGGCCGCGACGGCATCGTGGCCGGGGAGGAGCAGGGGTGCTTGTCCGCGGGGACCTGTTGCGGTGAGGGGGATGCCGAGGCTTTCGCACATCCGGGAGGCACGGGCCAGCGCGCTGAAGGTCATGGCGGAGGGGGCGTCGGTCGGCAGCTCGATCGTGACCCGGGAGGGGCCGTGCGTGTGGACGAGTGACTCGATCTGCAGCGCGGCCGCGGCCCGATTGGTGACGTTCAGCTCCTGCAGGATCTTCACGTGCAGGGTGCCTTCGGTGATGTGGTGACTGATGACCATGCTGCGCCTCCCGCACACCGGGATCCGGCCGGCACCAGCGGTGAGGGGTGCCCATGTACCAGTGTGGGGCAGGGGCCTCGCACGGACGAGTCCGCCCGGCCGGTGACGTGGCGCAGGGGCAGTCCCGTGGCGGGCCGGACCTGCCGATCCCCCTGCCTCTTCCGCGGCCACGCCGGGTGCACTCGATGTGACTCTCTGTGATAGCCCGAGCCGCATCCCGGACCGGCTCGCTCCGCCGTGGCGCGCTTATAGCGCATTCCTGTCCCCGACGCCACTTCCGAACGAAGCAATCCGGCCAGGGCCGATCGCGATGAGAGTGCGGATTCCCTGGTCGCGAACGGGTCGACACGTCGTCGACCTCCCGCTACGCGGCCGCTCGCCGTGGACGGGCCCCCGCCACTGCCGGAGTTCGCCGCCGTCTATGGCGCATAACGATTCCTCCGGTCCGATGAACTCCAACGAAAGCCCACATGCGGGCAGTTGGGCGTAGTTACGCTCCCGCCCACCGGTCAGAAGGTCATCCTTTTCGATAGTTCGAGGACGCTGATGGAGCAAAGAGATATTCCCCCCAAAGCGAGCCACCTGGAGGGGGGAACAAGCCGGATGCTGCCCGCGATCGTGGCCGTGGCCGCCGCCTGCATGGTCGGGGCGCTCGTTTCCTCCTCGGAACCGGTCGGCACCGTCCTGATCGCCGCGGGCGGCGCGTGCACCGCCGCGGTGGTCGTCGAAGCGTTACGGCGGGGCCGTGCGCTCGCCGCCCGCAGCACCCAGGTCGCGGCTCTCCAACACGCCCTGTCCCAGCAGGAGTCCGAGGCGGTCCGCCTGTCCGCGTCGGTGCTGCCCGAGGCCATCGAGCGACTGCGCAAGGGCGAGCCGGCCGAGGAGCTGCTGACCTCCCTCGGAGGGCGCGGCGGACACGGCAACCGCTGGGGCGACGACGTGGCCCTGACCCCGCGATTCAGAGCCGCCCTGCAGGCCGTGCTGGCCCACGTGATCGACGCGGTCGACAACGAGGAGAGTTTCCGCGACTCGGCGCAGCGGGCCTTCGTGAACGTCGCCCGCCGCGTGCAGGCGATCGTCCACCAGCAGGCCCACGAAATGCGCGAGATGGAGGACCGGCACGGCAGCAACCCGGATGTGTTCGGCGACCTTCTGCGACTGGACCACGGCACCGCCCTGATCGGCAGGCTCGCCGACTCCATCTCGATCCTCGGCGGTGCGCGCCCCGGACGCCAGTGGAGCAGGGCCGTCACCTTGTACAGCGTGATGCGCGGCGCGATGTCGAGGATCATCGACTACCAGCGGGTGGAGCTCCACTCGGTCTCCGAGGTCGCCGTCGTGGGGCCGGTCGTGGAGCCGCTGATCCACACCCTGGCAGAGCTGCTGGACAACGCCACCCGGTACTCACCGCCGCACACCCGGGTCCACCTCACGGCCGTCGAGGTGCAGTCGGGCATCGCCGTGGAGATCGAGGACGGCGGCCTGAGCATGAGCGAGGAGGCCCGCCGACGGGCCGAGCAGATGCTCGCCCAGGCACAGTCCGGCATCGACCTCAACGACCTGGGCGAGACGCCGAGGCTCGGCCTGGCGGTGGTCGGCCGGCTGGCCCAGGCGTACGGGTTCCAGGTGTCCCTGCGCTCGTCCGCGTACGGCGGCGTCCGCGCCGTGGTCATCGTGCCGCAGCACCTGATCACCATGGCGTCCGCGGCGACCGGTCTCGCCCACGGCATCGGCTCCTCATCGGGGCCCAGGGCAGTGTCCGCGACACCGCGCGAGCACCCCCTCGACCACTTGTCGGCCGGCGTTTCCGCGCCCCGGTCGGCACCGGCCCGTGCGCCCAGGCCGGTGCCCGTCACCAGCGGGCCGGCCACCGAACGTACCGCGACCGGCCTGCCGCAGCGACGCCGTAAGGACCGTGTCACCACCTCCGACGCCCGGCCTGCCGCGGAGCCGCGGTCCGCGGACGACCGAGGCCCCGGAATGTGGCTGGAGGCGTTCCACAGCGGACTGTCCGGCACACCCGGCCATGACACGCAGGGCGCCCAGGACGCGCCGGGTTCAGCGACCAAGGGGGCCTGAGCAGTGATGACTCAGCGAAGCAGTATGGACTGGATGCTCAAGGACCTGGCCGCCGGAGTGCCGCAGACGCGGCACGTGATCGTACTGTCCGCGGACGGGCTCTGCGTCGCGCAGTACGGGGCCGAGACCGACACGGCCGACCGCCTGGCAGCGGCCTGCGCGGGCCTGCAGAGCCTTGCCGGAGCGGTGGCCGCGGAACTGCCGCGCTCCGAGGGCAGGATGCGCCTGGTCGTGATCGAGATGGACGGCGGGTTCTTCTACCTGATGGCCGCCGGTGACGGTTCCTACCTTGCGGTTCTCGCCGACGAGGACGTCGACGCGGGCCTGATGGGCGCGCAGATGCGCAACCTGGTGACCCGAATGGGGGACCACCTGAGCAGCCCGCCCCGACATGACGGGCAGACCGCGTGAATGATTCGCCCACCAGCTGGGAGGACGGGAGCCCCGAACGGCTTTACGTCATCACCGGCGGACGCAGCGGACCCACCACTGCCGTCCATCTGGACCTCGTGACCTTGGTCGTGGCCAAAGGGCCCGCCCAGCCCGAGACGCAGCCCGAGCAGGCAGCCATCCTGCGGATGTGCCGGTCACCGCTGTCGGTGGCCGAGATCGCCGCGTACGCCGGCCTGCCCGTCAGCGTCGTCACCGTGCTGGTCGGAGACCTGATGGCCGCCCAGCGCGTACACGTCCGTCCGCCCGTTCCCGCCGCGCAGCTACCCGACCTTGCTCTGATCGAGGCAGTGATAGATGGACTTCAAAGGCTCTGACCCACCCGCCGGGCCGTGCCACGCGGACATACTCCCGCAGACGGCCGCGGCCGCAGTGAAAGTCGTCATCGTCGGCGGCTTCGGCGTGGGCAAGACGACGATGGTCGGCGCGGTCAGCGAGATCAAGCCGCTGACGACCGAGGAGACGATGACCAGGGCGGGCGTCGGCGTCGACGACACCTGGGGTGTTGCCCGCAAGATCACCACGACCGTGGCCATGGACTTCGGCCGCATCAGCATCAACGACGAACTCGTGCTGTACCTGTTCGGAACACCCGGCCAGGAGCGCTTCTGGTTCCTGTGGCGCGGGCTCTTCGAGGGCGCGCTCGGAGCGGTCGTACTCCTCGACACCCGTCGGCTGGAGATCAGCTTCGATGTCATCGGACGACTGGAGGAACGGGGGGTCCCGTTCGTCGTGGCCGTCAACTCCTTCCCCGGCGCGCCCGAGCATCCGCTGGAGGAACTGCGCCAGGCCCTCGATCTGCCCCCCGCCGTCCCGATCCTCGTCTGCGATGCCAGACGACGCGACTCGTCCCGCGATGTCCTGCTGACCCTCATGCACTACCTGCATTCCCAGGCAGCCACCCAGGAGGCAATGTGAGTACCAGCCCCACCCCACCGCCCGAGTGCCCCGCCCACGCTGCGGGAACGGTCGGCGGCCTCTACCGTCTCCACGGACCGGAGGCCCAAGCCGACCCCCTCGCCTTGTACGAGAAGCTGCGGGCCGAGCACGGGCCGGTGGCCCCCGTGCTGGTCAGCGGGGACCTGCCGGCATGGCTGGTCCTCGGTCACCGGGAGAACCTGGACGTGGCGCGCATGTCGTCGCGCTTCGCCCGCGACCCCCGCGGCTGGCGCGACATGAGAGAGGGCCGGGTGCCGGCCGACACCCCGCTGGGCCCCATGGTTACCTGGGTGCCGGTGTGCAACTTCACCGACGGGCCCGTTCATGAGCGGCTGCGCGCAGCCGTGGTGGAGTCCCTGGAGCGCTTCGACAAGCGAGGCATCCGCCGCTACGTGACCCGCTTCGCCAACCAGCTCGTCGACAAGATCGCAGGCGAGGGGTACGCCGACCTGGTGTCCGCCTTCTCCGACCAACTCCCCATGCTGGTCATGACGCAGCTCATCGGGGCGCCCGACGAACACGGACCCCTGCTGGTCAACGCAGCGCGCGACATGCTCCAGGGGACGGAGACGGCTCTCCAGAGCGACCGCTACGTCACCGCCACGCTGGAACACCTGGTCATGGAGCGCAAGGCCAAGCCCGCCCGCGACCTTGCCTCCTGGCTGATCGAGCACCCCGCGAACCTGAGCGATACCGAAGTGCTGATGCACCTGCGCGTCGTGCTGATCGCCGCCTACGAGACCACCGCCAACCTGATCGCCAACACGCTGCGGTCGGTACTGACCGATCCGCGCTTCCGGGCGAGCCTCTCCGGAGGTCACATGACCCTGCCGGACGCCCTGGAGCAAGTCCTGTGGGACGACCCGCCGATCAACACGATCATCGGGCGCTGGGCCACCGGTGACACCCTGCTCGGCGGCCAGGAGGTGAAGGCCGGAGACATGATCCTGCTCGGCCTGGCCGCGGGCAATGCCGACCCGCAGATCCGGCCGGATCCCGACGTCTCCGTCCACGGCAACCGCTCCCACCTGGCCTTCAGCAGCGGACCGCACGAGTGTCCGGGCCAGGACATCGGCCGCGCGATCGCGGACACGGGCATCGAGGTCCTGCTGGACCGGCTGCCCGACCTCCAGCTCGCGGTCGACGCGAGCGAGCTCCAATGGCGTGGCACCCTCATGTCACGCCACCTGCTGTCACTGCCGGTACGGTTCGCCCCGCGATCCGCGCCGAACCCGCAAACCCAGCCGGAGCAGCCGTCCGGGCACCCCGCGCACGCGCTGATCCCGCCGCAGCCGACGGCAGCGCCTGCGCCCGCTGATCCCCGCCGTGGCGTCAGCTGGTGGCGCCGACTGCTCGGCCGCCGCTGAGCCGGCCCTCCGGGCCGAGGGCCCCGGCCGCACCGGCCGGGGCCCTCGACATCGCTCAGCCGCGTACCTGCTGCCACCAGTATGCGAGGGCCGGCAGATCAGGCGGCTCGATTCCGGCGATGCCGGGGGTGCCCGCGAACCGGATCGCGAACCTGGCTTCGGCGAGGGGAAGTTCGTAGCGATTGCGCGGACTCGCGTAGCGGGGTGCCCGGCTCTGCCAGGCGATGGAGCCGGCCACGTAGTGACCCAATGCGGCCAGGTGACGGCGTAGTGCCCCGTCCGCGTCGTCCTCCAACTGTGCCCGCAGCCTGAGGAAGAGGACCATCACCCGGTCACGCAAGGCCACCGCGAGCGGCACCGCCTCGGCGGGGGAGCAGTTCTCCTGGTGGGCGAGGACGTTGACGAGATTCACCTCGCGCGGCTCCAGGTGGTCGTCCTTGTCGTAGGAGAACAGGTCGTTGTCCGCGCTGACGACGAATCCCGCCGCATCCGTCAGAGCCGTCAGCGCCGGGGAGCAGAGCACGTCCGCCGGCAGTCGGTCTCCGCGGGCGACGTCGGACCAGGTCAACGAGAAGCGGGTGCCGTTCGCCAGCGGCCCCATGGCGACGAAGTCGTTCAGCCCCGGCATGGTCCCGGCCTCGGCCTGTGCGGCCCGCCAGGCCGCCCCGAGCAGCCAGTCGCGCGTCCCCTCGACGAACCTGCGCAGCTCGTAGGGCGTGAGCATGGCGTGGGTGCGGTTGACCAGGTCCACCAGCGCACGGGTCATGGGGCCCTCCGGCAGCAGTGACGCCCCCGGGTCCTCTATGGTCCGCAGCAGACGTGCACCGTGTTCGACGACGGCACGCGTCCCCACCTCGTCGGAACCCGAATCCTGCCAATCGTCGACTGCGTTGGCCCAGTAGTTCCATTCGGTGAACAGCAGGACGGCTTCCACCTTCCCGTCGGGGATGATGCGGCAGGAGAAGTCGGCGCTGTGGGTGGCCAGGCCCCACGCGCGCTCGACCGCATCGGGGTACAGGCCGAAGGCGTCCAGCCACTCCACTGCCCGGGACTCCACCTGCTTCGCCTCGGGATGGACGAGGTCGCGCTCCAGGGGGCAGTAGAAGGAGGGCAGGCGCGTACCGAGGAGCGAGGGGCGCGGCGAAGCGGTCATCGGCCGCCACCGATCCGGAAGAGCAACAGCCGCGTCTCCACCGCGTGGTCACGCCAGAGCCGGAAGAACTTGCTGTGCGCGATCGTCGACTGTGCGAGCCGTTCGCCGGTCCAGGCGCCGGACGTGACGTCGGCGCCCGCTCGGAGCCGATCGAGTTCCGCGGTGTTCCACGCCATGGACTGCACCCAGAACTCCGCCACCGACTCCGTCACGTCCTCGTCCTGCACCAGTTCAAAGCCGGCTGCCTCGGCCGCGGCCAGGTATTCCCCGCGCTGCCCCAGACGCGTTCTGTAATAGCCGTCCATGAACTCGCGCCACTCGGAGCGGCCCACGAAATGCTCCTGGATCCCGAACCATCCACCGGGCTCAAGTGCCTTGGCGACGACCTCGAAGAGACGGGTCCGGTCGGTGTATCCGCTGCTCTCGTTGGCGTAGACGGCGTCGTACGCGCGGGTCTGGTCCAGGTCGTGGACATCCGCCAACGCGGGTTTCACCCGCCCCGCGACCCCTGCGTGACGGGCGAAGTGCCGGACGATCGGGACGTGTGCCGCAGCGACGGTGAGGCTGGTGACGGATGCCCCGTGCTCCTGCGCCCAGTACAGCGACGTGCCGCCCAGGCCGCAGCCGATGTCCAGCAGCCGCCGGGGAGGAGCCTCGTACGCGCCCCACGAACGGGCCGCGTGCTCGACTATCCGCTCCTGCGCGTCGAGCAGGCGCTGCTTCAGCGTGCTCTGGGAAACGATGGTGTCCGGAGGGCCGTCGGGGTACAGCCCCACGTGGAAGTGAACGCGGGGGCCCGGGCCGTACTTCTGGAGGATCTCCTGCGTCTTGCGGCTGTAGTAGAGCCGCACCGGATCGTCCGCGGCGGAGCCCTGGCCGCTGCCTAAGGACGATACGAGAGGTGTAACGCGCATGGGGTGTCCGCCCTTTCGTGGGGTAGGGCTGTCTCCGGGACGCGCTTCCGCCCTCTCACTTGCGTCCCGACAGGCGCACTGTTGAGCACGGATCATCGTGGCACTTCGTGGGCCCCACGTCAGCCCGCTGGAGCAACACAGGGCAGCATCCGCTCAAGGCGGGATCAGGGGGCCGGGTGTTGTGGGGCGCTGGCCACCCCGGACTCCCGTCCGCTGAGCTCGGCGTCCAGGGTTTCCTGGGCGATGCGCATCGACTCGGTGTACTTCGGCTCGGACATCCGCTGCCAGGCCCGGTCCGGTGCGATGTCCTCGACCCGGCTGGTCACCCACCAGATGTTGCCGAAGGGGTCGCGCACCCTGCCGCCCCGGTCGCCCCAAGCGTTGTCGGAGGCCTCGGTGATCACCGTTGCCCCGTGCGCCACGGCGGCGGCCATGGCGGCATCCGCGTCGGGGACGTAGATGCGCAGCATCGAGGGCAGCACCGGCCAGTCGGGCCTGCGGTCGAAGGCCAGTACGACCGTGTCGCCGACGCGGATCTCGCCGTGGCCGATGGTCCCGTCCTCCAGCGGTACGCGAGCGATCTCTTCGCCGTCGAACGCTGCCGCGATGAAGTCGAGCAGCGCGCCGGTGTCGTCGGTGACCACCCACGGTGCGACGCTGGTGTAACCCTCGGGGGCGGTGTGCTTCATCGGTACGTCCTCTCCGTCGGTTCCTGCTGACGTGACGACAGTAGGACCGAATCAGGTCAGTTTTCGTCCTGGATGCACGAACCGTCGCGGCTGTTGTGGCGAGCCGGGGCGGCGGCCACCGCCCGTCACTTGCTGTGGCCGGCGTCGTGTTCGTCACCGTCGTGGTCGACGATCGTCCAGGGGCGCATCAGGTCGTCGTCCTCGTGTTCGAGGAGGTGGCAGTGGTGGACGTACGTCGCAGGGAACTCGGCGCCGCTGCCCGGAATCGACGCGATCGCAGCCGTCGGCGGGCTGAATGCCTGAGTGATGATTCTGGTCACCGTCTCCGGATAGGACTTGACCGTGTCCTTGAAGGACAGTGCTTCGTCCGGGTCCGGCGGAATCGGCGGGCCGGTGAGGTAGTTCGCCAAGACCGGGCGGGCCTCCGGTTTGCGGCCACCGTCGAGCCACTTTTCGTAGTCCGCCTGGTAGCCGGCCGCATCGATCGGCTGCCTGTTCAGCACCTGGAAGTTGATGAGGTGGACATGCATCGGATGGGCGTCGTGGTTGGGATTGATGTACTCCCAGATCTCGCTCGAACCCGCCTTGATGAAGTCCTGGGACGGCTCCATGAACGGCACCGCGTTGAACGTCATGGTGCCGAAGAGCTTGTGCTGGTACGTGACCCATTCCCGTCGGCGGGTGTCCGGTTCCGGTTCGATGGGTGCGACCGCCGGCAGCTGGAGCTTCTTGGGCGGCGTCGTCTTGTCCCCGCCTCCGGACAATGTTTGGTGACCTGGAACTGCATGATTTCCGAGATGACCGGCCCCATGCCGGGCATGCCGGGGAAGTGGACCGGCGCGTGGTAGTTCGTCAGTGTGATGTTCGTGCCCATGGGCATCTGACTGAAGTCGACGATCAGGTCGTACCGCTCGGCCGGCGAGATCAGGAAGTTCAGCATCTGCAACGGAGCACGGAAGCCGCCGTCGGTGCCGATCAGCCAGAACGGCAGTGTGGGCTGAGGAAGTACGTTCCTGGGAGTTTCGAACCTCAGCCGCCAGAAACGCTCGTTCGAAGCGTTGAGAATGCGCAGCCGATAGCGTCGCGGTTCGACGGCCAGGAAAGGGTACGCCTTCCCGTTGACGACCGGGGTGTCCTCGCCCTCCCTCTGGGTCATGGTGTAGGCGAGTGAGCCGTCCCGGTGGAAGGTCCGGTCCTGCAGGATGAGGGGGACTTCGAATTCACCTCGCGGCAGCCCGAGCCGCTCGTCGGCGGGGTCGCGAATGAGGTAGAGACCGGCAAGGCCCGCGTAGACGTTGACGCTGGTCATCCCCATGCCGTGATCGTGATACCAGAGCATGGACGCAAGCTCGTGGTTGGTGTAGGCGCAGATCGCTTCGTTGGGTTTGACCCGGCTGGGGTCCAGGGTGGTGTAGGACTCCGCGTGGAAGCCGTCCGGGCTGAACGAGTGCAGCGGCATGCCGTCGGACTGCGGCGCTGTGAAACCGCCGTGCTGGTGCACGACGTTCCACACGTTGACATTCGGGGGAAAGGGCGGCTTGGTCTTGTAGGGAGGCGGAGCCATCGGGGTGAGCTCGGGGTCCCCCTTGCGAATGGCGTCGATCACGAACTGGAACAGGTGGGTGGTGGGCAGCTCGTTGCGGTACTTGACGACCGTCGGGTGGTCCCTGTTCACGCTGATGGTCGGCCCCAGGTAACCCATGCCGATCGCCTTGTGAGGATCGCGCGGGTTCCTGGCCCAATACCCCCAGACGGTTGCCGGCTTGAGATCCCGGTGGAAGCGCCACGTGCCCTGCCGCATTGTGAGCTCGTAGTAGTCGGCGCCCGGGTACACGGATGGATCAGGGATGGCTGTCATCGGCATGGGCAGCGGGTCGACGTACTTCGCCAGCGGAGGGGTCTGAGGCACCGGGGCGTCCTGTGTCCCATCCCCGCCCCGTGACCCGTCGACGGTACGTCTGTGCTCCCGGAACATCCCGTGGAAAGAATTGCCGCACCCCCCACGGCGCCGGCCAAGAGGAATTCCCTTCGTCCAACCATGGTTTCCAGCCTTCCGTCGCCTCACGTAGCGTCCAGGGGACGCAGGGCTGGTTCGGAGGGCTTCCGCAGCGCGCCGGTCCGGTCCGGGAAAGCCACTCGTTGAGCCGATCTCAGTGGCAATTCGGCAGGCATTGGAATTAGAATTCAATTCCTAAAGCCGGTCTGAATGCCTGTAACATTCTTCCGGTGCGTCATATTCGGCTGCGCAGCGGACTTTCCAAACGCGGCCTACGGGACAGCCCTTAGAGCTCGTAACAGGATCTTGGTGAGATGTCCTGGTCGGCCGTGACTGGTGCGACGATTTGGCCGTTCGGGATGGTGTGAGTACTCGGCCGTGGATCGTGGATGACGACTTGTGGGCAGTGATCGAGCCGTTGCTGCCGCCCTGGCCGGAGCGGTCGCCAGGTCCTCGGCCAGTGGCGGACCGAATGTGTCTGCAGGGCATCCTGTACGTCCTCTGCAACGACATCGCCTGGCAACTCCTGCCGCTGGAGCTGGGGTTCGGCTCTGGGCAGACCTGTTGGCGCAGACTGGAGCGTTGGCAGCAGGCCGGGGTATTCGACCAGCTGCACCGCATCCTGCTCGCCAAGCTGAACGCGGCCGGCCGGCTCGACTGGTCCCGGGCCTGCGTGGACGGCTCCCACATCCGCGCGAAAAAGGGGGCTCCGACACCGGTCCGTCGCCGGTCGACCGGCGGAAAACAGGCAGCAAACACCACCTGATCTGCGACGGGCGCGGCACCCCGCTCAAGGTCATCACGACCGCGGCGAACGTCAACGACGTCACCCAGACCCTCGCCCTGGTCGACGGCATCCCACCGGTGGCAGGTCGTCCCGGCCGACCCCGCCGCCGTCCCGAGGCCCTGCTCGGAGACAAGGGCTACGACTCCAACCCCAACCGCGATGAGCTGCGCAAACGCCGGATCCTGCCCGTCATCTCCCGCAAGGGTGCCCCGAACATCAAGGGCATGGGCAAGCTCCGCTACGTTGTCGAGCAGACCTTCGCCCTGCTCCACCAGTTCAAACGACTCGCCGTCCGATGGGAACACCGCACCGAACTCCACAACGCCTTCATCTCGCTCGCCTGCAGCCTCATCTGCTGGCGACGCCTCAAGAAGCACGATTCATGATCGTGTTACGAGCTCTTAGAGGTCCTAACAAAGGCGTTGGACATGTCGGTGGGTGATGAGGCAGGTGGCGAGGCCGAGGAAGGCTTCGTGGATGTCGTCGCGTCGTTCC
>NZ_JBIAHP010000038.1:0-46349 GCF_042870715.1 Streptomyces sp. NPDC006463 | reverse complement strand
TTTGGCACGCTGTTGAGTTCTCAAGGAACGGACGCTTCCTTTGTACTCACCCTCGCGGGCTTTCCTCCGGGCTTTCGTTCTGTGTTCTTGCGTTTTCGACTCTATCAGACTCTTTCGTGTCCGATTTCCTCGGCGCTTTTCAGGTTCTGCGCTTTCACGCTTTCCCTTTCCAGCGATTCCGACTCTATCAGCGATTCCCTGTCTCTCTGACCACTCACCGCATTACCGAAAGGCATGGGAAGAGCGATCGAGATCAAGATCGGAGCTGAAGAGGAGGAGTCCCGTCCATCAGCCGTTCGCGAGATGTTCACACGTGGCGTCCTGGCGGGAGTCTCGACAGTACAGGCCTGCTGGTGCCCAAGCAAATCGATTCAGGCGTATGGTCTAGTCCACCGGTCTAGTCCACTAGTCTCCGTGCCTAAGGACCAGCCCGGATCAGGACAAGCATCGGGCGAACCCGAACATCCCGTGACATATCCTGCTGAAGAGTACGCCGTTCGCGACAGGCAGTGACGGCGACGCGAGCAGCCCCACCCCTGGGAGGCCCCCATGACCAGCGTGACGTCCCCACTTGCCGGGCGCGCCATCGGACTCGCGGCAGTGCCCGATCCGGTGTTCTCCGGCGCGATGGTGGGACCGGGCACCGCTATTGATCCCGTGCGCGAGCCCTCGGAGGCGGTGTCCCCCGTCGACGGTGTGATCGTCTCCCTGCACCCGCACGCGTACGTAGTAGTCGACGGCGAAGGCCACGGTGTGCTCACGCACCTCGGCATCGACACCGTCCAGCTCAACGGCGAGGGCTTCGAGCTGCTCGTCAACAAGGGCGACACCGTGACCCGCGGTCAGGCTGTCATCCGTTGGAACCCGGCCGCGGTCGAGGCCGCGGGCAAGTCCGCAATCTGCCCCGTCGTGGCGCTCGAAGCAACTGCCGGCTCCCTCTCCGACGTCGTCGAATCCGGGGACGTGAAGGCTGACGACGCTCTCTTCAGCTGGCAGTGAAGCCCTCTGCCTGCACAGGCGAGTCGGACAACCACCGCGGCGGCTGGGGCCGCCGCTCAATCGGAGACGGGTGAAATGGAGACAACGCTGCGAGGCGTCGGCGTGAGCCACGGGGTGGCGATCGGCGAGGTCCGGCACATGGGTACGGCGGTTCTCGAGCCGCCGGCCAAGCGGATCACCGCGGACGAGGCGGAGCGCGAACAGGGGCGCGCCCGCAAGGCCGTGGAGGCTGTATCGGCCGACCTGATCGCGCGCGGCCAGCTGGCCGGTGGCGAGGCCCAGCACGTGCTCGAGGCCCAGGCGATGATCGCCACGGACCCCGAGCTGATGGCGGACGTGGACCGGCGGATCGCCGTCGGCAGCACCGCCGAGCGCGGTATCTACGACGCGTTCGCCTCCTATCGTGACCTGCTCGCGGGGGCCGGCGAGTACATGGCCGGCCGGGTGGCCGACCTGGACGACGTACGGAACCGCATCGTGGCGCGTCTGCTCGGCGTTCCGATGCCGGGTGTGCCGGACAGCGACGAGCCGTACGTGCTGATCGCGCGGGACCTTGCCCCCGCCGACACCGCTCTGCTCGACCCGACGCTGGTCCTCGGCTTCGTCACCGAGGAAGGCGGCCCGACCAGCCACAGCGCGATCCTCGCGCGGGCGCTGGGCGTCCCGGCGATCGTGGCGCTGCCGGGTGCCTGTGAGATCGCCGAGGGTACGGTCATCGCCGTCGACGGCAGCACAGGTGACCTGTTCGTCGAGCCGAGTGACGAGAAGCGGGCCGAGCTGGAGGCCGCGGCCGCCGAGCGCAAGGCCGCTCTCGCCGCGGCGTCCGGTCCGGGCGCGACCTCCGACGGTCACAAGGTGCCGCTGCTGGCCAATGTCGGCGGTCCGGCGGACGTGCCGGCTGCCGTGGAGGCCGGGGCGGAGGGTGTGGGCCTGTTCCGCACCGAGTTCCTGTTCCTGGACGACAGCAAGAAGGCTCCGTCCGAGGAGAAGCAGACCGAGTCCTACCGCAAGGTGCTCGAAGCCTTCCCCGAAGGCCGTGTGGTCGTCCGCGTCCTGGATGCCGGCGCGGACAAGCCGCTGGACTTCCTGACCCCGGCCGACGAGCCGAACCCGGCGCTCGGTGTCCGTGGTCTGCGCTCGCTGCTGGACCACCCGGACGTACTGCGTACGCAGCTCACCGCGCTGGCCAAGGCTGCCGAGGGGTTGCCCGTCTACCTCGAGGTCATGGCCCCGATGGTGGCGGACCGGACCGATGCCAAGGCGTTCGCGGACGCGTGCCGCGCGGCCGGGCTGAAGGCGAAGTTCGGCGCCATGGTGGAGATCCCCTCCGCCGCGCTGCGGGCGCGCTCGATCCTCCAGGAGGTCGAGTTCCTGTCGTTGGGCACCAACGACCTGGCCCAGTACGCCTTCGCCGCCGACCGTCAGGTCGGTGCGGTGTCTCGGCTGCAGGACCCTTGGCAGCCGGCGCTGCTCGACCTGATCGCCATGTCGGCCGATGCCGCCAGGGCGGAGGGCAAGAGCTGTGGTGTCTGTGGCGAGGCCGCTTCGGACCCGCTGCTGGCTTGTGTGCTGACGGGTCTGGGCGTCACCTCTCTGTCGATGGGTGCCGCTTCCATTCCGTACGTGCGCGCGACGCTCGCCAAGTACACCCTGGCGCAGTGCGAGCGCGCTGCGGCCGCGGCGCGTGCGTGCGACAGCGCGGAGGAGGCCCGCGTGGCCGCCCAGGCGGTGCTCTCCGGCGAGTAGCCGCGGAGCGCGGATCGTGTTCGATCGAGGGGCCGTCGCCGGTGGCGAGGGCCCCTCGGCCGTTCTGCCGCGCTCCCCTCTCTCATCCTCCTCTTTCACGCTCCGCTCTTTTCAGTGGTGTGGGCCCGGGCCGTCTACCTCGTAGCCCGGGCAGTACTCGACGCCCGGTTCCGGGGCGACGGGCTCGCCGGTGTCGGCGTCCGTGCAGTAGGCGTTGAACACGGCCGCGGCCGGGAGCACGGCGAGGCGGCCGCGGTCCAGGCGCCAGCCGTGGACCCGGTCCCCGTGGTCCTCGGTGGTGCTGCGCAGTACCAGTCCCCCGGGGCCGCCGAGGGCGAGCCCGGCGGCCAGCACGGTCACGAAGTCGAGGCCGTCACGGCCCTCCATCCGGGGCGGTTCCCCGGGGTCGGTGCCGGTCTCGGCGTGCAGGACGGCGACGAGCTGTTCCGTCTCCGTCGGCACGCTGCACACGAGGTGGTGCCGACCTGGTCCGGCGCCGGCCATGAGCCGTCGGAGCGCGGCCGTGGCGCGCTCGAAGGAGGCATGGCCGATGTCCTCGCCGCAGTCCGCGCAGGTACCGGCGCCGGCGAGGAGCGCGGTCGCATATTCCCAGGTGGCCTGCCGGACGGCCTCGTCCACGAGGAGCGGGACGAGTTCGTCGATGGGCCGGCCGGCATGGGGCACGCCTGCGCCCGTGCCCGCCAGTTCCGCGGTGAACAGGGTGCGGGCCTCGACGGTGTCCGGGTCGAGGCCGTGCTCCGCGGCGTATTCGGCGTACTCCTCGGGATCGAAGAGCGCGACGGTGGTGTGGATGCCCTGGGCCGCGAGGGACCGGAGCAGCCCGTCGACGTGGCGGAGGTAGTCCTGGTGGTCGTCGAACACGAAGCTGCGGTACTCGCGCATGGCGGCGAAGTCCCCGGCGTCGGCCAGGAGGCCGATGGTGCCGGGGACCTCGCGGCGCAGCCTGCGGCGCCGGTCGGTGCCGCTGTTCCTCGCGGTCCGAGCGGTCCGCGTCGTGCTAGCGGTGCGAGCGGTCCGCGAGGTCCTGGCTGTGCTGTTCGTCCCGGTGCTGTCGTTCTTCGGTGGCATGGCTCCCCCTGAGTGGCGCGGTGATCACTTGCTCACTCAGGGTAATCAGAGCCACTGACAGTGGCCTCAGCCGCGGGTGCGGGCCAGCTCCTCGTAGAAGTAGAGGAGGTCGAGGTTGTCGACGGAGCCCGGATTGACCGCCTTGGCCAGCGGGGCTCCCTGCAGGAGGCGCTTGACCGGGACCTCGATGCGCTTGCCGGTGAGGGTGTGCGGGATGCCCGGGACCTCGATGACCTCGTCGGGGACGTGGCGCGGGGAGAGCTCCTCGCGGATGGTCGCCTTGATCTTGGAACGGAGGTCGTCGTCGAGCGTGGCGCCGGGCGCGAGGTGGACGAAGAGCGGCATCCAGTAGCCGCCGTTCGGCTCCTCCAGGCCGATGACCAGGGATTCCTTGATCTCGGGGAGGCGCTCGACGGCCTCGTAGATGTCGGCGGAGCCCATCCGGACGCCCTGGCGGTTCAGGGTGGAGTCGGAGCGGCCGTGGATGATCACCGAGCCGTGGTCGGTGATGGTGATCCAGTCCCCGTGGCGCCAGACGCCCGGGAACATCTCGAAGTAGCTCTCGCGGTAGCGGCTGCCGTCGGGGTCGTTCCAGAACCGGACCGGCATGGACGGCATGGGGTTGGTGACGACGAGCTCGCCGACCTCGCCGACGACGGGCTTGCCGGACGGGTCCCAGGCCTGGAGGTCCGTTCCGAGACAGGCGGCCTGGAGCTCGCCGATGTGGACGGGGAGGGTGGGGACGGCGCCGGCGAAGCAGCTGCAGACGTCGGTGCCGCCGCTGACGGAGGCGATCCACAGGTCCTCGGCCACCTCGTCGTGCAGCCAGCGGAAGCCGTCGGGCGGGAGCGGTGAGCCGGTGGTCGCCACGCACTTGACGGCGGAGAGGTCGAAGTCGCGGGACGGGTGGACCTCGGCCTTGCGGCAGGCCATGACGTACGCGGCGGAGGTGCCGTAGAGGGTGGCCCCGGTCCGCTCGGCGATGCGCCACTGGGCGCCGGTGTCGGGGTAGCCGGGGCTGCCGTCGTACAGGACGACGGTGGTGCCGGTGAGCAGGCCTGAGACGAGGAAGTTCCACATCATCCAGCCGGTGGAGGTGTACCAGAAGAACCGGTCCTCCGGGCCGAGGTCGCAGTGCAGGCCGAGCTGCTTGAGGTGTTCGAGGAGGATGCCGCCCTGGGACTGGACGATGGCCTTGGGCAGGCCGGTCGTGCCGGAGGAGTACAGGACCCAGAGGGGGTGGTCGAAGGGGACCGCCTCGAAGACGGGCTCGGTGTCCGCGGAGGTCAGGTCCGACCAGGCCAGGGCTCCCTCGGGGGCCTGCGTACCCAGCAGCGGGATGTGGACGACGGCGCGCAGCGAAGGCAGCTCGGCGCGGAGTTCGGCGACGGTGTCGCGGCGGTCGTGCTGCTTGCCGCCGTAGCGGTAGCCGTCCACGGTGAACAGGACGACCGGCTCGACCTGCTGGAAGCGGTCGAGGACGCTGCGGGCGCCGAAGTCGGGGGCGCAGGAGGTCCAGACCCCGCCGACGGCGGCGGTGGCGAGAAGGGCGACGACGGCCTCGGGGATGTTGGGGAGGTAGCCGCTGACCCGGTCGCCGGGGCGCACGCCGAGGGCGCGCAGTTCGGCGGCGAGGGAGCCGACCTGGCGGCGGAGCCCGGCCCAGGTGACGGGGGTGGCCTCGTGGGTCTCGTCCACGTACAGCAGGGCGGCGTCGTCGGCGCGGGCCGGGTCCTCGGCGGCGCGCAGGGCGTGCTCGGCGTAGTTGAGGGTGGATCCGGCGAACCAGCGCGCGCCGGGCATGGAGCGGTCGGCGAGGACGGACTGGTACGGGGTGGTGAAGCGGACGTCGAACCACTCGGCGATGGCCTGCCAGAAGGTGTCGAGCTCGTCGACGGACCAGGTGTGCAGGGCGGGGTAGCCGCCCTCGGCGGGGGCTCCGAAGCGCTCCGCCGCCCAGGCCTGGAAGGCGGTGATCCGGGCCGCGGCGATCCGGTCGGGGCCCGGGGCCCAGAGGGGTTCCGGCTGCGTGGCTGAGGTCATGGGTCGGCTCCCGGTCAAGTCTGCGGCTCGCGCTTCGTGTGCGTACGGTGCCATCGCGCGGAGGGTGTACGCACGGTGGCTCACTGGGACGATGCCATGTGATCGACGTCCGCACCAGGGCTGCCCCGGGTGGCCGGGTGAGATCACTTCAAGGGTGAACGGCAGTTGAACGCAGCCCCTTGGTCCGCAGGCCGGTGGCAGGGTGATCGGCATGAACGGTCGTGATCTGGTGCGTGCGGTGAAGGACATCGGTACGGAGCGCGGACGGCGCGCCTGGCTCTCGTCGTGGCGCCACCGGCGTGCGGACGCGGTGGGGCTCGCGCGCCGGGGCGCCGAGCGGGCGCGGGTGCCGGGGCTGCTGACCGGTACGGAGCCGCGGCCGGGCGGGGGTGTGCTGCGGTTCGCGCGGTCGGAGCTGCTGGTGCGGGTCACCGTGGGCGGGGCGGTGTTCTGGGGCTGGGACGGGGCCGGGCCGACTCCTTCGTACGCGGTGGTGGGCACGGGGCCGGAGCCGGATCCGCGGGCGGTGCTGGAGCCGGACACCGAAGGCGGCTGGCGGGTGGTGTCGGAGCGGGTGACGGTGGCGGTGTCCCGGACCGGGGCGGTGGAGGTACGCACGCCGGGCGGGACCGTGCTGCGGCGGGAGCTGCCGCCGCGGTGGTGGGAGCCGGTGGATGCCGTCGACGGCGACGGGGAGGGGGCGGGGGCGCGGTGGCTGCAGCGGGGCGAGGTGGCGGCGGACGCCCGGTTCTTCGGGCTGGGCGGGCGGGCCGCGGGCCCGAGGCTGCGGGACGGGGTGTACCGGCTGTGGAACACGGACCCGAAGGGCGGCTTCGGGCCGGGTGACGATCCGCTCTACCTCACGATGCCGGTGCAGATGGTGGTGGCGGACGCGGGGACGCACCTGGTGTTCCACGACAACCCGTGGGAAGGCCGGGTGGTGTTGCGCGAGGGTGAGGAGGGCGCCGGTTCGGGGGTGGACCGTCCGGGGGCGAGCGAACTGCGCATGGAGGGCGGGCCGCTCAGGTGCTGGGTGCTGGTGGGCACGCCGGCGCGGGTGCTGCAGGGCTGGTCGGGGCTGACGGGTGCGGCGGCGGTGCCGCCGGAGTGGGCGCTGGGGTACCAGCACGCGCGGTGGGGGTTCGGGAGCGCGGCGGAGGTGCGCCGGGTGGTCGGGGGTTACGCGTCGCGCGGGCTCGCGCTGTCGGCCGTACACCTGGACATCGACCACTACGACGGGCACCGGGTGTTCACGGTGGACGAGGAGCGGTTCCCCGATCTGCCGGGGCTGGCGAGGGAGTTGGGGGAGCGGGGGGTGCGGCTCGTCTCGATCGTGGATCCGGCGGTGAAGACGGGGGACGCGGTGCACGCGTCGGGGCGCGCGGTGGGGGCGGGCGGTGCGTTCATACGGGACGCGGAGGGCCGGGAGGTGCGCGGCGAGGTCTGGCCGGGCGAGTGCGTGTACCCGGACTTCACGGATCCGGCGGTGCGGGAGTGGTGGGGCGGGCTGTACGAGGAGCGCCTCGGGCAGGGCTTCGCCGGTTTCTGGCACGACATGAACGAGCCGGTGTCCTTCACCCCCTTCGGGGACGCCACGCTGCCGCGGTCGGCGCGGCACGCGATGGACGGCGCGGGCGGCGACCACCGGGCGGGGCACAACGTGTACGGGCTCGGGATGGCGCGGGCGGGCTGGGAGGGGCTGGTCCGGTTGCGGCCCGCCGAGCGGCCGTTCCTGTTCTCCCGGTCGGGGTGGGCGGGCATGCAGCGGTACGGGGGCACGTGGTCGGGGGATGTGGAGACGAGCTGGGAGGGGCTGCGGGCCTCGCTGGCGCTGGTGCTGGGGCTCGGCCTGTGCGGGGTGCCGTACTCGGGCCCGGACGTCGGCGGCTTCGGCGGGTCCCCCTCCCCCGAGCTGTACCTGCGGTGGCTGCAGCTGGGTGCGTACCTGCCGCTGTTCCGGACGCATTCGGCGATCTGGGCGGGGCGGCGGGAGCCGTGGGAATTCGGGCCCGAGGTGGAGGAGCGGGCGCGCGAGGTGCTCGCGGAGCGGGAGCGGCTGCGGCCGTACTTCGTGACGCTGGCCCACCTGGCGCGGCGGACGGGGGCGCCGTACGTGCGGCCGCTGTGGTGGGGCGCTCCGGAGGAGCGGCGGCTGCGGGACTGCGAGGACGCGTTCCTGCTGGGCGACGCGCTGCTGGTCGCCCCGGTGCTGGAGTGCGGGGCGGACCGGCGGGCGGTACGGCTGCCGCGGGGGCGCTGGTACGACACCGTGAGCGGTGAGGCGTACGAGGGCCCGGGCCAGATCCTGCTGGACGCGCCGCCGGGGCGGATCCCGGTGCTGGCGCGGGCGGGGGCGGTGCTGCCGGTGCGGTCCGCCGCGGGTGACGGCGGGGTGACCCTGGAGGTCTGGGCTCCGGCGCGGGGCCGGACGGGCGGCGGGGTGGTGATCCGGGATCCGGGTCCGGGCTTCGAGCCGGGCGCGGTGGAGCGGTACACCGTGCGGTGGGCCGGGGACTCGGTGGTCGTGGAGTCGGAGACGGGGGATGTGGTGGAGGGCGTCGTCGTACGGGGTCTCGACGCGGCTCAGCAGGCGTAGCGCCCCGCGAACCATGCGGAGGCGGCCTGGGTGTGGAGGGGGAAGGCCAGTTCGGCCGGGGTGCGCAGGATGTGCCAGCCCGTGGTCTCGTCGGTCGGTGTCGAGGCGGGCAGGCCGGCGGCCGGGTGGAGCGGGAGGAGGCCGAAGATCAGGAGGTGGCCGGCCGGGGAGCTGAGGGCGTCGGCCAGGGTGACCTCCGAGGCGGCGGCCTTGATTCCGGTCTCTTCGCGGAGTTCGCGGACGACGGCGTCGCGCCAGTCCTCGCCGAAGTCGATGAAGCCGCCGGGCAGGGCGATGCCGCCGAGGGCCGGGGCGATGGCGCGGGTGATGACGACGAGGCCGGTGCCTTTCGCGTCTTCGACCGGGAGGAGGGCGACGGCCACCGGGAGGGGGTTGCGGTAGGCGGTGGCTCCGCACGCCTCGCAGGCGCGGGGCCAGTCGGTCGCGCTGTAGCGCGCTCCGCAGGTGGAGCAGTGCGAGTCCCTCAGCTGTTCCGGCATCCCGCGATGGTATGCCAAGGGGTACGCGGATGACGGTGGTTGTGGGCTTGCTCGCGGTGCTGGCCGGCGGGGCGGCCCCGCCGGGGTTCGCCGCGTTGCGCGAGGTGGATCCGGGCATCCGGCAGGACATGCGGTACGCGGGTACGCGGGTGCGCGGAATTTCACCGGCGGGGGGGTGGACGGGTACGAGGAGCCGGTGTGCCTGCTGGCCAGGCCGGCCGCGGAGGCGTTGCGGCGGGCGCAGCGGGGGCTGCTGCTGCGCGGCCATTCGCTGCGGGTGTACGACTGTTACCGGCCGCGGCGGGCGGTCGACCGGTTCGTGCGGTGGGCCCGGGAGCCGGACGGCCCGGGTGACCGGGAGGCCAAGGCGGAGTTCTACCCGTAGGTGGAGCGGAGCCGGCTGATTCCCGAGGCGTACATCGCCGAGAAGTCCGGGCACGGCCGCGGGAGTACGGTCGACGTGACGCCGGAGGACCTCTCCGGCCGTGAGGTGGACATGGGGACCGCGTTCGACTCCTTCGATCCGCTCTCCCACACCGACGATCCCCGGATCGTGGGCGCTGCCCGCGCGGGCCGCGAGTTGCTGAGGCGCGCACTCGGTGAGCATGACTTCGTCAACCTCCCTGAGGAATGGTGGCACTTCACCTTCAGGCCCGAGGCCTTTCCCGACACGCATTTCGACTTCCCCGTCGCTGTCGCCGCCGTCCGGCCGTGAGTACCGTGCCCGCATGACTTTCAGTTCGTACGAGGAGTTCTGGCCGTACTACGTCGCCATGCATTCCCGGGCCGCCACTCGCTGGGTCCATCTCGCCGGCACGCTCACCGGCCTCGCGGTGACCGGTTACGGGCTGGCGCGCGGCCGCATGCGCTATCTCGCCGCGCTCCCGCTGATCGGGTACGGGACGGCGTGGCCTGCGCACTTCCTGATCGAGGGGAACAATCCGGCGACCTTCGGGAATCCGGGGTGGTCGCTGCGCGGGGACGCGCAGATGATCCGGATGATGCTGGCCGGCCGGGACGCGGAGCTGGGCGAGATCGCGCGGAAGTGGCTCGCCGAGAACCGGTGACCCGGTAGCCCGCCCGTGGCAGACTCCTGACGATGCGTCAGTTTCTGTAGGGGAGGGGTCTTGGCACTCACACGCACACCCGTCGTGAGCGGGTGGTTCACCGAAAGCACCGCGGACGGCGGCTTCCGGCTGCTCGGTACCCGGTGTTCGGCCTGCACCGC
This sequence comes from Streptomyces sp. NPDC006463, assembly GCF_042870715.1. Taxonomy (NCBI): domain Bacteria; kingdom Bacillati; phylum Actinomycetota; class Actinomycetes; order Kitasatosporales; family Streptomycetaceae; genus Streptomyces; species Streptomyces sp. NPDC006463. Next base: position 36,148 of record NZ_JBIAHP010000038.1, on the reverse strand, counting down.
GGTGTTCTTCCCGCGCGAGGACGCGTACTGCCGCAACCCGCACTGTCCCGGCGGCGGCGAGCTCGCCGAGGTGCCGCTGTCCCCGCGCGGGCGGGTCTGGTCCTACACCGACGGGCGCTACCGGCCGCCCGCGCCGTACGTGTCCGACGCGGCCGCGCCCTGGGAGCCGTACACCCTGGTCGCGGTGGAGCTGGAGGCCGAGGGGATGGTGGTGCTGGGGCAGGCGGCGCCCGGGGTGGGTGTCGGCGATCTGGCCGTCGGGATGGAGGTCGAGGTGGTGGGCGGCGTGCTGAACGAGGACGCGGACACCGGGACCGCCTGGACCACCTGGCGGTTCAAGCCGGTCGGAGGTGCGGCGTGAGCGCGGACATCGCCGTCCTCGGGGCGGGAATGCACGCCTGGGGCAAGTGGGGCCGCAGTTTCGTCGAGTACGGGCGGGCCGCCGCGCGGGCGGCGCTGGCGGACGCCGGACTGGACTGGTCGGACGTGGGGTCGATCGTCGGCGCCGACACGGTGCGCTCCGGCTACCCGGGCTACGTGGCAGGTGCGACCTTCGCCCGGGCGCTGGGCTGGCAGGGCGCCCGGGTGACCAGCGTGTACGCGGCCTGCGCCTCCGGCGCCCAGGCGATCGGGGCGGCCCGGGCGCAGATCCTGGCCGGACTGGCGGACGTGGTCCTGGTGGTGGGCGCGGACGCGGCGCCCAAGGGGTTCTTCGCGCCGGCGGGCGGCGACCGGCCGGACGATCCGGACTGGCTGCGCTTCCGCGTGCTGGGCGCCACCAATCCGGCGTACTTCGCGCTGTACGCCCGTCGCCGGATGGCCGTGTACGGGGACACACCGGAGGACTTCGCCCAGGTCAAGGTGAAGAACGCGGCCGCCGGTGCGCTCAACCCGAACGCCCGCTACCGCAGCGCGGTCACCGCCGAGGAGGTCGCCGCGTCGGCGGTGGTCGCCGATCCGCTCCGGCTGCTCGACATCTGCGCCACCTCCGACGGGGGCGCGGCCCTGGTGCTGACCAGCATGGACTTCGCGCGCTCGCGCGGGGTCGCGGACCCGGTGCGGATCCGGGCCGTGTCGACGGTGACTCCCACGTATCCGCGTACGGTGCTGGACCTCCCGGACATCGCCACGGACTCGGCGGTGGCCGTCGGCCCCGCGGCGGGCTCCTTCCGGTCCTCGATCGCGCGCGCCGCGTACGAGGAGGCGGGCCTCGGCCCGGACGACCTCTCGCTCGCCGAGGTGTACGACCTGTCCACCGCTCTGGAGCTGGAGTGGTACGAGGACATCGGCCTGTGCGGGGAGGGCGAGGGGGCCAAGCTCGTCCGGGAGGGGGCGACGGCCCTGGGCGGGCGGGTCCCCGTCAACACGAGCGGGGGGCTGGCTTCCTTCGGGGAGGCTGTTCCGGCGCAGGCCATCGCGCAGGTGTGCGAGCTGACGTGGCAGCTGCGGGGTACGGCCGGGGACCGGCAGGTGCCGGGGGCCCGGGCCGGGATCACCGCGAACCAGGGCCTGTTCGGCCACGGGTCGGCCGTCGTCGCCGTGCGCTGAGCGGGCGTTCCCGGCGGGTTGTCACCGATGGCTGTTTCCGGAGGTTTTGCCGACGGGCGCGCCGGCGGGTGTGCCGGAACGCTTGACGGCCCCCGGGGGCGGGTTCACACTCGCTCCACGGTCCCGCAACCGCTTCCGGGACACCCGAATCCCCCCGTGAGAGCTGCGGCCCGTACCCCAGTCGGCGGGGGTACGGGCCGCCTCCACGTCAGGCCCCGGCGGTGAGGCTCCGGCGCCGCGCCCGTGCCAGGGACATCGCGTGTTCCACGACCCCGACGAGCACGTCCTTCACGGACTCCCGGTCCCTCGCATCGCAGAGCAGCACCGGCACCCCGGCATCGAGGTCGAGTGCTTCCCGTACGGTCACCACGGGGTGCCGGTCCGCGCCGTCGAAACAGTTCACGGCGACGACGAACGGGAGCTCACGCCGCTCGAAGTAGTCGATGGCGGCGAAGCAGTCGGCGAGGCGGCGGGTGTCCGCGAGGACCACGGCGCCGAGCGAGCCCTGGGCCAGCTCGTCCCACAGGAACCAGAACCGGTCCTGCCCGGGCGTGCCGAACAGGTACAGGACCAGGTCCTCGCGCAGCGTGATGCGCCCGAAGTCCATGGCCACGGTGGTGGTGTTCTTGCCCTCCACTCCCCCGGTGTCGTCGATGGCGGCGCCCGGCTCCGAGAGGAGTTCCTCGGTCCGCAGCGGTCTGATCTCGCTTACCGCACTGACCAGGGTGGTCTTGCCCACCCCGAAACCGCCCGCGACCAGGATCTTCAAGGTCAGCGGCTCGACCGGTGACACGGCGTGCATGGCACCGGTGCGGCTAGAGCGCCCGAAGGCCATCGATCACCTCACGCAGAATGGATTCATCGGGCAGTTCGGCCGGCGGTACCGGCCGGGTCACATGGACCAGTTCCTCGTCGGTCAGGTCGCCGATCAGGACCCGGACGACGCCGACCGCGAGGTCGAGCTCGGCCGCGATTTCGGCGACCGACTGCGGGCGGTCCCGGCACAGCCCGAGGATGTGGGCGTGTTCCGGGGACAGCGTCAGGTCCCAGACCGGGTCGTCGGCGGCCGGTTCGGCGACGACGAGCGCGATCAGGTCGAGCCGGTGCTGGCCCGCGTGGCTGGTCCGGCCGCGGGTCATGGCGTACGGACGTACGACGGGACCCGCGTCGTCGTCGAACCAGTGCGCGTGGTCGGGGGCGGGGTCCCGGTCCCCGGCCGGAGTGCGGGTGGGGCGGTCCTGGCCTGAATCGCTCATGCCGTCCGACTCACCCTCCGGCTGGCAGCCCGGTGCGCGGGGCGATGGCCAGGTGGTCGCCGACTCGCTTGACCATCAGGGTCATCTCGTACGCGACCTGTCCGACGTCGGAGTCGGCGTCGGCGAGCACGGCCAGGCAGCTGCCGTCACCGGCCGCCATGACGAACAGGAAGGCCTCGTCGAGCTCGACCACCGTCTGGCGGACCGTGCCGGAGTCGAAGTGCCGGCCGACTCCCTTGGCCAGGCTGTGGAAGCCGGAGGCCACGGCCGCCAGGTGCTCGCTGTCCTCGCGGGTCAGGTCCTTGGAACTGCCGGTGGGCAGGCCGTCGCCCGACAGGACCACCGCCTTGCGGATGGAACCGACCTTGTCGACGAGCTCGTCGAGGAGCCAGTTGAGCGGGCCGGAGCCGCGGCCCCTGGTGTCGTTTCCGGTCTGCGGTGCGGTCATCGACCGTCCCCTTCGTTCTCGTATCCCGGACCGGTTGCGGCGGAGGTGCCTGCATCGGTCTCGGACTGCTGCTGAGCGTGCTGCTTGCGGCCCGCCGTCCAGCCTCGCTGGAGTGCGGACATGCGCGTGCGTACGTCCTCGGCGTCGCGGTCCGCCACCGGGGCGGTGGCCGCGGCGTCGGAGGCGGCGGCCGGGGCGTTCTTGAGCTGCGGGGCCAGGCTGGCCTGGCGGACCCGGCGCGGGAGCCCGGCGCTCGCGGCACCGGGCGTTGCGGGTGCGCCGGCCCCACCGGGTGCGGGGGTCGGCGCGGGCTTCGGGACCACGGACACCGGGCGCGGCGCCACGCGGCGGCCGTGCTCGGCGACCAGGGTCGGGGTGGGGCGGCGGCGCGGCAGCGGGACGGCTCCCGGGGAGCGGGGTCCGTCGGGGCGGAGGGTCTCCGCCCGCTGGGTGTCGACGCGCTGGGTGTCGAGCCGGACCGGGCCGGTGGGGACCGGCGTCTCGCGGTCGCCCGGGCGGCCGTCGGGCCGGTCGGCGTGCCCGTCGGCGTGACGGTCCCGGTGCCGGTCGGTGTGCGGGCGGTCCGCCGGGCGCAGCCCCAGCAGGGCGCTGCGCGGGGTGCCGGTCGGCGGGGTCTCGTCGTCCAGGGTGGCCATGGCCGGACGAACGCCCGCGCCGGCCGGGGCGGCGGGCTCCGCGTCGAGGCCGAGGACGTCGATCGGGGCTTCCAGCTCGACCGGGCCGCGCAGTTCGGGGGCCGACAGCGGGCGGCCGGCGCCGGCGTGGGCCCGCTCGACGGCGGCGGGCACGGACCGCGCGGACGGGATCCTGCCGGACCGTCCGGCCTTGCCGGCCGCGTCGAGCCGGATGCCCGTGCCGTTGGTGTCGGGTGCATCGGTCAGCAGGGCCGCGGGGAGGAAGACCACCGCGGTGGTGCCCCCGTACGGGCTGGGCTGGAGGACGACCTTGACGCTGTGGCGCTGCGCGAGGCGGCTGACGACGAACAGGCCGAGGCGGTCGGTGTCGGAGAGTTCGAAGTCGGGTGTCTCGGCGAGCCGGAGGTTCGCGTCGAGCAGCGCTTCGGGGTTCATGCCGAGGCCGCGGTCGTGGATCTCCAGGGTGAAGCCGTTGGCGACGCGTTCGCCGAGCACCTGGACCGCGGTGTGCGGCGGCGAGAACACGGTGGCGTTCTCCAGGAGTTCGGCGACGAGGTGGGTGACGTCGGCGACGGCGGGGCCGGCGATGCCCAGGCGCGGGAGCCGGCGCACCTCGATGCGCTCGTAGTCCTCGACCTCGGCGACGGCGGCCCGTACGACGTCCATCAGCTGGACGGGCTTGCGCCACTGGCGGGAGGGCGCGGCGCCGGAGAGGATCACCAGGCCTTCGGCGTGGCGGCGCATGCGGGTGGTCATGTGGTCGAGGCGGAAGAGGTCGGCGAGCTCCTCGGTGTCCTCGGTGCGGCGCTCCATGGTGTCGAGGAGGGTCAGCTGGCGGTGCAGGAGCACCTGGTTGCGGCGGGCGAGGTTGACGAAGACCTCGGAGACGCCGCGGCGCAGCTCGGCCTGCTTGACGGCGGCCTCGACGGCGGCGCGCTGGAGGGAGTTGAGGGCCTGGCCGACCTGGCCGACCTCGTCCTTCTCGTACTCCAGGTGGGGCGCCTCGGTCTCCACGTCCACCTGCTCGCCCGCGGCGAGGCGGCGCATCACGCTCGGCAGCCGGACGCCGGAGGCCTCGTGGGCCTCCTTGCGGAGCCGGGACAGGTCGCGGACCAGGTCGCGGCCGATGCGGACGGAGAGGAAGAGGGAGAAGGCGAGGGCGATGAAGCCGAGGACGCCGGCGACCGCGGCCTGGACCAGGACGTCCATGGCGACGGGTTCGACGCGCTTTTGGTAGCGGTCGCCGGCGTCGGTGCCCATGACGGCGAGCTCGTCGAGGACCTTGGTCGCGGCCTCGTCCCACTGGGCGGCCGTGACGCGCGGGTTCTTGCCCGCGCCGCCTGCGAGGAAGCGCTCCTCCGCGTCGCGCAGCAACTTGGTCTCGGCGGCGCCCCAGTAGTGCTCGAAGCGCTCGCGGTCGCCGGCCGGGAGGATCGCGAGGTTGAAGTCGTAGAGCAGGGTGCGGTTGGCGACGAAGTCGGAGACGTGGCGCAGGTCGGCGGCGCTGACGTTGCGCGCGGCGAGCGCGGAGGCGATGACGGCGTCCTCGCGGGAGAGCGTCTCGCGGGCGCGGGTGATACCGACGAGGGCGCGGCCCTGTTTGTCCATCTCGACGTTCTCCAGCGCGTGGAGATTCATGAGGAACTCGTAGCAGGGGTCGACGAGTCGGCCGTAGAGGTCCAGCGCCTGACTAGGGTCGAGGGTGTTCTCGTCGACCGAGCGGCGGAGGGCTCCGATGCCGTGCAAGGCGCCCAGGATGCTCCGCAGGCGCTGGGCGTTCTGCGGGCTCAGCTCTTCGATGACCTCGGGGTCGCGGGCGCTCGCGCTCATCTTCTCGACGATTTCGTCGGTGGCGGCGCGGCGCTTGGCGAGCTCCGTGGTGGCGGTGGAGGCACGGGGGTCGCCGATGACGACGAGGGTCTGGCGGCGTTCCTTCTGGATGACGCGGACGACGTCCTCGATGGGATAGCCGACCTTGTCGATGACGTAGGCGACGTCGAGGAGTTGGACGGCCTCGCGGCCGGTGATGACGGTCGCGAAGCCCCAGAGGGCGGTCAGGGAGACGAGCGGCACAAGGAGCAACGCCACGATCTTCCGGCGGATGGACTTCCCGCGAAAGCGCATGGCCTCCCCAGCCTCCCCCAGCTCAACCCCGTTGTCGGGGGGTTCGGTGTTCCGTCATTTAAACGGCGTGAGCCTACTACTGCCGGGGGGCGGCTTCGAAGGCGTGTCCGGACATTTTCGGCCGGACCCCTGGCCGAAGATCGGGAGTTGTCCGATACTTCCGGTCAAGTGCCGCCCGATATGTGGCAGATGACACTTGGTGAGGCGTCAGTTCCCGCAATTGGATGGATGGCTGGAATTATTCGTTCCGCGATCAACGGGCCCGGTGGTGACGGTGTCCGTGAAGCGGGAATCTCTCGGCGGCGCCGTACGTCTTCTGTTCGGGGGTACACGTCGGGGTGGACGTGGCCGGGTAGGCATGGCGGGGTAGGCGTTGCGGACCGCGCGGTGGGGAGTGAGCGGACCATGAACGGACATGTGGGCGGCGGCGCGCAGGACGGTGGCGCAGGTGCGGGCGCACGTGAGGGCGTCGGCGGCGCGGGCGGGCGCGGGCTGTGGGTCGAGGAGCCGGCCCGGCGGCGGAGGATGCCGGATCCGGTGCGGACGTCGGCGGTGCGGTCGGTGCTGATCGTGGCCCTGACGCTGACGCAGGCGACGGTCACCTTCTTCCTCACGCTGACCGGCTCGTGGCTGGCCTTCCCGATGGCGCTCGGCGCGGTCGCGGGGACGATCGTCGCCACCTGGGGCGTGCTGGACGTGTGGATCACCCGGCAGACGTGGAACCAGCGGTACGGGGTGGTCTCGGAGCCGAGCAGCACGGCCCGCAGCCGCCGTCGGGAGGCCCGCCGGGCCGCCAAGGCCGCCCGTGCGGCGCGCAAGGCCGCCCCGGCGCGAATACCCCGCGAGGACGGCCCGCTCGCGGCGTTCGGCCGCCGCTGACCGCGCACCCGGCGGCCGCCGGCTCCCGCCCGGCCGCCCTGACCGGCCCGGCGGCCCCCGGACCCGCCTGGCGGGCGGAGTCCGGGGCGGCGGGGCTCAGCTCCGGCGGAACATGCGGGTGGCCGTGATCTCGCCGTGGATGGTCTCCGCCTCCGGGGACTGCTGCGGCAGGCCCGGGCGGAGGTGTTCCTCCACGCTGATGTACTTCAGGCCCGCCCTCAGGTCCGCGTCGTTGCGCAGGCGGATGACCAGCGGGAACTCGGCGAGCGCCGTGGTGTCGAACAGGCCCGTCGTGTACAGCAGCTGGACACCGAGCGCGTCGGAGACGGCCCGCTGGAGCTCCAGCAGGTACGTGGCGTTCGCGCGGCCGATCGGGTTGTCGAGGAACAGCGTGCCCGCGTGGCGGTGCTTGTCGCGTCCGCGGTCGTTGCTGCGCAGCGCCGCCATCGTGCAGTACAGCGCGATCGCGGCGGTCAGCAGCTGCCCGCCGGAGAACACGTCCCCCATCTGCCCGACCGGCACGCGCTCGGCGCGCAGCACCGCGTCCGGCTTGAGGATCTCCACGGAGATGCCCTTGGGTTCGAGGGCTGCCTGGACACCTCGCAGCAGCAGGGACATGCCGTCGCGGCGGCCCTCGCCGAAGGAGGCGGTGCTGTTCTTCTTCACGGCCGCGCGGGTGGCCTCGTCGATGACCTCGCCGAGCCGCTCGGTGAGCGTGGCCTGGTCCGGCTCCTCGAAGCGGATCCGCAGGAACTCCTGCCCCGACCACTCCCCCAGCCCTTCCGGCAGCTGGGACAGGCGCTGGGCCGAGCGGAGTGTGGCCAGGGCCGATTCCACGAGGCCGCGCAGGCGGTCGACGATGCTGTCGCGGTTGCGCTCCAGCTGCGCCAGTTCGTCGGTGAGGACGCGCAGCCGCGGCGCGAAGGCCGTGGCCCAGGCCGCCGCGTGCTCGGGCAGGGCGGAGGCGGGCAGTTCGCGGATCTGCTGCCGCGCGGGGGTGCGTACCTGCTCGTACCGGTTGGAGTTGGCGTGCCTGACCAGGATGTCGCTCGCCTCGCGCACCGCGGCCTCGGCGGCCGAGAGGTCGGCCGCGCAGCCGCGCAGGGAGCGGCGGGCCTCCGTGGCGGACTGGCGGGCCTCCTCCAGGGTGCCCGGGTGGGGCACCGGCTCCTGCTCGTCTTCGGCGTGCGTGTGGTCGCGCAGGAGGTCGCGCAGCATGGCCGCGGTCTCGTCGAAGCCGCCGGCGCCGTCCTCGGCGGTGCGGTGGGCCTGCAGCAGGTCCGCGTGGGCGGCCCGGGCGCTCTCCACCGCGGCGGTGTGGGCGGCGAGCTGCGCGGTGGCCGTGCGCAGCAGGCCCTGTGCCTGCTCGACGTCCTCGGGGATGAGCTCCTCGGGCAGATCCGTGTGCGCCCCGCCCTCGGCGGGGGCGTGCCGTTCGGCCTCGCCGCGCAGCCGGCCGAGCTGCTCGCTCGCGTGGGAAGCCCGGGTCTCCAGCATCTGGACGAGGGACTCGGCGCGGGCCGCGGCCGCCTGCCGGGACGGGCCGTCGGCTCCGTCGGTGCTTTCGAGGAGCTGGGCGGCGCGGGTGCGGACCTTGTTGGTGAGGCGGTCGAGTTCGGCGAGGGCGGCGCTCTCGTCGCTCTCGGCGCGGGCCTGTTCGGCACGCAGGTCGGCGCCGACGCCGACCTTCTCGTAGAGCTGGGACGCGGCGCGGTAGGCCTCGCGGAGGTCGGGGAGCGGCGCCTTGGCCGTCCCGTCGTCCTCGGGGAGGGGCTCGGGGGCGCCGGCGATCTCGGCGCGCTCGGCCCGCAGGGCGCGGGCGGTGCGGCGGGCGTCGTCGGCGGCCCGCTGGGCGGCGCGGCGGTCCTCGTCGGCGGCGCGGGCCCGGTCCAGGCAGACCTCGGCGCGTGCTTCGGATTCGGCGGCCTCGTCGGCGAGTTCACGCAGTCGGGCCTGCCAGCCGGCGCGTTCGCGCAGGCGGAAGGCGAGCCCGGCGAGGGCGTCGGCGACCCGGCGGGCGCGCTGGGCGGTGTCCTGCCGCTCGTCGCGGACCCGGGCCGCGTCGGCGGCGGCCTCGTCGGCCTCCGCTCGTACGGTACGGGCCTCCGCGAGCTCGGCGTCGGCCTCCTCGGCGAACGCTCGGGCGGCCGTGGCCTGCTGCGCCAGCTCGGCGAGGCGGCCGGCCGGGCAGCCGGTGCGCCAGGAGGCGAGCCGGGCGGCGAGCTCGCGGTCCCCGGCGAGGCGCGCGGCGAGTTCGCGGATCTCGGTGTCCCGGGCGGTGGCGCGGGTGCGCAGCGCCTGGCGCTCCTCGTCGGCGGCGTGCTCGTCGTGCATGGCCGGGTTCGGCGGTACGAGAAACACCGCGTCGTCGTCGGTCTGCGGGACGGGGGCCAGCAGGGCGGCGGCCGTGCCGACGGCGACGGTGGAGCGGGGCAGCAGGGCGGCGCCGGAGAGGACCTCGCGGGCGCGGGTGTGGGTGTCGGGGTCGGTGATGACGACGCCGTCGACGAGTTCGGGGCGGGCGGCGAGGACGGCGGCGTGGTCGGCGGGGTCCACGGACTGCGCGAGGTAGCGCCAGCCGGGGAGGGCGGGGATGCCGTGTTCGCCGAGGTACTCGACGGTGGCGAGGACGTCGGGGCCGGGCGGCAGCAGTCCGCCGTCGCCGAGGGCGCCGAGGATGCGGGCGTCGTCGGCGGCGGCGGTGCGCAGCTCGAACAGCTGGCGTTCGGCCGCCGCGACTCCGTCGGTCAGCAGGTGGTGGAGGTCCTCCGCGTTCCGGTCGAGGTCCTCGGCGGTGAGCCGTCCGGCGGCGGAGCGGTGGTCCTGGGCCGTGCCAGGGTCGCCGGATCGGTCCTGGCGCCCGTCCTGGTGCCCGTCCGGGCTGGAGACCTCGCCCCGGGGCCCGGGAAGGCCCGGGGCCTGGACGGGGGTGGCCGGGAGGCCCAGGAGGTCGGCCAGGCGCGGGGATCCGGCGAGGGAGGCCGCGGCGCGGTGTTCCGCGTCGTGGGAGGCTTCGGCCGCGTCGGCGGCGTCCGCGGCGCGGGCGGCGGTGAGTTCGGCACGGGATTCCGCGGCGGCCGCCTCACGGGCGGCGTCGGCTGCGGCGCGGGCGGCCTCTCGGGACTCGTCCCAGGCGGCGACCGCGGTCTTCTCGGCGTCGGTGGCCGCGAGGGCGGCGCGGGCCGGGTCGGCGTCGGGCGCGGAGTCGTCGAGCCAGCCGGCCCGGACGGCCTCGGCGGTCTCCTGCTGGACCTCGCCGAGGCGCGAGCGCAGGTGCTCGGCCTCGCTGCGCGCGCGCTGCGCGGCCGTGGCGGCGGCGGTCGCGTCCCGGTGGGCGGCCTCACCGATGGCCTGCAGCCCGGCGGAACGCTCCTCCTCCTCGTTGGCGACCCGCTCGCCGTGCTCGGCGGCGGTGTGCAGGGCCCGTACGAGCTCGGCGGCGGCCGTGGCGCGCGCGGCCAGCGCCGGGGCGGCGTCCCGCTCGGCCTCCAGGATCGCGGCGGCGACCCGGGCGGAGCGGTCGGCGGCGGCGCGGTGGCGCAGTACGTTCTCGGCGGCCTGCCAGGCGGAGTGCAGCGTGCGCGCTTCGAGGAGTTCGCGGCGCTGGGCGGCGGCCGCCTTGTCGGCGACGGTCAGGGCCAGCGAGGCGTGCCGGTAGGCGAGTTCGGCGGAGACCGCGGCGCTGCGGGCGCGCGCGGACTCGGCGGCGGTGACCTGGTGGGCGGCGCCGGTGACGCGCTGCGCGAGGTCGGCGGCCCGGCCGCGTTCCTCGGCGGCGCGGGCGGACAGCCGCCGGGCGAGGGTGCGCGTACGGCGTTCGGCGCCCGCGTGGACGTCGCGCAGCCGGGAGCGGGTCCCGGCGGCCTCCACGATCTTGGTGAGCAGGTCCACCGAACCGGCTGTGAAGTCCCGCTCGGCCATCAGCTCGGCGCGGCGGCCCAGCTTGTTGCCGAAGCCGTGGACGAGGTCGGCGAGGCCGTCCGTGTCACGGGTGTCGGTGACGGCGCGCAGCAGGAGGTCGGTGAAGTCGGAGTCCTTCTTGACCGCGAAGAGACCTGCGGCCTCACCCTCGTCGGCGTTCATCTCGCGCTGGTAGCGGAAGAGTTCGGGGTCGAGGCCGAGTTCGGTGAGGTGCTCGTTCCAGCGGTCGTGGATCTCCTCGAAGTAGACCTCCAGGTGCGGGTACGCCTTGCCGGACTCGGTGAGGGCGTCGCGGAAGCCCTTCATGGTGCGGCGGCGGCCCTGGGCTCCGGAGGCGCCTTCGACTGGCGGGCGGACCGCGGTGGCCTCGGCGACGGGGAGGTTGTCCAGGCTCAGGCCCGGGCCGGGGCGGAAGGAGTACCAGGCCTCGGCGAACTTGCGCGGGTCGTTGGAGACCTGGCGGCCGCGCCATTCGCTGACCTTGCCGACGACCACGCACTCGCCGGTCTGGGTGTGCTGCCATTCCAGGGCCACGTGGCCGCAGTCGTCGGCGAGCAGGAACTTGCGCAGCACGCCGGAGCTGGCGCCGCCGAGGGTGTTGCGGTGCCCGGGGAGCATCACCGAGAAGATCAGCTTGAGGAGGACGGACTTGCCGCCGCCGTTCTCCAGGAAGAGCACGCCGGCGGGCGCGGGGCGGCGCGGCGGGCCGGTGGGCTCGTCCTCGAAGAACTCCGCCTGGGCCGGCGCCGGGTGGGGCACCGGCTCGCCGACTCCGCGCAGGTCGAGCACGGTGTCGGCGTAGCGCGCGCCGGCGGGCCCGATGGAGTAGAGGCGGATCCGGGACAGCTCGTACATGGCGGCGGACTCTCGTGGTCTTTCGTAGGACGTACGGGGACGGGGACGGGGCGGATGGCTCAGGCGTGGAAGGGCAGGCCGGCGTCAGCGGCGAGCTGCAGGTCGTCGCCCTCGGGCGGCGGCAGGAGGGTGGCGGAGCCGTCGCTGACGGGGACCACGCCCAGTTCCAGGAGCTCGGCCATGGCCGCGCTGCCCGCCATGTCGCGGACCTGGAGCTGGTAGCGGGGGGTGGTGCGGTAGGTGCCTCCGGCGTCGTCGCCGGTGCGCTGGAGGAAGCCGGACTCGGTGAGGAAGGCCGCGGCCTTGCCGACGATGCCGGTGGTGGAGCCGGCGAGGCGGCGGGCGTCCTTGGTGGCGCCGGTCGCGCTGCGGCGGGCGTAGACCCGCCAGGCGGCCTCCAGGCCGGGGGCGTCGGAGGCGGGGTCGGTGTTCTCGCCGAGCTCCTCGGCACGCTCCTCCAGGCGGCGGCAGGTCTGCCGGACGAAGGCGTCGACGCCGTTCACGGTGATGCGGCCGATGTAGCCGTCGTCGGCCAGGTCCTCGGGGCGGGGGAAGGCGAGGGCGGCGACGGCGAGGTGCGCGAGGCCGTGCAGGAAGCGGTCGGCGGAGTCGGCGGCGGTGCGGCGGGCGTAGTCGCCCATGCGGACGGCGAAGACGGAGTCCTCACCGGCGGCCACGGCCATGCCGGCGCGCGGGGACACCTCCAGCACGACGAGGCCGAGGCCGGTGGCGACGGCGTCGGCGAGGCGGCCGAAGGCGGGGTCCTCGCGGTAGCGGCGCAGCAGTTCGGCGTACTCGGCGTCACGGGCGGGGAGCAGCTTGGGCTGCAGCCCGAAGGCGACGAGGCGGGCCGCGTCGGCGGCGTCGGCGGGGGTCACCGCGGCGGCGGGGGCGAGCGCGACGGGAGCCGACGGCGCCGGCTCGCTCCACGCGGTGTGCTCGGCGTGGTGGTCGCTCACGGGTGGGTCTCCTCGGCGGTGCGGGTGTTGCGGGTTCGGGTGGTGTGGGGTGCGGCGGCGTCGACGGCGGGCCCCCGCGCTCCGGGGCGGCGTCGCCTCGCCCCGGCGGCGGCCGCGGCCACGCAGGCCCGGCGGCCGGACCGGGCTCCCCGGGCAGTCGCGTACCGGGGCGGCCCGCCTACCGCCCCGGCCCGCCACACGTCCACGAGCCCTGCCGGGTCAGCCGACGCGGGGGCGACCACGGCGCGCGAGGGCGCGGCCGCAGGGGGCGCGGCAGAGGCCCCGGCGGGCGCGGCCCGGCCGGCGGGCGCGGGCATGACGGCAGCCGACGCAGGCGTGCCCATGGCAGGAGCCGGCACGGCCACTGCCGACACAGGCACGGCGGCGACAGCCGACGCGGGAGCGACCACACCGGGCGCGGACACAACCGCACCGGGCGCGGGCACGACCACACCGGGCGCGGCCCGGTCAGCCGACGCAGGGACGGCGACAGCCAACTCTGGAGCGGCCACGGCGTGCGAGCGCACGGCCGCAGGGGCCGACGCAGGCGTGCCCATGGCAGGAGCCGGCACGACCACTGCCGACACAGGCACGGCGGCGACAGCCGACGCGGGAGCGACCGCACCGGGCGCGGACACGACCGCACCGGGCTCGGGCACGACCACAGCAGGCGCGGCCCGGTCAGCCGACACCGGTACGGCCGCAGCCGACGCGGGGACGGGCACGGCGGGCGCGGTCACCGGCACGGCGGGCGCCTGCAGGGCCGCGCGGCCCGGCGGAGGCGAGGCGACGGCCGGGCCCGGGCATGGCCGGGTGGACGCGGCGGCGGCCGCCGTTGCCCGCGCCGTGAGGGCGAGCGGCCGGCTCATGCCGCCTCCGCGCGGTCCGCGGCCATGCCGGCCGCGTCGAGCAGCGCGGTGCCGACGATCAGGTCCGCACCGCCGAACTCGGGGTCGTCGAGCTGCGTGCCGTCGTCCACCGCGAAGAGCAGCCGCTCCTCGCCCTGGCGGTATGCCGTGCCGACGGCCGGGCTCGCCGCGTGGACGGCAAGCAGGGCCACCAGGTACGGCAGGTCCGGGTCGCTGCGGCGGGCCTCGGCGAGGAGGCCGGACAACCGGCGCGGGGCGTCGTGCGGCAGGTCCAGGAGCTCCATCGCGGCGGCGAGCTGCTCCTCGCTGAAGCGGCTGTCGTCCGGTGTCGCGATGAGGTCCGGCTCGGGCATCTCCGCGCCGAGGTGCTCCCGCTCCACGGGCGGGGTGAGCAGGATGTCGACCAGGTCCCCCACGCGCACCGAGACCGGCGTGCGCAGACCGGCGCCGGAGGCGAAGAAGGCGTCCGTCACCCGCCTCGCCTGTTCCAGCGGCAGCGGCAGCAGCGGGGCCACCAGCTGCCCGTACAGGTCGATGCCGGAGCGCCGCGCGGGCGCGGCGAAGGCCTGGCGGTCCTGCTCGGCGCGGAAGAGCGGTCCGGCGTCCAGGAGCCGGGACTGGAGCTGGGTGTGGCGGCGGATGCAGTCCTTGACGATGTCGACGAGCTCGGCCGCGCGCCGCTTGTTCTCCGGCTCCTCCGCCTCGTCCCGCGCCTTGCGGATGTTGGTGAGGATCGCGTTCTCGTGGCGGTAGCGGTCGGCGACGTGGTCGAGGGCTTCCGCGATCATGTCGGGGACGGCCTGGAGCCAGTCCACCGCCCGCACGTTGCGCCGCGTCGCGTCCAGCGTGCGGCGCAGGGTCTCCGCGTACTGGACGGTGCGGTAGCGGGCCTGTTCGGCGGCGAGCTGGGCGTCCGCCAGCCGGCCCCGGCTGATCAGCACGTCCAGCTTGACCTCGGCCGCGATCTGGGCGCTGGTGACGTCGGTGTCGAGGGCGCCGACCAGGACGTTGACGGCCTCGTCGGTGGTGCGCAGGTAGACCGCGCCGCCGTAGCCGGGGACCTCTTCGATCAGCTTGAAGTCGTAGTCGCGCCGGACGTAGACCCCGTCCGGGCCGAAGGTGCCGTAGATCGCGCGGAAGCCGCGGTCCACGCTGCCGACGTTGATCAGGTTCTCCAGCACCCAGCGGGCGACGCGCTCGTGCTCGGCCGCCGGGCGGGCCGGGGCCTGGGCCGCGACGCGCGGCAGCAGCCTGGCCACTATCTGCTCGTGGTCGGCGCCCGTGTCGAAGTCCATGTTGAGCGTGACCAGGTCGATCGCGGCCAGCGCGACCTCCGCCATCGCGTAGACCCCGTACTCGCCCGCCAGATTGGCTTTGCGTACGTCGAGGTCGTGCAGCGGGGCGGTGCAGGCGAGGGCGCGCAGCCGCCGGGCCAGGCCCTCGTCGGCGGCAGGGCCCGGCGCCGGGGACGGAAGGGTCTTCGCCGGGGCGGGGAGAGTCACGGACAAAGACTAGGCGCTGTCACGGACAACATCCCAAACGGCATGGTTCGGCCGGATCGTCCCCGGGCCTCCTGCTCTACGCTCAGCGCATGGCTTCCATGATCGCATCCACTCGGGTGATCGACCTCAACGCCGATCTGGGCGAGGGCTTCGGCCGGTGGACCCTGACCGACGACGAGGCCCTGCTGTCCGTCGTCACGAGCGCGAACGTGGCGTGCGGCTTCCACGCCGGGGACCCGTCCATCATGCGCCGGGTCTGCGAGCTGGCGGCCGCGCGGGGCGTACGGATCGGCGCGCAGGTCTCCTACCGGGACCTGGCGGGCTTCGGCCGGCGCTCCATGGACGTGCCGGCCGGTGAGCTGGCCGACGAAGTGGCCTACCAGATCGGGGCCCTGGAGGTGTTCGCGCGGGCCGCCGGCTCCCGAGTGTCGTACGTGAAACCGCACGGTGCGCTCTACAACCGCACCGTGCACGACGCCGAACAGGCCGCCGCCGTCGTCGCGGGCGTCCGGATGGCGGCCGGGGCCGGCGCCACGGGCGGCCTGCCGGTGCTCGGCCTTCCCGGATCACTGCTCCTGTCCGCCGCCGCGGAGGCCGGGCTGGCTCCCGTACCGGAGGCCTTCGCCGACCGCGCGTACACGCCCGCCGGGACGCTGGTGCCGCGCACCGAGCCGGGGTCGGTGGTGCACGACCCGGACGCCGTGGTGGCGCGGGCCGTACGGATGGCCGCCGAGGGGGCGGTGACGGCGGCCGACGGGTCCGAGGTCCCGGTCGCCGCGCGCTCGCTGTGCCTGCACGGGGACACCCCGGGGGCCGCGGAACTCGCCCGCGCGGTCCGGGAGTCGCTGGGCGCGGCCGGGGTCCGGGTGGAGGCCTTCGCGTGAGACCCCTGGTGGTGGGCGGGGAGGCGCTGCTGATCGAGCTCGGCTCGGCGGCCGAGGTCGCCGCGCTCCACGCCGAGCTGCTGCGCCGGCGGGAGGCGGGCGAGCTGGGCGCCGTACGGGACCTCGTGCCCGCGGCGCGCACGGTGCTGCTGGACGGCGTACGGGACCCGGCCGGGCTGGGCGCCCGGATCGCCCGGTGGGAGGTGCCGCCGCTGACGGAGACGCAGGGGCCGCTGGTGAGCGTCCCGGTGCGGTACGACGGACCGGACCTGGCCGAGGCCGCCCGGCTGTGGGACGTGGCCCCCGCGGAGGTCGCGGGCATCGTCGGCGCCACCGTCTTCCGGGTGGCCTTCTGCGGGTTCGCCCCCGGCTTCGGCTACCTGACCGGTCTGCCGGAGCGTTTCCACCTCCCCCGGCGGGCCACGCCCCGTACGGCCGTCCCGGCGGGCTCACTGGCGCTGGCGGGCGAGTACGCGGGCGTGTACCCGCGCTCCTCCCCCGGCGGCTGGCAGCTGATCGGGTCCACCGACGCGGTGCTCTGGGACCCGGAGCGCGAACCGGCGGCGCTGTTCACGCCCGGGGTACGGGTGCGGTTCACGGAGGCGGACGGATGAGCGGGCTGCTGGTGGTGCGGCCGGGAGCCCTGACGACGCTCCAGGACCTCGGGCGTCCGGGGTACGCGCACCTGGGGGTCCCGCGCTCGGGGGCGCTCGACACGGCGGCTTACGCGCTGGCCAACAGGCTGGTCGGCAACCCTCCGGACGCGGCGGCGCTGGAGACGACCATGGACGGGGTCGGGCTGCGGGCCCTCGCCCCGGTGACCGTGGCGGTCACGGGCGCGCCGTGTTCCGTACGGGTGGCAGGCCGCCCGGCGGCCTGGGGAGCGCCGGTCGGGCTGCCGGCCGGTGCGGAGCTGGAGGTGGGCCGGGCGGAGTCGGGGCTGCGCGGCTACGTCGCGGTGCGCGGCGGCCTCGCCGTCCCGCCGGTCCTGGGCAGTCGCTCGACCGACCTGCTGTCGGGCCTGGGGCCGCCGGTCCTGTCGGCCGGTACGACGCTGCCGGTGGGTCCCGCCGGGCCGGCCCCCTCCCCCGGGGCGGACGCGTACGGCCTGCCCGGGGCTCCATCGGAACTGCTGCTCCCCCTGCGGCCGGGGCCGCGGGCGGACTGGTTCACGGAGGCGTCGCTCGCCGGGCTGTGGCGTTCGGTGTTCCGGGTGTCGCCGAAGTCCAACCGCATCGGCCTGCGCACGGAGGCGGGCACCCCGCTGGTCCGTGCCCGAGCGGGCGAACTGCCCAGCGAGGGCATGGTTCTGGGTGCGGTGCAGGTCCCCCCGGACGGCCTGCCGGTGGTGTTCCTGGCCGACCACCCGGTGACGGGCGGCTACCCGGTGGTGGGCGTGGTCCCGCCGGGTCCGGCCCTGGACGCGGCGGCGCAGGCCCGGCCGGGGGTTCCCGTCCGGTTCCTCCGGTCCCGATGAAACGTTCGAGGGGGCTTCGGCCAAGTACTGGGTGAGGGGACCGACCGGCCCCCTACACAGGGAGGAACCGGGTGCGCAGCCCACGACACGAGACCGGACCACCGGATCTCACCACGTCCGAGGGATTCGGGGCGTTCTACGAGGAACACATCGACGCGGTGCTCGGCTTCGTCACCCGCCGGGTCAGCGACCCGCACCTGGCGGCGGATCTGACGGCGGACATCTTCCTCGCGGCGATGGGCTCGACTTCCGGCTATCGGCCCAACAGGGGGGCGCCGATCGCCTGGTTGTTCGGGATAGCCCGCAACATCCTGTCGGGCCACGCCCGCGGACTCGCCCGCGAGAGCGGCGCGCTGGCCCGGCTGAGCGGGCGCCGGCTGCTCGACGACGAGGACGTCGCCGCGCTGGAGGAACGGATCGACGCCCAGAGGGCCTTCAGGGACCTGGCCGAGCGCCACGCCGCCCTGTCCGAGCCGCTGCGTGCCGCGCTCGACCTCGTGGTCATCGACGAACTCACCCCGGCCGAGGCCGCCCAGGCCCTCGGCGTCACCCAGGCGACCATCCGGGTCCGCCTGCACCGGGCCCGGCGCGCCTTGCGCGGCCCGGAGCACATCCAGCGGACCGCCCTTGAACACCAGTTGGAGGTGGCCCGATGACCAGCAGGCCCAGTGCGTTCGAGCAGCGACTGAAGGCGGAGCTGCTGGTCAGGATGACGGATCAGCCCGCGCCCGTACCTGCCCCCTACCGCCGTTCTGCCGCGCGGCGGTACCGCATTCCGCTCGCCCTCGGCGCGGTGGCGGCCGCGGCCGCGGGCCTGATCGCCCTTCCCGTCCTCGGCGACAGCGGCGGCTCGTCCCCTGCCCACGCCTACACACTGACCAGGGCCGACGACGGCAGCATCCTGGTCGAGCTGTTCCAACCCGACGGGCTGCCCGGCCTGGAGGCCGAGCTCCGGGGGTTGGGCGTCAGCGTCGCGATGGTCTACGGGAAGCCCAAGTCGGAGTGTCCCACGGACATGCTGGCCATGGGTCCGGCGTTCGATGATCCGAAGGAGCCTCTGCTCAGCACGAACGAGAAGGGATTCGTGCTGAGGATCAACGCGAGGACGGTCCCCCCGGGCCACACCCTCGTGCTTGAGATGCCCTCGGAGACCCGGTTGGCCAGGCTCCCGGAGGCCATGGGGTTCGGTGTGCACGAGTCTTCACGGATACCGCCCTGCGTACCCGAGGACGAGCCGCCGCCCGCCGACGAGGCACAGCCGCAGCGAACGCTGTCACCGGAGAAATTGCGGGAACAGCAGGAAGCGGAGGAGCGGATGAGGAAGGCCCGGGAGAAGTACCGCTCGGAGCACCCGGACGCCCCCACGGGGTGATCGCGGACACCTCGCCCCGGCCGCACCGGCCGGGGCGAGGTGCGTCAGGACAGCACTCGGCCCGGCCACCTCACATCGGGGTGGCCGGGCCGAGTGCGCGTCGGGCGGGGGCCGGCGGGGCTACACGGCCGACTCCGGGGCGATGCGGCTGCGGACGGCGGACTGGACGTCCTCCTCCTCCGCGGGGTCCGCCGCCAGGCGGCGCAGCCGGGGGGCGACGCGGGCGTCGGCCGTCTCGGCGTGGCGGGCGGCGACCTCCCGGGTGGTCTCCTCGCAGTCCCACAGGCACTCGACGGCGAAGCCCGCCGCGAACGAGGGGTCCGTACTGGCCAGGGCGCGGGCGGCCCGGCCGCGCAGGTGGGACGAGGCCGTCTCGCGGTAGATGTGGCGCAGTACGGGGGCCGCGCAGCCGATGGCGAGCCGGCCGGCCCCGTCCACCAGGGCGAACAGCCGCTGCGTGTCCGGGCCGGAGCCGCGGACGGTGGAGCGCAGGGCTCCGAGGACCAGGCCGGCGTCCTCGGCTCCGCCCCGGGCGGCCAGGATGGCCGCGGCGGCCGCTCCCAGGGCGTCGGGGCGGTGGATCCAGCGCCGGGCGCGTTCGACGGCCTCCGGGCCGCACATGCGCTCGTACGCGGCCACGGCCGGCTCGTCGGCCGCGGCTTCGATGAGGTCCAGTACGGCCGGGTTGTCCGGTTCGGCGAGGACCAGGTGGTGCAGGGCGGTGGCGCGGGCGGCTTCACCGGAGGCTCCGGCGGCCGCCGCGAGGATGGCGGGACGGTCCTCGGGCGCGGCCACGGCGGCGAGGCAGCGCGCGGCGGGCACGTGCAGCGGGGTACCGCGGCGCAGGCCGTCGGCGGCCCAGTCGAAGACGGCCTGGACCCCCCAGCCCGGCCGGGGCCCGCTGGGCGTCAGCTGGCGCTGCCAGCGGTCGAAGGAGCCCTGCTGACGGGCTGCGCGCAGGCGCTCCCCGTACCGCGGTGACTCCTCCCACAGGCTCCAGGGCCTCGGCTCGTACGCGTCGCGGACGGCGGCGGCCAGCCGCGCCTCGCCCTCCGCCGTGGCGGGGAATCTGGCGAGGACGGATCTGGCGAGGCCGCGCAGGCCCTCGTCGTCGTCGCGCAGGGCGAGCTCGTCGAGGGCCCAGGCCCAGTTCGCCCCGGAGGCGGCGTACCGGCGCAGCAGCATGAGCGCGTCGTCACGGCCGTACGAGGCCAGGTGGCCCAGCACGGACAGGGCGAGGCCCGTCCGGTGGTCCTCTTCGTCGACGAGGTCGTCGGCGCTGAAGAGGTGGGTCTCGATCTCGCCGAGGGGGCCGTCGAGGTCCAGGTACAGCCGGGCGTAGTACAAGGAGCGGTTCTCGACCTGCCAGTCCTGGCGCGGATCGCGGAGCACGCACTGGTTGAGGGCCGCGAGGGCCTCCGCCCTGGGTGCCGCGAGAGCGTGCAGCGTGCCGTCGCCGCGGCCGCGCTGGAGGAGCCCGAGCAGGGTGCCGCTCGGCGCTATGACTGGTTCGAACATGGGAATGGCCTCAAATCAAGCTGGGGACGCAACCGGGAATCGGGATTCACAGGGCCGCGTAACAGCATGTGAGGACGTCCGCCGTCAGGTTCCGCTCGATGTAGACCATTGCCTTCTCACTCTCGTCGGTGCTCCGCGGCCATGGCGGCCGGTCCGGCAGGAAGGGTATGGACACCCGTTGTGTCCAGCCCGCTCCTGCCCGTCCGTCATGTTCGCGAATCGAATCCGTCGCCATGATGACCCAGGCGGTTTGTGCGCCGCGACCACATTTACGGCCGCCGTGACCAACCTGTGAGGTCGGGAAGCGGCCTGGCCCCGCCATGTCACCGGCAAAAGCGGATTACTTGGCTCCGAAGAGTTCCAGCAGGTCGGCCTTGGCGAACATGCGCGCCGTGTCCACCGCGGAGGGGGTGCCGGCGTTCGGATCGGCCCCTCCGGCGAGCAGGGCGCGGATGACGGCCTCCTCGCCCTTGAAGACGGCTCCGGCGAGCGGGGTCTGGCCGCGGTCGTTGGCGCGGTCGGCCTCCGCGCCGCGGGCCAGCAGGGCCGCGACGGCATCGGCGTGGCCGTGGTAGGCGGCGAGCATGACGAGGGTGTCGCCGCGGTCGTTGGTGAGGTTCGCCGGGACACCGGCGTCGAGGTACGCGGTGAGCGTCTCGGTCTCACCCTGACGGGCGAGGTCGAAGATCTTGGTGGCCAGTTCGATGACGTCCTCGTCGGGGACGTCCTGGGAACCGGGGCCTCCCGCGCTGTGCTCGCTCATCGTTCGTACCGCCTTTCACTCGCTGCTCGTTCCCCCGGGGCCGGGCGGGCAGGGGGGTGCACGGCACTGCGTCCGTACGGGTGAATCGCCAGGGTAGCGCCCGGACCTGCACATGTCCGGGGCAGGCCGAGGCAATGATCACCCTTGTCCCCCTTCACTCCGGACGCGCCAGCCGGGGTGAGCCGGTCCAGTGAAAAACTCCTGGATTCACCCGTATGCACCTTTTGTCGCATTGATACTTCCTGTGAGCCTGGAAGAACTGATGGTGAATGTCCCCACCCACCAGGAGAAACGCACATGGTCCTGTCCATCTCAGGCGTCGTCCTGCTCGGCATCATCTGCTTCCTGTTCTTCAAGAAGGACGGGATGAAGCTGACGCACGCGTTCGTCTGCTCGCTCTTCGGCTTCTTCCTCGCAGGCTCCGCCATCGCCCCCAGCATCACGGCGAGCACGGCGAGCCTCGCGAGCCTGCTCGGCGGGATCAAGCTCTAGGCCGCCGCCGATCGAAGACGCCCAGCCCCACCCGAAGTACCCGAGCATCCACAACTCCAGGAGACGCCCGTGGCCCGGCGCCCACTTCCCCGCATCCTTCAGCGCGGCACCGCGTCGCTGGCCCGGGGCCGCGACATCGCTCGCACGGCCGCCGACAGCGCCACGGACGTCCTCCATCCGCTCCTCACCATCGGACGCGGCCTGCGCGTCCTGGCCTCGGCCGGGCGGCGCAAATGGTCCGAAACCCCCAAGGACAGGCGTGGTCCCGCGCTGTTCCTGGGAGCCGCCTGCGTCCTCGTGGTCGCGCTCGTCCCCTACGGACCGCTCGCCGCCCTGATCACCCTCATGGCCGCGGCGGCCTGGCAGGGACGCGACCGCGCCCCGGTGAAGACCGTGCCCAGCGATGCCGAGACCGAACGGCTCCGCTCCCTCTACGAAGCCCTCGTGCCGTACTTCTCCATCCCGGAGGACCCGAGCCCGCTCTTCGCCCACGGCGGGGACTGGGACAAGGCCTTCAGCGGCTACGAGTTCGACGAGGCGGGCCGCGTCACCCGGCTCCACATCCGCTACCCGGCCTACTTCACCGATGGCGAGGCCACCTCACGGGCCCGGATCGAGGCTTTGCTGCACGCCAAGTCCGGGCGCGGACGGGAGTATCTCTTCGACTGGGACGAGGAGGGCAACCAGCTCGACCTGATGGTGCTGGCGGCGCTGCCGACGGGTATCGCCGCCCAGCCGTTCGTCACCTCCCCCGGCGAGACCGTCCTCGGCTTCACCGATTCCGGGAGCGTCCAGCGCACCCTGCCCGTGCTGGAGGGCGACGAGCCGCGGGACGTGCCGCCGGTTATCTGGCGTACCGGACCCCGCTCCACCGAGCCCCACCTGCTGGCCGTCGGGCAGCCCGGCAGCGGCACCTCCACCCTGCTGCGCTCCGTCGCCCTGCAGGCCCTGCGGCACGGGGGCGACGTACTGATCGTCGAGGGCGGCGGCAGCGGCGAGTACTCCTGCCTGTCCGGGCGCAGCGGCGTCCTCGGCGTGGAGTGCGGGCCGATCGGGGCGCTGTCCACCCTGGAATGGGCCGCCCAGGAGACCGAGCGGCGCCTCATCGCCACCCACCGGGCCCGCGAGGCCGGGCGCCCGGCGCCCGAGGACACCCGCCGTCCCCTGTGGATCCTGCTCGACCGGCCGAGCGTGCTGACACATCTCGCGGCCGCCGAGGGGGCACCCGACCCGCTCGCCAAGCTGCAGGTGCCGCTGCGGCACGGGCGGGCCGCCCACATCACCGTGGTGGTGAGCGAACACTTCGACCACCTGGAGCTGCTGAGCGACGCCGTGTGGCAGCACACCCGAGCCCGGGTCGTACTCGGGCCCGCCGCGATCCAGCAGATCGCCGACGTCCTGGGGCTGCCGCCGCACACCACGCCGACGGCCCAGGTGCCGCCGGGGCGCGGCTACGCGCGGCTCGGCTCGGGGCCGGTGCACCGGCTCCAGGTGCCCGCCACCCCGGACCCGTACGACGACGCCGCGCACCCGGCGTTCCGCCAGGCCGTGCTGGAGCTCCTGCCGGAGCGGCAGGGTGACGTGACGCTGGGCAAGGCCCGGCGGGGGCAGGCCGTCACCACTTCGGAGATCCCGTGACCCGGCCCGGCACCGGCGCCAAGGGCTCTCCCGTACCGGACGGCCCTTACGCCACGAACGTCCGCGGGGGCTCGGCGCCGCTGCCTGCCGCGCCCGTGCTGACCAGGGCGGCCGCCGCCGCCAGCCGGGTGGCGGCCTCCACGGCCACCGGGCCCCCCACGGTGAAGGGCAGCCGGACGTAGCCCTCGAAGGCCCCGTCCACGCCGAACCGGGGCCCCGAGGGAACCCGTACGCCGACCCGCTCCCCCACCTCGGCCAGCCGGGAGCCCGAGAGGCCGCCCGCGCGGGCCCAGAGGGTGAGACCGCCCTGGGGGACCTCGAACTCCCAGTCGGGCAGTTCCCGGCGCACCGCGGCGACCAGCGCGTCCCGGTTCTCCCTGGCCTGGTCGCGACGGATCCCCACGGCCTCCTGCCAGCCCCCGGACCTCATCAGCCAGTTCACCGCGAGCTGTTCCAGCACCGGCGTGCCCAGGTCCGCGTAGGCGCGGGCCGCGACCAGGCTGCGGATGACGTCGGGGGCGGCGCGGACCCAGCCGATCCGCATGCCGGCCCAGAAGGCCTTGCTGGCGGAGCCCACGGTGATCACGGTGCTGCCGGCCGGGTCGAAGGAACAGACCGGGCGGGGCATCTCCAGATCCGGGTCCAGCTGGAGCTCCAGCATGGTCTCGTCGGCGACCAGGACGGTGCCCGCGGAGCGGGCGGCCTCGACCATCGCACGGCGCTGCTCCTCGGAGGCGAGGGCTCCGGTGGGGTTGTGGAAGTCGGCCACGACGTAGGCGAGGCGCGGGGCGGAGTCCCGCAGGACCCGGCGCCACACGTCCATGTCCCAGCCGGACAGCCCGTCGGCCATGGCGACGGGCACGAGGCGGGCACCGGCCGCGCGCATGAGCTGCAGGATGTTCGCGTACGAGGGGGACTCCACGGCGATCCGCTCGCCGCGCCCGGCGAAGAGGCTGCAGATGGCGTCGATGGCGCCCATCGCGCCGGTGGTGACCATGATCTGCTCGGGCATGGTGGGGATGCCCTGCTCGGTGTAGCGGTCGGCGAGCATCCGGCGCAGGGCGGGCAGGCCGGCCGGGTAGTCGCCGTGGGTGTGCGCGTACGGGGGCAGTTCCTCCAGCGCGCCCTGGACGGCCTTGGTGAGCCAGGGCTCGGGGGCGGGCAGGGCCGCGCAGCCGAGGTCGATCATCGACCCGAGGGACTCGGGCGGCAGCGGCTCCAGGCCCCGGGCGGGCAGCGGGTTCCCGGCCGGTACGGAGGTCCAGCTGCCGGCGCCCCGCCGGGACTCCAGGAACCCCTCCCCGCGCAGGGCCTCGTACGCGGCGGCGACGGTGGTGCGGCTGAGGGAGAGGGCGACGGCCAGCTCGCGCTCGGCGGGCAGCCGGGCGGCGACCGGGACGCGGCCTTCGAGGACGAGGAGGCGGATCCCGTCGGCGAGGGTGCGGTACGCGGGCAGCTTGCGCGAGCCGGGTGCGGCGGTGCGGCCCTGCTGGGAGGTGATCAGGCGGGCGAGCTGTGCGGCACCGACCGCTGAGGTCCATTCGGCCATTGCGTCCGGTCCACCTTCGTCGGATTGGCCTCGACGGGGGAGCCGGAGGCCGGGATTGGATTGAAGTCTGCGGACACAGACTGCCACGGGCCGGTCCACCTGCACCAGCGGCGTACCCGCCTCCGCCCCCCGTTCACCCGGCGTACCAGCACCATCCCTCGCCACGAGGGATACTGCCGCCGTGACGCACGTACGCCTTCGCCATCCGTATCTGGACCACCCGGCTCCGATTCCCTTCGCACACCGGGGAGGGGCCGCGGACGGGCTGGAGAACACCGCCGCAGCCTTCCGCCGCGCCGCCGAGGCGGGCTACCGGTATTTCGAGACCGATGTGCACGCCACCGCCGACGGGAAACTCGTCGCCTTCCACGACTCCACGCTGGACCGGGTCACCGACGCGCAGGGCCGGATCTCCGAGCTGCCCTGGAAGCGGATCCGCGAGGCCCGGGTGGGGGGCACCGAGCCGCTGGCCCTCTTCGAGGACCTGCTGGAGGAGTTCCCGGACGCCCGCTGGAACATCGACATCAAGGCCGAGTCGGCGCTGCACCCGCTGGTGAACCTGGTCGCGCGGGCAGGTGTCTGGGACCGGGTCTGCGTGGGCTCCTTCTCCGAGAGCCGGGTGGCGCGGGCCCAGAAGATCGCCGGGCCCCGGCTGGCCACCTCGTACGGCGTGCGCGGGGTGCTGGGCCTGCGGCTGCGCTCGTACGCGATCCCGGCGGCGCTGCGCGTGGGGGCGGTGGCCGCCCAGGTTCCCGAGACCCAGGCGGGGATCCGCGTGGTCGACCGGCGCTTCGTGCGGACCGCGCACGAGCGCGGCCTGCAGGTGCACGTGTGGACCGTGAACGAACCGGAACGTATGGAGTCTCTCCTCGACCTGGGTGTCGATGGCATCATGACCGACCGGATCGACATCTTGCGCGCGGTGCTGGACCGGCGCGGGGCCTGGGCCTGACAAGGGCAGGGGTGCCCGCGCGGGCACCCGGGGGCCGCGCGGTACGGGGACCAGCGAGGGGGCACCGAATGAGTGCGCAGACGGAAGACGAAGCGGAATCCGGCGCCGAGGACGGCAGATCGGCCGCCGCGGCGACCGCGACGGCGGCGCGCAAGCGCGAGCAGCGGGGCTGGTACTTCTACGACTTCGCCGTGTCGGTGTACTCGGCGAGCGTGCTGACGGTGTTCCTCGGGCCGTATCTGACCTCGATCGCCAAGGCGGCGGCCGACACCGAGGGCTTCGTGCACCCGCTGGGCATTCCGGTGCGGGCGGGGTCCTTCTTCGCCTACTCGGTCTCGGCCTCGGTGATCCTGGCCGTGGTGCTCATGCCGCTGGTGGGGGCCGTCGCCGACCGGACCGGACGCAAGAAGCCGATGCTGGCGGTGGCCGCGTACACGGGCGCCGCCGCGACCGCCGGGATGTTCTTCCTGGGCGGTGAGCGCTACCTGCTGGGCGGGCTGCTCCTGATCGTGGCGAACGCCGCGCTGTCCGTCTCGATGGTGCTCTACAACGCCTACCTGCCGCAGATCTCCACTCCCGACGAGCGGGACACGGTCTCCTCCCGGGGCTGGGCCTTCGGCTACACCGCGGGCTCCGTGATGCTGGTGGTGAACCTGGTGCTCTTCCAGGGCCACGACTCCTTCGGCCTGTCCGAGGGCGAGGCGGTACGGATCTGCCTGGCCTCGGCGGGCCTGTGGTGGGGGGCCTTCGCGCTGATCCCGCTGCGCCGGCTGCGGGACCGGGCCGTGGTCCGCGAGCCCGGGTCGGGTCCGGCCGTCAGCGGCTGGAAGCAGCTCGTCGCGACCCTGAAGGACATGCGGCGCTACCCGCTGACCCTGTCGTTCCTGCTCGCCTACCTGATCTACAACGACGGCGTGCAGACGGTGATCTCCCAGGCCTCGATCTACGGGTCGGAGGAACTGGAGCTGGAGCAGTCCACGCTGATCGGGGCGGTGCTGCTCGTGCAGGTCCTCGCGGTTGCGGGCGCCCTCGGCATGGGCCGGCTGGCCCGGATCTACGGTGCCAAGCGCACGATCCTGGGTTCACTGGCCGCGTGGGGGCTGACGCTGGCGGCCGGATACTTCCTGCCGGCCCGGACCCCGGTGTGGTTCTTCGCACTGGCCTCGATGATCGGGCTGGTGCTGGGCGGCAGCCAGGCGCTGTCGCGCTCGCTCTTCTCGCACCTGGTGCCGGCGGGCAAGGAGGCCGAGTACTTCTCCGCGTACGAGATGAGCGACCGCGGGCTGAGCTGGGTGGGACCTCTGGTCTTCGGCCTGACCTACCAGCTCACCGGGAGCTACCGGGACGCGATCATCTCGCTGGTGGTCTTCTTCGCACTGGGTTTCGTGCTGCTGGCCAGAGTGCCGGTGCGGCGCGCGGTGGAGGCGGCAGGCAATCCTGTACCCGAGCGGATCTGAGACCGGATCCGCGAGCGCGCCCGGCCCGGATCCACGAACGAATTCCGAACGAATTTAGACGTTGAAGCAAAGGGCCGGTAGTGTACGCCTTTGGCCTGCCAGGCGGACCGTTACTGCGCGCTAAAGAAGCATGGACGTTGGGTGACATCTGCTGCCAGATGTGACAAAACGGGCATTGGTGGGTACAACAAGGGGCGGCACGACGGGCGACGCATGACCCGGAGCGGGAATCTATACCGCCGACCGGACGTTGACCGGATGACGACGACAGCGACACCTGTCCTGTGGGCGACAAAGCCCGGGAGGCACGATTCATGAGTGAGCGAGCTCTCCGCGGTACGCGCCTCGTGGTTACCAGCTACGAGACGGACCGCGGCATCGATCTGGCCCCGCGCCAGGCGGTGGAGTACGCATGCCAGAACGGACATCGATTTGAGATGCCGTTCTCGGTTGAGGCAGAAATTCCGCCGGAGTGGGAGTGCAAGGCGTGCGGCGCCATGGCACTCCTGGTTGACGGGGACGGGCCCGAAGAGAAGAAGGGCAAGCCTGCGCGAACGCACTGGGACATGCTCATGGAGCGGCGCACCCGCGAGGAGCTGGAGGAAGTGCTGGCCGAGAGGCTTGCGGTCCTTCGTTCCGGCGCCATGAACATTGCCGTGCATCCGCGGGACAGCCGCAAGTCCGCCTGACAGCCGGACGAAACGAACAAGCCGAGGGGCGCCGCCCCCCCCCCCGGGGGGGGGGCCCCCCCCGGGGGGGGGGGCGCGGGGGGGGGGGGGGGGGCGGCCGCGGGCCCCCCCCCCCCCCCCCCCCCCCCGCGGCCCCCCCCCCCCCCGCGGGGGCCCCCCCCCCCCGGGGGGGGGGGGGGGGCCCCTCGGCGTTGCAGTTGCCCGTCGGCTTTGTCAGGTATCGCCCGCTTGATGCGGGCTCGTCCCCGACCGGTCGCGTCGCCTACGGGGCGAGCGGCGGCCGGTACGCCGTGTCGCCCGGTTGCTGCGGCCGGTCCTCACGGATGACCTCGCCCTGGACGACCTTGCCGTCGGGGTAGTGGATGCGGGCCTGCGTGAAGGCGTCACCGAAGGAGCCTGCGGGGGCCGAAGCCATCTTGCGCTCCAGCGACCGGCTCGCGCGGCGGCCGATCCACGCCCGGACCGGCGGGAGCAGGCAGAGGAGGCCCGCCACGTCGGAGATCAGGCCGGGCATGATCAGGAGCAGGCCCGCCAGCATGGTGAGGCCGTTGCCCTGGCCGGGCTGCTGCGCGGCGGGCTGCCGACCCTGCTGGGCCTGCTGGAAGGTTTCCGCGAGGTTCTTGAAGGCACGTCGCCCGGCCCGCTTGATGACCACCACGCCCAGGATCATCCCGCCCGCGAGCAGCGCGGCGACGGCCAGCCCGCCGGCCGCGTCGGCGACCAGGCCGAGCAGCCAGATCTCCAGGATCAGCCAGGCGGCGATCGCCAGGGGGAGGAACGTACGGGCGGGGGAGCGCCGCCGGGGGGCCGTCGATGTGGGAACGCCGGTCGTCATGCCCCCAGTGTGCACGGGTCCGCGTAAAAGCGGCCTCAGCCGGAGGTACCGGACATCCCCTAAGGGCTGTCCGGGCCGCTTCGGCAGGTCAGGCCTGCCCCTTGTCCTTGTCCGCGCCCTTGCCCGGGAGCAGCTTGGCCGCCTGGGCCTTGAGGCCCCACTGGGTGACCCGCCACAGGGCCTCCACCACGATGTCCTTGCTCATCTTGCTGTCGCCGAACTCACGCTCGACGAAGGTGATCGGGACCTCCACCACGCGGAAACCCTTCTGCACCGCCCTGCGTGCCAGGTCGACCTGGAAGCAGTAGCCCGCGGAGGCCACCTCCTCCAGGCCCAGGCCCTCCAGGGTCTCGCGGCGGAAGGCCCGGTAGCCGCCCGTCACGTCGCGGATCGGGACGTTCAGCATCAGCCGGGAGTACGTGGACCCTCCGCGCGAGAGGATCTCGCGGCTCTTGGGCCAGTTCACGACACGGCCGCCCGGCACCCAGCGGGAGCCCAGGACCAGGTCGGCGCCGGCCAGCGCGGTGAGCAGGCGGGGCAGTTCCTCCGGCTGGTGGGAGCCGTCGGCGTCCATCTCGACGATCACGCCGTAGCCCGCTTCCAGGGCCCAGACGAAGCCGGCCAGATAGGCGGCGCCGAGTCCCTCCTTGCCCTTGCGGTGCAGGACGTGCACGTGGTCGTCGCCGGCCGCCAGCTCGTCGGCGAGCTTGCCGGTGCCGTCGGGGCTGTTGTCGTCCGCGACCAGGATATGGGCCTCGGGCACCGCCGCGCGGACGCGGCCGACGATCAGCCCGATGTTCTCCGCCTCGTTGTAGGTCGGAATGATCACCAAGGCTGTACCGAGCGGCCCGTAGGTCCGCTGTCCGCCGTCGCTCACTGAGTCCCCTTTGTGCTCTTGCACGTCCTGTACGTCTGGTCGCAGAGGATGACTTTAGAACAGCGATCGGGGCCAGCGGTCCTTCGGGCCGGTCAGACTCCCGCTGGCTGCGGGCCGCCGTGACCGTTGTCTACTGGACCGCCGGGCCCCGACCCCGGGGCCACCCTCCCCCAACTACCGCTGGAGGTGCCCCAACCGGCCAAACCTTCCGTCGCCCCCGAGGCGCGGGCGCGGGTGAAGGCGGATCCGTCCGGCACGGGCGTCCTGTGGTGGACCCGGCCGAACCTATCCGGGTCCGGGTGCCCGTATCGAACCGAGGCACACCGGATCACCCCTGTGGGCGTACGAATACCTCCCGCCCACCGACCACGGTCGCCAGGCACACCGGCAGGTCTGCGCCGGGGGTCAGATCGGGCAGTCCGGGGGTGCCGGAACGGGGGTCCGTGGACCAGCGGGCGACCCGGTCGTCGGGGGCCTGGACGACCAGTTCGGCGGTCTGCCAGACGGCGTAGTCGGCCGGAGCGCCCGGAATCAGGACGCCCGCGTCGTCGCGGCCGAGCGCCCGCCAGCCGCCCCGGGTGTGGGCGGTGAAGGCGGCCCGCACGGAGATGCGGTGCTCAGGGGTCCGGTGGAACGCGGCCGCGCGGACGGTGCCCCACGGGTCCAGCGGGGTGACGGGCGCGTCCGAGCCGAAGGCCAGCGGGACACCGGCCTTGAGCATGGCCGCGTACGGGTTCAGGGTGCGGGCGCGCTCGGCGCCGAGCCGGTCGGCGTACATGCCATCCTCGCCGCCCCAGGCCGCGTCGAAGGCGGGCTGCACGGACGCCGTCAGGCCCAGCTCCGCGAAGGCGGCGATGGTGGCGGGGGTCATCATCTCGGCGTGCTCGACCCGGTGCCGGGCGGCGCGGACCCGCGCCAGGCCGACCTTCTCGGCGGCCGCGCGGACACCTTCCACGACGGCGGTGAGCGCCGCGTCACCGATGGCGTGGAACCCGGCCTGGAGCCCCGCCTCGGTGCAGGCCGCCACGTGCTCCGCGACCGCGCGCGCGTCCAGGTAGCCGGTGCCGGTGTGCGCGGCGTCGGCGTACGGAACGTGCAGGCAGGCCGTGTGCGAGCCGAGGGCGCCGTCGACGAACAGGTCACCGGCGGCCCCGACGGCGCCGAGGGCCTTGGCCTGGTCGAGGTCCCGGTCGGCCCAGTAGCCGAAGACACGCGGCCCGGGCCGCTCCCCCGCCAGTGCCAGCAGGTCGCGGAAGTCCTCGGCGGAGGAGATGTCGGGCCCGCCGCACTCGTGCACGGAGCCGATACCGAGCGAGGCGGCCCGGTCCAGGGCGGCCCGCTGGGCCTCGGCGCGCTGGGCGGGGGTGACGGCGGCCAGGGCGGCGGCGCGCACGGCGTGGTGGGCGTCGCGGGTCAGCGGCTCGTCGCCGTCCGGGGTCACGCCGGGGACGAGGTCCAGCAGGGCGGTGGTGACGACGGCCGAGTGCACGTCGATGCGGCTGAGGTAGAGCGGGCGGCCGCCGGCGGCCTGGTCGAGCTCGGCGCGGCGCGGGGCCCTGCGCTCGGGCCAGCGGGCGGCGTCCCAGCCGTGCCCGAGGAGCACCCGGTCGGCCGGGCGGCTCGCGGCGTACGCGCGTACGAGGTCCAGCGCGGCGGGGAGGGAACGCGCTCCGGAGAGGTCCAGTCCGGTCAGCGCGAGGCCGGCGGAGGTGGTGTGGACGTGCGCGTCGGTGAAGGCGGGCGTGACGAGCGCCCCGCCGAGGTCGACGACCTCGTCGACGCCCTGCGCGAAGGCGTCGGCCGCGCCCTCGGAGCCGACCCAGGCGACGTGGCCCCGCTCGACCACCATCGCGGTGGCGAACGGGTCCGCGGGGCTGTGTACCTCGCCTCCGCGCAGGAGGACGGTCCTTGTCGGTGCTCCGGCGGCGTCGGCGGAGGCGGCGGTGCGGTCAGTCATGGGGACCAGTCTCCCGCGTCCCCACGGCCCGCCCGACCGCCGGGTCCCCCCGAGGCGGCTACACCCGGGGCGGGCGGGCCTCATAGGGGGTGGACAGGACCACCGTGGTGCGCGTCGAGACGTGCGCGAGGGCGCGCAGGCGGCCCAGCAGGTCTTCCAGCTCCAGCGGCGTCGCGACACGGACCTTGAGGATGTAGTTCTCGTCGCCCGCGACGCTGTGGCAGGCCTCGATCTCGGGCACGCCGGCCAGCCGGTCGGCGATGTCGTCCGGGGCGCTCGGGTCGAACGGCTTGACCGAGATGAAGGCCGTCAGCGGCAGCCCGACGGCCTCGGGGTCGACCACGGCCGCGTAGCCGCGGATCACCCCGCGCTGTTCCAGGCGGCGTACTCGCTGATGGACCGCCGATGTCGACAGTCCCGTGGCCTTGCCCAGATCCGTGTAGCTCATCCGCCCGTCCCGCACGAGCAGATCCACGATCTGGCGGTCCAGCTCCTCCATTGCGCTCATAGCCGCTCAACCTAAGGCCCAAGGGCATCCCAGGCACAGTGCTGTCCGCCCACTGGAGGCATCTGCGCCGGGCATGTGACCAAGGCCACAAGGGTATGCAGGCGTACGCAGGGCTGTTGTGGTTACTCGTGCCGCGCGGCGGGAAGTGCTTGCTTTGGCCGAGGCCGAAGAACCAGCCCGCCCGGCCCACCCAAGGGGGAGTACATCCATGCAGAACACCACCCGCGCCGGTCGCACCGAACCGGAGCCCCTCGAACTCGTCGATTCCGAGGACGGTGAGTATCCCGAACACCTCGACGACGGCGAGGGCTTCGAGATCCACCACGCCGTCTGCCCCGACTGCGGCCAGTCGATCGCTCTCGTCGCCGACGAGGAGTACCTGCCGCAGCACGCGCTCTGCCTGACCCCGTGGAACCCCTTCGGTCTCACGGTGTGCGCGGGCACCGGGCGCCCCGTCTGCGACGCGCTGCCCACCGTCGGCATGATCCAGCCGGTGGGGGCGCAGGAGCTGGAGCCGGTGGTGCTCCTGAGCCTGCCGCAGGGGCTCGACTGGCGGACGCAGCCCTTCTCGCACGTCGGCGGTCCGGGCTCGCGTCCGGTCCGCATCGTGAGCCCCGTGCCGCCGCAGACGCGACAGCAGCACGTGCAGGCGGCCTGACCCGGCCTTCCGCCGGGCCTACTCCCAGTACGTTCCCTGCACCATGGCGGCCAGGCTGGCGTGGTGCAGGATCAGGCTGTCCGGATCCGCGGGGATCTCGACCTCTCCGAAGTACGCCTGCCGGTAGGCGATGCGCAGCATCACGATCCCGTGCCGCAGGGCCGCGTACAAGGTGTGGAACTCCATGTCCCGCGGGGTGTGGCCGGTGAGTTCGGCGTACCGCCGCTCCAGGTCCTCACGGCGCAGGAAGTCCGGCAGGCCGGGCTGTCCGAAGCCGACGGTGAGGTCCTGGAAGAACCGGTGGAGGTAGACGGTCCAGCCGAGGTCCAGCTCGCGCGGGGCGTACGCCGCCATCTCCCAGTCCAGGACGGCGGCCGGCGTGAAGCCGTCGTAGATGACGTTGCCGATGCGGGCGTCGCCCCAGTTCAGGACGGCCGGGCCCTCGTCCCGCGGCCACAGCTCCTCCAGGCGGGCGAACGCCCGCTCGATGAGCGGGGACGGGGCGAGCCCGCCCACGACCCAGGCGTAGTAGGCGCGTTGGGCGTCGACGTGGCGGCGCAGCGGGCTCCCCTCGCCCTTCGGGAGCAGGAACTCCGCTTCCGCGCACGGGAACTGGTCGTGCAGGCGGGCCAGCAGGGAGATGCTCGCCTCCTGGAGCTCGGCGCGCTCGGCGTCGGTCGCGGCGTGCAGCCAGTTGCCCTCGTAGGTGTAGGGCATGACGTCCGGCGGGACCCGCCCCTCGGCCCGGGCCATCACGAAGAACGGCGCCCCGAGCGGCCCGGGGTCCTCCTCCAGCCACTGCACGCGCGGAACGGGCAGGTCCGTGTGCTCGGCGACCAGGCTCATCACACGGTGCTGGCGCGGCATGTCGTACGTCGGGAAGACGCTGTAGGCGGCCGGGTCGGCGGCGAGCCGCAGCGCGCAGGCGCGGAGCGGGGTGTCGGGGTGGTCTATGTCGAAGAGCAGGGTCTCGCTGGACATGCCGTTGGATCCGGGAACGGAGACGTTGGTGACCTTCGCGCCGGGGAGCCTGGTGTCCAGCCAGGCGGCGAGACGCCGGCCGAGCTCTTCGGGCTCCCGGGTGGAGGTGCGCGGACGTGGAGCGGTGGCCATGGGTACCCCTTTTCTACTGGGCGACGGAGGAGTAGTCGGCGAAGCCGCTCGGGTCGTGGCGGCCGAAGCTTCCGTGCTCGAAGATGCCGTGGCCGATCTGCCCGTCGAGGGTGAAGCGCGCCGAGTGGTCGGTGACCCCGAAGGCGGCCATGGGGTGGGCGGTGGGGTCGGAGAGGTCGTAGACGCGGCGGTCGGTCCAGCCGCGGCCCTGCCAGCTGCCGTGCTGCCAGTCGGCGGCGGGCGGGTAGCCGGCGCCGACGGCGAGCGGGGAGGAGTTCAGGATCTCCACTCCGAGTTCGAGGGGCTTGCGGGCCGGGTCGGTGAGGTGGACGACGGCGCTCTCGGGGTGCCGGCTGCCGGGCCGGTAGCGGATCTCGGTGTGCGGCCAGCCGAGCTGGACGTCGTGGCGGCCGCTGTCCTCGGGGAAGACCTGGACCGCCTCGCTCAGGGTGCGGTGGCCGTCGGCGTCCTCCTGGGCGATGACCATCAGGAAGCGGTCCTCGAAGCGGACCGGGATCCAGAGCCAGTGGAAGCCCTCGGGCCGGTACTCCTCGGCGGCCCGCCCCCCGTCCTCACCGGGGATCGGCCGCACGCCCCAACTGCGGTCGCGGGTACCGGTCCACTCCCCCGGCGCGAGGATGAACTCCTCGCCCTTGGCCCGGATGACGCCGCTCACGCTGCCGGCCTGGACGAACCGGCGACCCTCCAGCATGAGGCGGTCGCCGCGCCGTTGGATGTGGTGGGGCTCCCAGACGGCGGGGAACTCGGCGGTCCACGTGACGTCGTACGAGAGCCCGTCCGGGTCGTCGGGGTCGGCGGCGCAGCGCAGCGTGAGCTGCTTGAGCGGGGCGTCGACGGTGATGGCCAGAGGGCCGACGGAGAGGTTCATCCGGTCGTCGGTGAGGGCGTCGGAGGCACGGACGGCGAGGAGTTCGTCGCCGACGCGGAGGGTGGCGTAGGCGTCGATGACCCCGGCATTGGGGTAGACCCCGAGGCCGAGGATGAGGACGGCGCGGCCGGCGTGGTCGAAGACGTGGAAGATGCAACGGTCGTAGGCGTTGCGGTCACCACTGACGAGGTGCTTCATCGACAGGGGCGCCTGGTGGATGGGGTACTCGTCGAGGCCGATGGGCCGGTCGGCGGGCATGGCGGACCTCCGGGACGGGACGTGCGGATCAGATTTGACGGTACGTCAGAAACCGGCGTCGGGGCCAGAGGTATGGCACGAACTGACAGGGTGGCAGGGGGTGTCGGGCGGGGCGGGAGGCCGCGACGCTATCCGTCGGACATGACGGACGCCGAATGGGGCGCGGTCCGCCCACTGCCACGAGTCCCGGCACGGCCCCCACGACGGCAAGACGCCCCAAGACCGCGACAGCGGACAGTTTCTGCTATTTGGCGGCCACCTGAGGACTGCGAGACGCCTTGGCGGAGTGAGAGGTTGAAAAATCCGGCATCAGACTCCGTCTGGCCCCTTTGCCGCCTGAATCGGGCCCAACAGAGACCCTGAGAGGTCGTTTTCAGATAGTTTGCGTCGCCTCTGGTGCCCCATCTGCTTGCTGGCGCCTCTTACGTCTCATTTCCAAGAGGCGCCTACCTCGGGCGAAAGGGATGGAGTCAGCGCCTCTTGGAATGAGACAGACCCTGCGGGATGAGACGGGCAATACGGTTCTCCCAGGCGCATCGTTCGACACATGAGCACCTCGCCGCCCTCCAGCGATGCCTGGACGCGGGCCCAAATCGGGAGCAGACGGGCTTCGTCGATGAAAACGACCTCTGAGGAGCCGTTTGCGTTTCGTGTGGGCCCCAGACGCCCCAAGCGGGAAGCGATATCACCTCTGACGTGCGTATCGCCGTGCCCTCGATAGCGGCTGTCAAGTCCCGAGATTTCGTCACGTGACCAGGTGGCCCGCTCGACGCGCAATGGAGTCCGTACGAAAGGACCTGATTCTCATGCCCACAAGGACCCGGCGCTTCACCCTCCTCGGCGCCGCGACCGCACTCGCCTGCGGATGCCTCTCCCTCTCTGCTTCCGCGTTCGCCGCCCCGACTGCATCCAGTGCCTGCACGCCCGCCGACAACCCTGACGATCACATCTTCAAATAGAGCCGTCAGGGTTTGCCTCAGCACGACTACCGCAGCGGTCCAATCCTGGGCGTCGCAGACGCCTGCCCAACCTTGCTGCCCGTCGTGTGGGGAGCGGG
Source organism: Streptomyces sp. NPDC006463 (assembly GCF_042870715.1). Taxonomy (NCBI): domain Bacteria; kingdom Bacillati; phylum Actinomycetota; class Actinomycetes; order Kitasatosporales; family Streptomycetaceae; genus Streptomyces; species Streptomyces sp. NPDC006463. The sequence goes on along the minus strand of NZ_JBIAHP010000038.1, from coordinate 188 downwards.
ACCTCAACCGGGCGGCATCAGGGAGGCGGGGTGGTGGCTTCGGGGGGCGGGACGTCCACGGGGCGGGATCAGAGATGCGGGGTGGTGGCTTCGGGGGGCGGGACGTCCACGGGGCGGCATCACAGATGCGGGGCGGGGGCCTCGGGGGCGGGACGTCCACGGGGCGGCATCACAGATGCGGGGCGGGG